>CAWUKD010000137.1:0-9510 GCA_963922815.1 uncultured Gammaproteobacteria bacterium
TCCAGAGTATGAAAGCATGATAGTCAAAACGTTGACCGCAATCACAAAAGGTCGGAATCAGAGGTGAAAATGGGGGTTGGTCAGGTTCTAATACCCGCTGCTCCCGGGAGAATGTCACTATGAAACAACTCATTGATCTTAGCCATACCGTAGAACATGGTTTGATTACCTATAAAGGGCTGCCGGCACCGGTCATCTGCGACTATCTGAGTCGCGAAGCCTCGAGGTCGAACTATGCCGAAGGCGAGACGTTTCATATTGGGAAGATTGAGATGGTGGCCAATACCGGCACCTACATAGATTCTCCGTTTCACCGGTATGAGCAGGGTAAGGATCTGTCGGAGCTTGCGTTGGCGTCAGTAGCCGAACTGGACGGCGTCGTTTTTCGGGCAGCCCCGGATCAGAAGCGCATCGGGCCGGAACTGTTTTCCGGGGTCGATGTGAAAAACAAAGCCGTGCTGATTCATACCGGCTGGGCTCGCCATTGGAATACGGATAGCTACTTTGAACACAATCCGTATTTGACCGAACAGGCGGCGACCTGGCTCAAGGCCTCCGGCGCCGCGCTGGTAGGTATCGATTCTCTGAATATCGATAACGCCATGGGCAAGTCACGCCCGGTCCATTCGATCTTGCTGGGGGCCGACATACTCATTGTCGAGCATATGTGTCAGCTGGAAAGGCTTCCGGACGGGCCTTTCACCTTTCATGCTGTGCCGGTAAAGGTCAAAGGCTTCGGTACGTTTCCGGTTCGCGCCTACGCCGTCATTGAGTCGGAATAACACCGCAATTGTCCGGGCAAAAAAAGCCCCTTGCGGGGCTTTTCAATACACGTCAAATGCAGGTCTTTAGCGTTTGCGCAAGAATCCCATGCCGCCAATTGCGCTCATCAGTAATACGAGCGCGCCAGGGACGGGGACAGGAGCGTAGGAGATGTTGTCGATAGCGCCCGATCCGCCCATGTTGATTTCAATGCGTGACACGCCCTCAACGCCAAAGAATGAGCGTACCCACTGGTTGTCACCGCCGGTATCGGGTGTATGGAAGAGCAGGTCGATAAGGCTGCCACTGGCATCGAACAGAGAAATCAGATTGTCGTCCGACGGGCCGGACTCGGCCAGTTCGATATCGAAAAAATCGATGCTGTCCAGGCGCACGGCTGTGTCGAACTCAATCACAAACTGACCGCCAGGCCGACTGCCTTCGTCGTCTGGTGTGACACAGCTGGTCTCGTCGCAGTTATTGTTTTCCTGGATGATCAAAACATTGCCCGGAGATATGGAGCCCAGATTATTTCCCGGCCCGGCCGTGAATGGCCCTCCCAGATCGTAATCGCCGCCGGTAGGATTTTCTGTATCAAAGGTCACGGCCAGATCGAGACCGTTGTCAAAATTGAATGCGCTGATTGTCGCGCCGAGGAAGTTGTACTCATTGTCGACAATGGTGCCGGCCTGGATGTCGTCAAAATCGATAGTAATGGCGTGCGAAACGGGTGTTAGCGTCAAAGCAGCGCCGAGTGCAAGGAGTAGTTTCTTCATCATGGTTTCCGGGGTTTTTATAGTTTTCAATGGCCAAATGGACAAAGTGTTTTTGAAGCCGGAAAAGAGTAACAAATTGACCGGTTATTAAGCTGCCAAGTAAACTTAATAAGGATAATTTCGAAGACGGATGAGTTATTCGGCTCTTGCGCAACGGGCTTTACACTTCTTGTTCCAAATTCGGTTGCGTTATGACAATTAGAGTGTGGCAACGCTGCGGTTTCGGACAGAAAAGGCTTACGTTTTCACATAAGACAGTGGTGGCAACGGGTGAGCTGTCGAGAGCGATAACGTCGCAGGGCCGCACGCGGGCATTGCGTGTGCTGCGTACAAGAGCCACGCGTGTTTCTGCTCGTGCGAATCGATCGTTGTATTCGCTATTGTGAGTCGCGTCACGTGAATTATTTTGCGATTGCGCTATACCTTGATAAAGCATTTCGTGCCGAAGAGGATGCCAGTTTATGCACCAGTCAGGCAGCAATGACCGGGTCGTGCCGGTCGTGAATCTAATGGACTATTTCCGAACGTCTGTTGAGGATGTTATTGCTGATCAGGGCGTAAACGTTAAGCCTCACGCAACATACTACGTCGTTAACCTGCTTACGCTGTTCTCGCGTTCGGACGAACTTTACGAAGACCACGACGACACCCTCGGCCTTAAGCCTCTTGCCCTCATGCTCGTTGATGCCAACGATGCGTCCAGCCCGGAGGAGCGCAGTGCGACCCTGCGTCGTATTGGTGACGTAGCGCTATTTATCTCGGGGTTTTTTGCCGACAGTCTGGCTACACGCTCCGTTGACCTTGACTACTACATTCACATGGGCGGCAACGCCTACGGCTCGCTGTCGACGGAAGTGCGCGGCACGTTTCACGGACGCGCCTTTGCGGACACCTACAGTGAGCTTGCGGCAAAATTTCAGGTGCTCGTCGATGTGCTAAACGAAGTGCGCGATCGGGAACGACAGGAATCCGACATCGATGTTCTGCGAACCTATGACGTCTGGCGCAAAACGGGCAGCAAGCGCGCCGAAAACCTTCTGAGACAGCAAGGTGTCGTACCGATGCCAACAGGCAAGCGCGGTTTGCAGCACTAGCTCATTCGGGGGCGGCTTACCTGCCAGATCGGCAGCCGGATTTAGCTTATTCCTTATCCCTTTCCGGATACTTTTCGAACCAGGCCAGTATGTGATCTATTTTGGTGATCAGTTGACTGGGTCGCTTCGCGATGAAGTGGGCAGCATCCGGTACTTCCACCAGCGCCGTGTCGATACCACGAAGCTTCAGCGCGTGATAGAGCTGCTTGGATTCCGATAGCGGCGTACGCAGATCTGCGGTACCGACCATAACCAGCGTCGGCGTTTCGATATTGCCAACCAGCGACAGGGGCGAGAACTTCATATACGTTTCAAAGTTTTCCCATGGCTGCCCCGGGTACCGATAGTCAGCATAGCGGTTGTAGTTGTCGGCCACCAGCGTCTTGCTCACCCAGTTCATGACCGGCTTGACCACGGCGGCCGACTGGAAGCGGTTATTTTTGCCAATCATCCAGGCGGTCATGATGCCCCCGGCGCTGCCGCCCGTGACGTAAAGCTGATCCTCGGTCGTCCTGCCCATCCGGATGATTTCGTCTACGCCATCCATGACGTCGTGGTAATCGTCGCCCGGATAGTTATTGAACAGCAGATTGCCGAATTCTTCGCCGTAGCTCGTACTGCCGCGAGGGTTCGGATAGAACACGATATAACCGCCGGCCGCCAGTAGCTGCACTTCCGGCGAGAACCAGGGTCCGTAATTGGCAATCGGACCGCCGTGATTTTCGACCAGTAGCGGATAGGTCTTGGTTGCATCGTAGCCGGGGGGAGTGACGATCCAGCCCTGAATATCGCGCCCGTCAACGCTGGACTTGTACCAGAGCTCTTCCACCTGGCCGAGATCCCGGTGGTTCATGAGGCTCGCGTTAAAGGCTGTCAGCACGTTCGCATCGCGGCTGCCCTCAACTATGGCAAGTTCAGAGGGGCGGTAGGCCGTGCCATGGGTAAAGGCCACTTTGTTGTTGTTTGATACCGTGAATGAGCCGCCGCTGTAGGGCCGACCAATAGATACGCCGCCGACGTTTGTTGTAACGACACGCGATTTGCCGGTTAACGACGTGAATCCAATTTTAGTGTCGCCGTGATCATTATATTGAAAATACAGGCCGCTGCTACGTCCGTTCCAGGCAATGCTGCCGATACTTCGGTCGAGTTCGTTCACGAGCGTTCGCTTGTCCGAACCGTCCGCGTTCATCACGTGCAGTCTGGCGACCTGATACGTCTGCACCTTGTCTTCAAATCCCAGGTACGCGATTTTCTTGCCATCGGGCGAAACTACTGGCTGCCGGTCGGGGCCATTGCGGTCGGTCAGCGCAGTGGTCTCCCCGGTGCCAATCGACACCCGGTAGAGTTCCGAATTACGGAAACTAAACTCCCAGTCGTCGTTCCTGTTGCCCGAGAAAATTAGCGATTCGCTGTCCGCAGACCACTGTGGCGCGCTGTTGTGATGGAAATCGCCTGACGTGATTTGCCGGGCCGGGCCGCCAAGCGGCGAGATTACAAAGTAGTGTTTATAGCCCGGTTCAATGAAACCGGAGCCATCGCGCTCGTGATTTACCCGTGTTGTGACGCGAGGCTTGTCGGCCCACTCTGCGTCTTTGGGCTTCGCTGGCGGCGTTACCAGAACCGGTGGCTTTTCAGGCACGAGCATGGAAAACGCGATGTGTTTGCCGTTTGGTGACCAGCTCAATCCCGATGGTGATCGTTCAAGCTGCGTAAGTCGCACGCTCTTGCCGCTGTCAATCCAGTGTAAGAACACTTCTGTCCCGTAGTCCGTTCCCTGCGTGTAGACAATCCGGCTGCCGTCGGGCGACCACGCCGCATTGGACTCGTTGGTGTCGTTACCCGTCAACGGAACGTTATTCGTGCCGTCGCTATCGATAAGCCACAGCCGAGTCGTGCGCTTGTCCGTCATGATGTCCATGCCGTTTCGCGAGTACACCACCTGTTCGCCGTCCGGGGAAATCTTCGGATTTGATACCCACTGCAGCTTGAATACGTCCATTCGGTCGAACGGTCGCAGGTGGTCGTCGGCGGTCGTCAGGCTTGCGAACATCAGGGAACAGACAGAAATCGCGTAGCAAATAAACTTCATGGCAGGTCTCGTCAGTGATTTGGCCCGATCATAGCATTCAATGCGCCGGCCGCAGCGAATTCAGCCATGCTGTTCAAGCAGGAGGCAGCTTTGGTCAGGCAGCAGCGAATGCCAGGTTTTACCGCTTAGATTCATCTGATTTCCGGCGCCCATCGCCGCTTGCACCGACCGGCTCAAAGCGCTGGCGTAGAGCCGTTGGTAGTACGGCATTTTGGCCACGTAGAACGGCAGAATGTCTTCGAGCGTGCGCTCCGTATCTAATGTGCTCGCAAACGCATCGTAGATGCGACTGAGCGCATCGGTCACCGGATTTTCTTTGGTCAGCGTGTCGGCCGGAGTCATGGTCCAGGTCATGTCCGGATGCAGTTCACACGTACCGGCGAACGCATCGCGACGTGCATCAGACCATTCCTCAGGCGAGATCAGGCTCAGCGACCAGTTGCCAGCAATCCAGTACAGGTAGTGTGTGTTGCCGACCACCGGGCGAAACCGGAACTGCGCTGATAGCACCAGCATCGATGTGAAGAACTCGGCCAGCAGCTGGCGCTTTGGTTTCGCGACAACGCCGAACGGTCGGCTTTGATGCCAGTCGAGCATGAACGCGTTGACGCCCTTGCCTTCTGGATTGCCGTCGGTTTTGAGAGCGATGGCGTTGTTGCCCGGATTATCGTCGTCGGATGTGCTCATGGTGATACTGGTAATGGGGTTGCTACATTAATAATAACGTACACGCTGTCCAACTGGATATCCCGGTTCTCCGGCCAGGCTTCCGGGTAAGCCCGATCCGAATCGATTCGCAGGAAGACCATCCCGGGTTTGCAGACATGTGGCTGACTGTCGAGGAGCTTTATCGGGGCAAGGATCATACACGAGTAGTGAAACACTCGTGATGCCATGGAGGCAGGCAGAGACTAATGCGGGGATTTGTTGGACAAGTTAGATCGCTTCGCGGGCGTACGAAACGTGCAAGCGTTAACAGCGCTAAGCGCGTTAGGGGTCAGAGTACGTATGTGCTTGAAATAGTACTCTGACCCCATATTGGTCTGGCTAGTCCCAGGACGACCGAAGTGAAACTTCGGGTCGGAAGAGTGTATTGATTCAGATTCGCGCCTTGCGTCGCGACAGAGCCAGTCCCAGAAGACCGCTGGACAACAGCAGCAGGATACCCGGCTCGGGTACGGCCATGTTGTTCAGGTTGTCGACTGTAAGCGCCATCCAGTTCTGTCCGCCGTCAATGCTGAAGCGGCCGCTCTGGCCGCCGTTGCAGCAGGCTTCGGCCCAGTAGACGTCGAGAATGTTGGTGCCGGTAATGATTTGCGCACCGTCGCTGGACAACAATTCATTGGCGGCCCAGTTGTAGCCCCACCACAGATCCGTAGCGCGGTGCTGAACAAGCGCGTTGTTCATGTAGAGCGCGCCGCCGTAACCTGCATCAGGGGCGATTTCGAAGATCCAGTTTTGAGCTGCGTTTGCATCAAACTCAACCTGAAGGTGCGAGTGATAGTGCGAACCAGGAGCGTAGCGGTTGTTGAACGCGTTGAGATTGGTCGCGCCGATCGCGCTCGTCTGAGCGTTCCACGATGCCTGATAATCAGCCTGATTAACGCCTGAATTGGTGTGGCGGGTTTCGTACGTGATGTACGTTGCCATTGCGCTGCTGGTCAGCAGGCCTGCGATGGCAAGCGCGCACAGTTTGACAATGTTCTTTTGCATAAAGCTGGGATGTGTAAGTGACATATTATTATTCCTGTTTTTATTATCCAGCAAAGAGTGTTTCCAGCTGGATAATGCAAAACGTGTGCCATTTACTGTAATTACCAGCGTGGCAACAGGGTTAGGGGAATCTTGCGATTTTCACTCACTCACTTATCGGCCCTAGTGTAAAGAAACGCGTCGATATTTCAGTGACATAATCGAAATTTTGAAAGCAGGACCACGAAACCTGCATCGTGTTATGTCGCGATGCGTTTCGCAGGATGTTGCTAAGTACGCGGCAGTTCAACCCGTTCCTTTTTCCAGGTTACTGGCGCTTGCCGAACAGGCGGTACACTATCCATCGGTCGCCAGTCTTGCCGGCGCCCCCGTTTTCACGATCGGGATTCCGAACAGGTAGCGAAGAACACCTGTCCTGCGAATCACGAACTCGTGCAGTAGCAGGCAGCCGCCCAGTGTGGCGGTCAGCACCAGAACCGGTTCAATCACCGGCCCGAGAGCAAGCTGCGAGAGCTGATACCCCGCAACAACGGTGATGGTCTGATGAAGTATGTACCAGGGGTAGACGGCTTCCGTGGCATAGGGCAGCCAGCGAAACGGGCGATCAAGCAGATGTTTGCCCCAGCCCAGTATCGCGACAATCCATAGCCATCGGTTCAGGTAGATGACGACCAGTTGAACCTGATCGTGACCGGGAAAGGCGTCATCAGGAAGCACATTGGTAATGACGTAAAAAGCGGTGAAGGTCGCCACGGCACCAATCAGAGATAATTTTCGGATTCGCTGTAGTTCGTCCCAAAGCCCCTGATCCCGTCCGATCACAAATCCGTACAGGAAAAACGTGAAGTACATCGCGTGCGCGTACCAGTCGTCGAGCAGGGCGTGACTGATGTACGGAAACCGGGGAAAGATCAGTGTGCCGTAAAGGATCAGTGGAGCGATGGGGGCAAGCACGAGCCAAATGCCGCGCAGCTTTGTCAGTTTATCCAGAATACGTTTGCCAGAACCGCGCAAAAACAGCGCCAGAGGAATCAGTGCCAGCGTGTAAACGAGCAGGTAAGGAAGGTACCAGAGGTGGTTCCAGGTCCAGCCCGGACTGTCCATGTTGTTGTAGGCGTTGGCCGGCATGTCACCGAAGGTCAGGTAAGCCGAGTAGAATTTCAGAAAGCCGGGTTCGATACTGCCATTGGAGAGTGCTTCCAGGTATGGCTGAGGGACTACGATTACGGTCATGCCAAAAAGCAGCGGAACCAACAGCCGGGAGAAACGCCTCGCCGCGAACCTGCCTGGCGAGTATTTGCCCCAGGCAAAGCTGACGGCCAGGCCCGAGATGACAAAAATGAGCGACATGCGCCATTGATTGCTAAGTAGCATGGGCAGTTTCAGGCCCTCGGACTGATACTCTGATTTTACGTGCCAGCCCCAGTCGGCCACATAAAACATGCCCACGTGGTAGAGAATGAGCAGGGCAAACGCGAACACGCGCAGAGCGTCGACGTCGTGTCGTCGGGCAAGGGCTTGAGACTGTGTGTCGGTTCCCGACACGGTAGTGGTTGTCATCACATTTCTCCACGCAGCAGTAAGGCGTTTTAGGTTCGGACATCAGAATCTGCCAGCTGACACGAATATTCGACCGGGAAGGGCCCAAAAGACCCCATTTTGTGACGAAAAGCGAAATAGAGGGGCGAGTTGAAGCGTTAAACAATGAGTTAGCGGTATAATTGCGCGACACTCTGATCACATACGGGCACCATGACTCTTCAAAGCTACCTGGCCAACCGCCGCATCTGGGAGTGGGGGCTCTGGATTGCCTATCTGACGGTGGTGTTTCTGGCCAATTCGGGTGTCGCCTGGCTGGACCTCATGAGGAACGAACTCGGGATTTCGACCTGGGAACCGGTGGTCTGGGAGTTCACGAGTACTCTGGTTCATGGCGTGCTGATTCTCGTGGTCCTGCGGTTCGACCGACTGTTTCCCCTGCGACTCGACACGTGGCGCGCCCATCTGCCGGCGCATGCCGCGTTTACCGTCGTCTACGCTTTGCTGCACGTCACGCTGATGTACTGGTTTCGGGTTGGTGTCTATGAGGCTGTCGGCGACGCTGATGGCTATCACTGGCCCAACTGGTGGCAGGAATTTGGCTATGAGTATCTCAAAGACTTCCGCACCTACTTTTCGCTCCTCGCGGCGATCTACCTGTATCGATTTATCCTGCGCCGGTTGCAGGGTGAGGCGGGCTTCCTGACCGAAGGTCAGGAGGAGTCGGATACGGTGACCGTGGTCGACAAGTTTCTGATCAAGAAGCTGGGTCGTGAGTTTCTGGTGCGCGTAGAGCATATCGACTGGATCGAATCGTCCGGGAACTACGTGAACCTGCACGTAGGAGAGCGCGTGTATCCGCTTCGCGAGACTATGACCAACATCGGTCAGCGGTTGAACGATCAGGGCTTTCAGCGAGTGCATCGTAGTGCAATCGTGAACCTTGATCGCATTGATGAGCTTCGAACTTTCGACTCGAACGACGGTGAAGTCAGGTTGACCTCGGGTAGCAGCGTTCCGGCCAGCCGGCGCTACCGTAAAGAATTACGGGAACGACTTAAACTGAACTAGGTTGTGCAGGTATTGATCTGGTGAGTCGGGCTCGCAATGACGGACGTGTGTCTGGCTCGTAATGACGGTGACGTGTCGGGTTTGTATTAAACCGCGGACGCTGCTTCATCTACACCCGCAGCGTACGGAATTTGGCGGTCCAGTGGGTTTTGATTTCCAGTCGATCCCTGATGTCATCCGCCGCGCCCGCAAACTCTTCGGCCGGAACCGGCTTGCTGAGGAAATAGCCCTGAGCATAGTTACAGCACTGGTCGAACAGGTAGTCAAGCTGTTCCTGGGTTTCCACGCCTTCTGCCACCACTTTGTAGCCGAGACTGTGGGACAGCGACACAATCGCCTGGGAAATCGCCAGATCGTTCTGGTCGTGTGGAATGTTGCTGATAAACGATCGATCAATCTTGATAACGTCTAGTGGCAGTCGCTTCATATAGCTCAGGGAGGAGTACCCGGTGCCAAAATCATC
>CAWUKD010000138.1:0-9504 GCA_963922815.1 uncultured Gammaproteobacteria bacterium
ACGCCGTAGGCTTTCCGTCGAGCGGATGTGCACAATAGCTTCTACAGATCATGGCCCCTAGGTAAATATTTAGGGTCGAGAGGATCCCAGCCGTTTTCGAACACGGCAGCAACGCGAAACCAAAGTGTAGACTCAAGAAGTGATTAGGGCAAATGGCCTGGTTCACAGTTCTAGCTGTTGACTGTCCTCAAGAACTGATTCCACCTGACGACGAAGGGATTTGAGACGATCTCCGAGTCCATCGTCCAGTTTGTCGTCGGAAGTGCTGGCCTGGAGAAGGTCGTGGCTGATATTCAGCGCGGCCATCACGGCGACACGTTCAAGGCCAATTACCTTGCCATTGTCACGAATTTCTTTCATGCGTGCGTTTAGCATCTCGGCACATCGCAACAGATCCGCCTGCTCATTTGCGGGGCAGGCAATCTGGTATTCCTTGTCGAGAATTCGAACGCTTACGGGGCTAATGCTCACGATCCGGTCTCCATGGCTTTGAGGCGGCTGATCATGCTCTCAACCCGCGCGCGCACCTGCTCATTCTTTTGCAGGAGACTGGCCCGTTCGCTGATCAGCGAGTCCTGCCGGTGGCGAAGGGAGCGATTTTCCTCTTTCAGCTGACCACAGGCGCGAAGCAGCTCACCGATGCGGTTCTCGAGTTTTTTCAGTTCAAGTTCGAACTGTTGTTTTGGGCTTTGTTCACTCATCGCGTCACTATAGTGGGAGGTCTGGGTCGGGTCAATCGCATCTGTAGAAACCATTCTGCCTGACGTTGGAATGATTACGATCCGGCAACGATGGGGCAGGAAATCTCCGCCAAAACCGGGCCAAAAAAGCCGGGCTCAGGCGCAAACCCTGTGTCGCAGAGGCGGGTCGATGATAGGATGTGGGTCATTGTAATAGTTAAGAAAACGGGTAGTTTGTGCTCTATATCGAATTTGACAATATGCTGGCGAGCCTCAGCAAACGGGCGGCCAATGCTTCTGAAAGCCACGGTAACCTGATCGGTCTTTACAGTACCAAGCCCGAAACGGCGATTAACGAGTGGTTGACGACGCTGGCGACCGATGCTGGCGTTGACAGCGCAGCGCTGGGTCGCGAATTGGGCGTTGAAGCCGAGCGACTTATCGGGCTTTTGCGCGCCCAGGACCTGAGTTTTCAGCTGCTCCTCCCTGATGACGATGAGGAGTTGCCGGCGCGGGTCGCCGCACTGGCGCAGTGGTGTCAGGGCTACCTGTACGGACTGGCCCAGGGTGGTATTCGGCAGTTCGAAGGGCTGCCCGGCGACTGCACGGAAATACTCGAAGATTTTGTTGAGCTGACCAAGGCCCGTTCGGACGACGTCAGCGAAAACAGCGAACGTGATTTCTTTGAACTCTCCGAGTACGTTCGGGTGGGGGTTCAGCTGGTGTTTGAAGAGCTTGCCGAACTGGCTTCTGCCGCCTCGTCGCAAGAGCACTAAGTGTTCCCGACCGGAATTGCCGGCGGTTGCACAGGTAATTTGGAATGCGCAAACGCCGACCTTGTATACTATGGCTTTGACCAAACCGCTTTTTCATATAACGAGCTTCTCGCCGTACGAGTTATTGTTGTTTCGTATTGAACGTCGGGAGCAGGAAACCATCGCATCATGAAAGCAGAAGAATTTGCCCGCCGCCGTCGCCAGCTCGCGCGCATCATGGGGGAGGGCAGTATTGCCATCCTGCCATCGGCCCCTGAACAGGTTCGCAGTCGCGACGTACATCATGAGTACCGGCAGGACAGTGATTTCTTTTACCTGACCGGGTTTGATGAGCCTGAATCGGTCGCAGTCCTGGTTCCCGGTCGGGAGCAGGCCGAATTTATTATTTTTTGTCGCGAAAAAGATCCCGAGAAAGAAACCTGGGATGGGCTGCGGGCGGGCCCGAAGGGCGCGATCGAAAATTTCGGTGCCGATGACGCGTTTCCCATTGGTGATCTCGACGATATCCTGCCGGGCCTGATGGAAAATCGGCACAGCGTCTACTACACCATGGGGCGCAATCCCGCGTTCGATCAGCAGCTGATTGGCTGGGTTAAAGGCATGCGTGGCGGTGGACAGGCCGGGAATTCGCATCCGCCCCAGGAAATTGTTGCTCTCGATCATGTCTTGCACGACATGCGGCTTTACAAGAGCCGTAGCGAAATCGTGGCCATGCGGCACGCCGCGAAGGTGGCCACTCAGGCGCACAAGCGAGCCATGCTGGCCGTTCGGCCAGGCATGTACGAATACGAGCTCGAAGCCGAGTACCTGCACGAGTTTCGGCGCCACGGTGGCGTAGCGTCCTATCCCGCCATTGTTGGCGGTGGCGCCAATGGCTGTATTTTGCACTACACCGAGAATGACCAGGTGCTTGAAGACGGCGACCTTGTGCTGGTGGACGCCGGATGTGAAATTGACTGTTACGCGTCGGATATCACGCGAACGTTTCCCGTGAACGGAAAATACTCCGAAGCGCAGCGAGCACTCTACGATATCGTGCTCGAGGCCAATATCGCGGCAATAGACAAGGTGAGGGCCGACAACCACTGGAACGACGTGCATGATGCCGCCGTCAGAATCATTGCCAGGGGGCTTATACGCGAAGGCCTGATCAAGGGAACGCTTGCGCAGGTATTAAAGTCGCAAAGCTACCGTGAATTTTACATGCACCGAACCGGTCACTGGCTGGGTATCGACGTGCATGATGTGGGAGATTACAAGGTTCATGACAACTGGCGCATTCTGGAACCGGGGATGGTGCTGACGGTTGAACCTGGCATTTATGTGTCGCCAAAATCGAAGGTGGCGAAGCACTGGCGCGGCATCGGCATTCGTATCGAGGATGATGTGGCGGTAACCCGCGGTGCGCCGGATGTACTGAGCAAACATTTGGTCAAAGACGCTGACGCAATCGAGCGCTTGATGAGTCAAGCCGTCAGCCTGCGAAGATCTGCGTAGGTAAATGACCATTGAGCCCTGACCGTGAAGTGGTGATTGCTGGCGGCGGCCTCGTGGGGCTGTCACTGGCCTGTGCGCTTGCCGGGCCGACGTGTCGCGTGAGGGTGCTGGAGGCGGGCGCGGCATATCGTGCTCCCGCGGATCCCGGGCTGCGCGTTTCCGCGATCAGCCCGTCCAGTCAGCGTCTGCTCGAACGGCTCGGTGCCTGGAGCAGGATGCCTGAGTCCAGTCGCTGCGGGTTTACGCACATGCGTGTCTGGGACGAGAGCGTCGCACCGTTTGGTGATCGTTCTTTGGAATTTGCGGGTGCCGATATCGGGGTTACGCCCCTGGGCCACATAGTCCATAACGACGTGCTTCAATGGGCACTGTATGAATGCGTACAACAGTCGGAATTCATCGACGTTGTGTTTGATACCAAAGTCGAAGAAATGCTCTCGGAGCCAGACGGCGTACGCGTGTTTGGAGAAGATCAGACTCAGCACACCGCGCGTTTGCTTATCGGAGCTGACGGAAAGCATTCCAGGATCCGGGCGTTAAGCGGGATTGAGGTGGTTGAGAAAAGTTACGCTCAAAAAGGCGTGGTATGCAACGTGCGCACTGAACGGCCGCACGAGCATACGGCGTGGCAGAGATTCTTATCGACCGGGCCGGTCGCCCTGTTGCCGTTGGCCAGCGGCGAGTGTTCGATTGTGTGGTCTCTGGTGGACGACGAGGAAGTGCGCGTCCGGAGTCTGGATGATGACGCGTTCGCCAAAGAGCTGGCTTCGGCCTGTGATCATGTTCTGGGAGAGATGGAAGTCACCAGCCGCCGCGTCGGCTTTCCGCTGGGATTGCTCAGGGCTAAAAATTACACGGCCCCGCGGGTTGCGCTGGTGGGCGATGCCGCGCACGTGGTGCACCCACTGGCCGGACAAGGGGTAAACCTCGGCTTCGGTGACGTTGTGACGCTGTCAGCGATGCTTGAGCAGGGCGCGTTGAGGGGCGATCAGATTGGGGACCAGTACGCGTTGCGACGGTTTGAGCGGGCCCGCAAGTACGAAAATAGAAAGATGCAGCTCACGGTCGACGGCTTGCACCATTTGTTCAGTTCGCGTCAGGCCTGGCTGCAGTCGGGACGAAGCCTTGGGATGGGGCTGCTGAATCAGTGGCCATCGGTAAAAGGGCGGCTGGCCAGTGAAGCCCTGGGTGCGAATTGACGACCCGGCACGACGCCTCAAGAGGCGTCGTATGGGACGTGATCAGCCAAGTTCGTCGATCTTGGCCGCGCAGATATAGTCGTTTTCGGTGAGTCCATCAACCGCGTGGGTCGTATAGCGAACGAGGCAGTGGTTGTAGCCCACTTCCAGATCCGGATGATGCCCTTCGGTGTTGGCGATCCACGCCAGTGCGTTAACGAACGCAATGGTCTTGTAGTAGCCCTTGAACTTGAAGTCCTTGATCAGTTCTTTGCCGCAGGGACTAATCGCCCAGCCGTCAGCCAGTTCGCCTAACAGGCCCTGTGCAACTTCCGGTTCCAGCGTCGGGACGCCACCCTCGCAGGGGACGCATTTCTTTTCGGCGAGTTCGCTCATGGTAATTCCTTAACGCTAGACGAGGCGAGATGCCCCGTCATGATATTTAAAAAAGTGTCGGCTGTGTGTCTAAGAGGCTTTGGCCGGGTAGGTCGGTTCGTGCATGCCGAGAGATTTGGCTTCCCGGATAAGACCGCCGAGGTCACGCTGAGACAAATCGAACAGCTGATCAAACGAGTTGATTACAAAGTACACCGTTTGAAACACATCGATTCGATAGGGCGTGCGCAGCATGTCCAGAGGGTCAAACGGTTTGCGCAGAGGTGTTGGATCGCTCAGCGCATAAACGCATTCACCCGGCGAGGAGACGATTCCGGCGCCGTACACTTTCAGTTCGTCCGCCTGTTGAATCAGGCCGAATTCCACCGTGAACCAGTAGAGGCGGGCCAGCATCGCGTGGTCGGCTTTGTCAGCCTTGAGCCCCGCGGCGCCATAGGCCTGCGAGAACGCGGCAAAGCGCGGATCCGTCAACAGGGGTACGTGGCCAAAAATTTCATGAAAAATATCGGGCTCTTCCAGATAGTCCAGGTCTTCAGGGCGTCGTATGAACGATGCCGCAGGGAACTGGCGGGAGGCGAGGAGGTTGAAGAATTTCTCAAAATTAATCAGTGCCGGTACCGGCGTAACGCTCCAGCCACTCAGGTCCAGAAGTCGTTCTGACAATTCGACGCACTGAGGTATGCGATCTTTGGGCAGGTCGAGGCGCTCCAGGGCGTTCAGGTATTCGGCACAGGCGACGTTTTCTATCGCCTTTTCCTGTCGGGCGTAAAGCGTAGCCCAGGTTGCATGTTCGTCGTCCGTGTAATGAATGCGTCCGTCACGGTCGGGTATTTTTGCGACATAGCTGGATGACTTGGCCACGGTGAGATTCCTCTCCAAATTTACTTGATGAGAAAGATAATAGCCGATAACCGGTGGAATAGGCTTGCGTTGTGCCTCAATTTCGACTTTATTGAGCAATGTTTACGTTCTTTGACGCTTTTTTGAGGAAAATGTCGCTACTATAGTCGGGTATCTGCGCTTTTTGCTGATAAATAGTCCGACTTATAGAATTTCTGGAGGTTTTCTGCGATGTCACTCCCCCTCGATGCAATGGATGTCAAAATACTGGAGGCGCTTCAGGAAGATGCGCGCCTTACCAATCAAAAGCTGGCAGACAAGGTCGGGCTGTCGCCGTCTCCATGCTGGAGACGCGTCAAGCGCCTGGAAGAACAGGGGATTATTGACCGCTACGTCACCGTGCTGAATGCCGAGCCGCTGGGCCTGCACGTGATTGCATTCCTGATGGTCAGCCTGGAGGACCATCACGCGGATACCGTCGCCAAGTTCGACAAGCTGGTCACCCGCCTGCCACAGATTCAGGAGTGCTACGCAACGAGTGGGATTGCCGATTATCTGCTCAAGATTGTGGTCAGCAGCATGCGCGAGTACGAAGAATTACTCATTGGCAATTTGCTTCAGGTAACCGGTGTACGGACGGCAAACACCAGTTTTGTACTCAAGGAGCGCAAGCGCACAACTGCCGTTCCGTTGAGCGCGTAACAAGGGCCAGCAGTTCGATATGTGGCTAAATGCGCGACCCTGATAAAGCGCTGAATACAAAAAAGGCGATGTCACTAAAACTGACATCGCCTTTTGGGTTTTAGAATCGCGGGTTAGTGCGAGACAATCCAGGCATCGACGTTTTTTTCAAGCTCCGATAGCGGAATCGCGCCGCTTCCCAGAACGACTTTGTGAAATGCGCGAATATCGAAATTGTCGCCAAGTGCCTTCTCGCTCCTGGCGCGCAGCTCCTTGATTTTCAGTTCCCCGATCTTGTAAGCGAGGGCCTGGCCCGGCCAGGCAATGTAACGATCAATTTCGTTGATGATGTCGTACTCGGCCTTCGCCGCATTGTCTTTAAAAAACTCGATCGCCTGATCACGCGTCCAGCGCTTGTGGTGCATACCGGTATCGACGACCAGTCGCACGGCACGCCACATTTCATAGGTGAGCTGACCAAACTTCGAATACGGATCCTTGTAGAGACCAAGCTCGCCGCCGAGGCTCTCGCTGTAGAGTCCCCAACCTTCGACAAAGGCCGTATATCCGCCGAAGCGACGGAACATGGGCAGGTCGCCGAGTTCCTGGGCCAGCGCAATCTGCAAATGGTGGCCGGGCATGGCCTCGTGCACTGTCAGCACTTCAATTTCGTATTTGGGGCGTACTTCAGGACGGTAAAGATTGACGAAATAGTAGCCGGCGCGACTGCCGTCGGCGGAGGGCCGCGAGTAGTAGGCGGTGGTGGTGTCGGGTGCAATGGCGTCAGGGATTTTCTTCACGCCATAGGGCATACGTGGCAGGTCGCTAAACAGCTTAACCAGTTCCGGGTCGATGCGTTTGCTCGTCGCCAGGTAGTCCTGCATTAACGCTTCGGGCGTGTCGTGATAAAACTGGGGGTCGGTGCGCAGGAAAGTAAGAAAATCGGCAAAACTGCCGTCAAATTCGAGGCTTTCAATGATTTTCATCATCTCGCCGCGAATGCGTGCGACTTCGCTCAGGCCAATCTCATGGACTTCATCCGGCGTCAGGTTGGTGGTGGTATAGCTCTTGACCTGCTGCGCGTAATACTCGGTGCCTTGTGGTGTGTCCCAGATGCCGACCGTTTCCCGTGCAGCGGGCAGATACTCGTTGGCAAAAAAATTGGCCATGCGTTGATAGGCAGGCACAACCACGTTCCCGATCGCCTGTTCTCCCCGCATTGCCAGGTTTTCAAAGGTGGCTTCGTCAATCGACTCCGGGCGGGTTTTAAACGGCTTGAAAAACGAGCTGTCGCGCGGTTCGGTAATTTGTCCCTGGATCTGGGCAGGCAGCCTCTCCATGATAATGCGCGGATGTATCAAGCCTTCTTTTACTCCCTGCCGCATCAGTGCCAGGGTCTGGTCCATGTAGGTGTCAAACGCATTGAGGCGTGTGATCCAGTCTTCATAGTGTTTGACCGATGTAAAAGGAATGCGGTTGGCAATGCCATTGGCAGACTGAATGCCGCCACGCTGGTTAAGCGGAATCAGGAAATGACGATACTGATGTTCCTCTACGCCTTCTTCGTAGGTTTGCTTGAACAGCGCATAGTTAAGCTGGTCTTCGGCAGACAGTTTGCTCGTATCAACCTGGGCAAGATCGGCCAGTATCTCTTTGGCTTCATGGTGCCGGCGCTCGATGCTTTCCATGGAGACGTCAGTCCATTGATCGTTGTAACGCATGTCGCCGAGCCCTGACGCCCAGGTCGGATGATTGCGCATGGTGTTTTGCCATGCCTTATCAAAGACGGCATGTAGCTGGGCGCCTGCATTGTCGGTGTCGGTGGCAGATTTGGTTTCGACGGGCGCGCTCATGTCGTCGGTCACGAGCGTGCTGGAACATGCGGCCAGCAGGCTGGCGGCGACCAGCACGGTCAGGCGGCGGGAGAAGTCATTTATCAGGGGCGTCATGGTAAAACCTTTCTTAATGTTCAGAGGCAAGGCAGGGATTGTCACTGTTTGACTCATCACAATGCAACCGGGGCCAGAAAGGCTTGCGTTGCAGTGCATTTGCAGTCGACAGGCGGGTGACAGGGTGATAATACAATTAGAAACAACGGGTTAAAAAGGCTTGCCTGAAAGACGCTTCGGACAAGCGTGTTGGGTGGTGCGACGTTACGCCGGGTGATGGCTGACCGTTTCGTATCTCAGCGCCAGACCTCGGCCCCAGAGCGATTGCAGGGCTTCAATCAGCAGTTGGGCAGCGTTCCGGCCTGAGCTATGATACCGGCTGTTTTTACCGATTGTGGCCCGGTAACGGCCACACGAATTGAGCTACCGTTCTGCACGGAACCTCACAGGAAATTTTATGCTGAAACGAACCCCGCTATTCGAGACCCATGAGCAGGCCGGCGCCAAACTGGTTGATTTTGGCGGATGGGAAATGCCGTTGCATTACGGCTCCCAGATTGATGAGCATGAAGCTGTGCGAACGTCATGCGGCATGTTCGACGCGTCCCACATGACCGTTGTGGATATTGAAGGGGCGGACGCTGCCGCGTACCTGAGTACCCTGCTTGCCAATGATATTGCCAGGCTGAGCCAGGCCGGGCAGGCGCTGTACACGTGCATGCTCAATCACGATGGCGGAGTCGTCGATGATTTGATCGTCTACTCTCGCGGTGATCAGGGCTACCGTCTGGTCGTTAATGCGTCGACCCGTGAACAGGATCTGACGTGGATGCAGGAGTGTATCGGTGATCAGAAGGTAGCGCTGCTTGAGCGACCCGAGATGGCGCTGATCGCTGTTCAGGGGCCTGAGGCCAAAGCGGTGTTTGGCAAGGTGGCCGACGCCCACAATCTGCACGGCCTGTTTGAAAAAGTATCGGAGCTCAAGAGGTTCTCAGCCTGTGAACACAACAGCGTTTATGTAGGGCGCACGGGTTATACCGGTGAAGAAGGTTACGAAATCATGATGCCTGCCGAGCATGCTGCAATGACGTGGGCCGCCTTTGCCGGTCAGGGAGCGGTGCCCTGTGGGCTTGGCTGTCGCGATACGCTGAGAATTGAAGCTGGCCTTAATTTGTACGGCACCGACATGGATCAAACCATAACACCGCTGGAAGCAGGCCTTGCGTGGACCGTCAGCTTTGCGGACGCCGAGCGCAACTTTAACGGGCGAGCAGCGCTTGAAAAACAAAAGAGTGAAGCAGAGTTACCCCTCTGGTGCGGCGTGGTACTCGCTGGCAAGGGCGTCATTCGGGGCGGGTACGCGATCACCACGGAGAGCGGTGCAACCGGTGTAATTACCAGCGGCACTTTTTCACCGACGCTCAAACGGGCGGTTGGATTTGCCCGCATGACTCAGACGGACGAGACAGAGTGCTTCGTAGAGATACGCGGGCGCCAGCATCCGGCCCTGCTTCGACCCCTTCCTTTCGTGCGAAATGGTACAATTCGCGTCGATATTCCCTGAACG
>CAWUKD010000139.1:0-9498 GCA_963922815.1 uncultured Gammaproteobacteria bacterium
ACTATTGCCAACCCACAGACTGCCAACCTAACTATTGCCATCCCACAGACTGCCAACCTAACTATTGCCAGCCCACAGAATGTAAAGCTGCGGCTAAGGCAGAGCCTCTTCTTCTTCATCCACCGGCGGCGGCAGCAAGTCTTCAACCGACACATCGAGACTCAGCGCGATCGAACTTGCCACGTAAATCGATGAGTAGGTACCCACAATAATGCCGATGATCAGCGCCATCGAGAACGGCTGTAGTGCTTCACCGCCGAAAAAGTACAGCGCCATCAGCACGAGTAACGTGGTCACACCGGTAATAATCGTTCGGGCCAGCATCTGGTTGATAGAGGTGTTCACGACCTGCTCGGGTTTGGCGTTTCGAAGATCAAGAAAGTTCTCGCGTATACGGTCAAACACCACAATCGTATCGTTCAGCGAGTAGCCGATCACCGCAAGCACGGCCGCGAGCACGGACAGATCGAAATCCAGCTGAAACAGCGAGAACAGACCAACCACCAGAATCACGTCGTGGATAAGCGCCGCAACCGCGCCAGCACCAAATTTCCAGACGAAGCGAATCGCGACGTAGGCGAAAATCAGCATCAGTGCGATCATCAGTGCGAGATAACCGTTTTCACTCAGCTCTTTACCCACCTGCGCGCCAACGACCTCAACTCTTCCGCGCTCAACGGAGCTGTCGGCCGCGGAGAGAATATCGAAAACCTTCTCGCCCATGGTTGTCCGTTGACCCTGCTCGACATCGGTTGAATCGGGCACGGTGTCTTCGGACACCGGCATGCGAACCAGCACGTCGCGCGGAGAACCAAACAGCTGCACGGTAGCGTCATCAATCCCGGCATCGGTCAGCGCGGTTCGAATCGACGGCAGATCAGCCCCTTCCGGATAGACCACCTGCATCAGCACGCCACCGGTAAAGTCGACGCCGAGATTCAGTTTTTGAACAAACAGGGATCCAATGGATACCAGAATCAACAGCACGGAAAGCGCCATGGCCGGACGACGATGTCCGACAAAGTTAAAGTTTGTTGTTTGCTTGATGATCTGCATGATCGTGCCTTTAATTAATGTCAGTTGGGTGTGTGCGGTAAAACTAGATCGAAAGCTTCTCGACCTGCTTGTCGCCACCGTAAACCCAGTTCACTAATGCCCGCGTGCCAATAATTGCCGTGAACATGGAACTTAAAATACCAATCGCCAGAGTGGTCGCGAATCCCTGAATAGGACCCGTGCCAAACAGATACAGCACCAGCGCCGCAATCAGCGTCGTGATGTTGGCATCAGCAATGGATGAAAACGCTTTATCGTAACCGGAGTGAATCGCGTTTTGCGGCGTAGCGCCGTGCCGCAGCTCCTCGCGTATGCGCTCAAAGATAAGCACGTTGGCGTCAACCGCCATACCCACTGTCAACACAATTCCGGCAATACCCGGCAGCGTCAGCGAGGCCTGCAACAGCGACAGCAGCGCCATCATGATGACCAGGTTTGCGAACAAAGCAAGATTCGCAAAAATTCCGAAGACTTTGTAATAAACGAGCATGAACACGACGACCAGCAGGAAGCCGATAATGACCGCCCGCTTGCCCTTTTCGATATTGTCCTTACCCAATGTCGGGCCAACCGTTCGCTGCTCCACCACGTAAATCGGTGCTGCCAGTGCACCCGCTCGCAGCAATACAGCCAGTTCCTGGGCTTCAGCCGGTGTAAACCCGGAGATGCGGAAACTGTCGCTGAACGTACCCCGAATGGTCGCGAAGTTAATAACTTCTTCAGTGGTTTCGAGTATGGGTTTTTCCTGTCCTTCAACCCGGCGGGCATTGGTTTCGATGAACACAACCCCCATGCGGTTATCCAGGTTGGCTTTGGTATGCTCAAACATGCGCTTCGATGCACTGCCGTCCAGCTTCACGTTGACGATCGGTCCGTCTTCGGCGTCATACGTAAATCGCGCGTCGACCAGCTCGCCACCGGTTGCGATAACATCCCGTTCAAGCACCACAGGACCATTTACGCCTGCCTTGATTTTCGGGTACAGCAAACAGCCCGCCGGCGCACGACCGCTGCGGGCCGCTTCAAGGGCGCTGCCTATTTGACATTCGCCGCGAAACTCGAGAGTTGCAACAGCGCTCAGTGTTTCAATCACTTCGGCGGGGTCACCGACACCGGGCAACTGAACGACGATGCGGTTGGCACCCTGTCGCTGCACCAGCGGTTCAGCCACGCCCAGCTGATCCAGTCGGCTGCGCAGTGTTGTGGTGTTCTGCTCAATGGCAAAATTCTGTCGGTCTTTTACCTGCTGCTCACTCATCGTCAGCCGCAGCGTAGGACAGCCACCCGCCAGGGAGCCTTCACTGACCACAAAACCGTCGTCCATGTCTTCAATGACCGCTCGCATTTCCGCGCATCGGTTGGCATCACGCGTAGTCACGGAAATGGCATTGTTTTCGGCGCGTACTCGCACACCCGGAATACTTTCATTTCGCGCGAGCACCTTGATGGCAGACGCCATCTGGTCAAGATACTGGGCGATGGCCCGTGGCATATCAACTTCAAAAAGGAGATGCACACCGCCGCGCAGGTCGAGACCCAAATGCACGGCTTTGCCGCCGGCCTGGCGTAACCAGGATGGCATCAAGGGCGCGAAATTAGTGGCCACCTTGTAGCCGCTGTCCTCTCCGCCAAAACGTTCGGCCAGAATGTTCTTGACCCGTTCCTGCTGATCATCGTCATCAACAACAACGAAGAGCCGGTCGTTGTGGATGAATACGTTTGAAACGCTTTCTCCGGCTGCTTCAACCTGCTGCTGTATTACACCACCAATATCAGATGGCAGAGGATCGACTGAATCGCGCGTAATCTGCACGGCTCGGGATTCTCCGTAGAAACTGGGCAGAGCCAAAAAGCCTGCCAGTAATACGACGCTGAGTACCAGGATATTCAGCCATGAGGGATAACGATTCATTCAAGTTCAGCCTTTGTTGGGTTCTTCGCAAGCCCGGCCATCTCCCGAAGGATGCGCCAGCGCTATCGACGGGTCCGGGTTTAGTCTTTCATGGTGCCTTTGGGAACCACAGCACCGATGTTATGACGCTGAATTTTAATTTCGGTATCGGTGGCAATCTTGAGGGTTACAAACTGCTCACCGAGTTCTGTGATCCGACCCAGCACGCCCCCTGCGGTCACCACTTCGTCTCCCTTGCTCAGAGCCTGCACCATGGCCGAATGCTCTTTGGCGCGTTTGGCCTGAGGACGAATCAGCAAAAAATACAGCGCGGCGATAAACACCAACGGCAGAATAAAGCCGCCGATTCCGGGGCCGGCAGGCGCGCCAGCGGCCTGAGCTGACGCAGTGCGGATAAAAAAATCAGTGCCGAACGCACTGATATCCAAAGCAAATAGTGTTCCCAATGTCATGGCGAGCATCCTTTAGTCAGGGGGTCTCAGACGCACCCGGGTAAAACGGGCGGTGGCCAAAATAGCGCGGTATTATGCCACAGTCCTTGGGCTGCATACGGCCGATTTCAAGTATTCAGCAGCAAATTCCTCAAAATTCCCGGCTTCCAGCGCCTCGCGCATCGACCGCATCAGGTTCTGGTAGAAATGCAGATTGTGAATGGTTGCCAGTCGAGGTCCCAGAATTTCGCCGCAGCGGTCGAGATGGCGCAGGTAGGCCCGACTGTAGTTCTGGCACGTGTAGCAGTCGCAGGCCGGGTCCAGCGGGCCCGTATCGTGCTGATGGCGGCTGTTGCGGATCTTGATAACGCCCTCGGACGTAAACAAATACCCGTTGCGGGCATTCCTCGTTGGCATCACGCAGTCGAACATATCCACCCCGCGGGCGACAGCCTGCACGAGGTCTTTGGGCGTGCCAACGCCCATCAGGTAGCGAGGTTTGTTTTCAGGCAGCTGGTAAGCCGTTGAATCGAGCACGTGCAGCCGCTCTTCCTCGGTCTCCCCAACGGAAAGCCCGCCGAGCGCATAGCCGTCGAAGCCAATCTCGACCAGACCTTCGAGCGACTCCTGACGCAAATCGCTGTACATGCCGCCCTGCACAATGCCAAACAGGGTGCTGGGGTGATCGGCGTGGTAGTCACGACAGCGGCGACCCCAGCGCAGGGACAGGCCCATGGACGCAGCGGCCTCGTCGCGGGTCGCCGGATAGGGCGTGCATTCGTCAAACTGCATGATGATATCTGCGCCGAGCTCGTGCTGCACTTCAATGGAGCGCTCTGGCGTCAGCTCTACCTTGTCGCCGTTAACAGGGGAACGAAACGTGACGCCCTGCTCGGATATCTTGCGCATCTCCGCCAGACTCCACACCTGAAAGCCGCCCGAGTCGGTCAGGATCGGGCGATCCCAGTGCATGAAACCGTGCAGACCACCGTGGGCCTTAACCACTTCGGTGCCCGGCCTGAGCATCAGGTGAAACGTGTTGCCAAGAATAATCTCCGCACCCAGCGTCTTGAGCTCTTCGGGGGTCATCGCCTTGACCGTGCCATAGGTACCCACGGGCATGAACGCCGGCGTTTCAATGTTGCCGCGCTCAAAGTGCAAGCGCCCGCGACGGGCTTTGCCCGAGGTGCCAAGGAGTTCAAATTTCATACACGGTCCATCCTCACGTCAGGGCTCCACCGATTCACAGCGGTCAATCAGCATGCAGTCGCCGTAGCTGAAAAATCGATACTCGTTTGCTACGGCGTGCGCATAGGCATCGAGTATGCGCTCCCGGCCTGCCAGCGCACTGACCAGCATGATCAGACTCGATTCCGGCAGATGAAAGTTGGTGAGCAGCCGGTCTACGGTCTTAAACCGGTATCCCGGATAGATAAAGATATCGGTATTGCCGGTAAACGCGGTCAGCTCACCGGACTGCGAAGCCGACTCCAGACTGCGCAGGCTCGTAGTACCCACGCAGATAACCTTTCCGCCGGCTGCCTTGACCTCACGGACCTGCTCGACCAGCGCCTGAGACACCTCGATGTACTCGGCGTGCATCACGTGGTCTTCGACCCGCTCGGCGCGAACGGGCTGATAGGTGCCACTGCCGACATGCAGCGTGACGTTGCCCCGGTGGATGCCCGCAGCATCCAGTTCCCGGAGCATGGCTTCATCAAAATGAAGACCGGCCGTCGGTGCAGCCACGGAACCCAGAGGCTCGGCGTACACGGTCTGATAACGGGTATCGTCGTCCTCATCCGCGGGGCGATCGATGTAAGGCGGCAGAGGCATCTCGCCATGCTCGAGAAAGAAGCTCAGCGCGTCACATGCGAAGTTGAGAATAAACAGGTCGTTTTCCCGATCGCTCACGACCACCGTTTCGACTCCGTCACCGGCGCTCAGATTGAGCCGGGTTCCGGGCCTGGGAGACTTGCTCGCCCTGATTTTCGCGAGCACCCTGCCGTCACCGACGATTCGCTCAAGTAACACTTCTATTTGGCCGCCGCTTTCCTTGCGACCAAACACGCGTGCCGGGATAACCCTGGAATTATTGAACACCAGCAGATCGCCAGGATTCAGCAGCTCGGGAAGCTGTGCAAACTGGCGATTAACCAGTGGCCCGGACTCGGGCAGTGACAGGAGCCGGCTGTCGCGCCGGGCTTTCGGCGGACGGCGGGCAATCAGCCGCTCGGGCAGTTCGAAATTGAAATCATCGCGACGCATGGTGGCGCGATAGTACACCAATATGGGTGAATTGCGGCCATCGCCGCCGGGGCCTCAGCCGCTCGTCAGCCCCGTAGTTAGCCCCGTTGCTGGATTAGTCGTCGTCCAGCGAAAAACGGAACGAATATGAACGCCCGTCCTTGGACTCGCAGCGCTTGCGCTCACCATCCGCGTCTTCTTCTGTTCGGCACTTCCACGCGCGCCCCCATGGATTTCCAGGAGCCGTCACGTCAAGCGTGATGGACTCACGCTGCCTGACCAGTTCGACGGCCAGCGTTTCGCCTTCGTCCGCCTGGGCAAACGCCGCGTTTACATCGTATTTGGAATCCACTGGTTCGCCGTTGATGCTGAGCAGAACGTCACCTTCCTGCATACCCAGCGCGCCTTCTTCAGGCACTGCTGTCAGAAGCACACCGCGGTCTACCCCAAAATAACCACCCAGTCCCGAGGTGACCGGCGCAAACCGAAACTTGTGTCCAAGACCGGATGAACCACCCAGCATGGCAATCACCGGAGCACTGCCGGCGAGTTTGCCCATCGCTTCTTCCAGGCGCTGAGGTAACTGATTCAGATCTTCGATCGCGCTGCCGTCAAAACTAAACTGCGAATGCTTGCCATCGACTTCAAAGCCGGCCGAAATATTGGGCAGGCGGATCGCAAGGTTTTCGAGCATCTCGCCAACGTGCTTTACGTTGCCTTCGCTATCGGTAAATGTACCAAACCGGGGTAACGCTTCCGCGACGCTTTCGGTCTTCACATCGATGTTCATCTCACGACCGTCGCGCAGGATGACCAGCGACGCCACCTCTTCAGGCTCAATCTTTCTCAGCGTTTTCAGCAAGTCATCAATGGCCTCGCTGTTCGTTCCTGACGTCAGGCTGACGCCGTTAATACTGCGTAGCAAATCACCTTTTTGAACACCTGCCCGCTCCGCCGGACCGTCAGGAGTCACGCTGTTAATTCTTACACCTTCGCCATCCAGCGCGTCATCAATCCGCACGCCTAACATGGCTTTACGCTGTCCGAGGCTCATGCGTTTGACCACACGGGCAACCTCTCCACCGGCCATCTTTCGACTGATTTCCGCCATGCGCTGGGTCGCTTCGTCGAGCTGTTGACGCGCCTCTTCCATTTCGGCACGCAGTCGCTCATCTTCGGCCGTATCAGCCACCACCATGGCACTGAACGTGATCAATGTTAGTAAAAGCAGGCCCTGAAGCGCGCGTCGCGCAATTCCTGGCGTGTGGGTTTGTGTGTGCATTACCATGTTTGATCCTCTTCAAAATTCGCGGCTGTCATCACTTGAAATCCGTGATAGCCCTGACGTGCAAGCTCCGCTCGCTGCACGCCAACAATGTGTTCAAGCGTATCTACCCGGCGCGCCAGAAGCACATTCAGTTCGGCCGGGTTGTATTGATCTATCTGCGCGGCATTCAGGTTGTAATCAACCAGTGCCAGCTGCGCCTCCAGTGCGCTCAGTGCGTCATTTGTACTGATCGACGACTCGCTGCTACCGAGAGTCGCAAGTTGTTCTGCAACCGCTTCGAGCGCCTGTGAACGATCCAGCAAATCCTGCTGCCGGGCAATCACTGCCGACGCTACCAGCTGCTCTTCCCCTGCATCCACTGCCCCCGTTGCCGGTACCGTTTGTGCCGTTTGGGTCAAACCATCATTAACGTCACGTGGAATCATCCAGAGCGCGAGCGCAGCTACGACAGCCGCCGCCACCGCCCACCGCAGAGGGCCATGGTCAGAGCGCGAGGTCTGGGTCGTGTTGCGTTCGCTGGCAAACCGCGCGCTGATCTGCTCAAACGTCCCTGGCGATGGCTGCAACTGCGGCAGCTCCTGAAGCGCTCGTTTTCGATCACGAATGAGCTTGAGTTCGTGACTGCAGGCTTCGCACAGTTCGACGTGTTGAACCACGGCCGCCTCAATCGGAGCACCGTCGCGAAGAGCAATGAGTTGTTCTGTTGTTGCGTGCATAACTTAACTAACCGTTAACTTGGGTTTGGTTGAAAGAGTGGCTGCCGAAGACGAGCCTTTTGTTGAGTCGCCGGTATCGCGGGAACTCGCCGCGTCGACCCATGAATTCAAACGCTGATGAGCGCGTGAAAGCTGAGACTTTGAAAAACTCACGGTCTTGTCCATGAACCCGGCGATCTCCTTATGCGTGTAGCCTTCCACGTCGTGAAGCCACAGCACGCTCCGGGCGGTCGCACTGAGTCGCTGCAGACATGTGGCCAGGTCGAGAGAGACGCTCTGGTCGACGTCATAGGTTTCCACGTCGGGTACCAAAGATTCACCGCGTTTGTGCCAGGGCGAGCGGAGCTGGGCAAGCGCCTTGTTCACCGCAATGCGACGAACCCAGGCGCCGATAGGAGCGTCCCCTCTGTACTGCTCGATCTTGGTCAACACTTCAATAAACGTGTCCTGGACCACTTCGTCAGCCAGAGGCCGCGACCCGGTGAGCCTCAGCGCCAGCGTAAATACCGGTGTCGAAAACGCTTCGAACAGCTGGGCATGGGCGGCATTGTCTCCGCGCCGGCAACCAGCCAGTACTGCTTCTTCGATATTGTTGGCAAAAAATCCACTCATGTCACAAGATTAGAGAGTCCAAAGGCTAAAAAGGTCGCAACGGCCGGTGTTTTTGGCGGCCCAGCAGCAGTCGCATAACCCGATAATAACGCCAAGACGGACTGAAGACGCACAGATAAGGCGGATCCCGGCAAAATTCATGCCCTGCCCCAGGCCGGCATTTCTACGCCGGATTCACACTATATCCATGTTTCTTCAGTTATTTCAGAGGCGAGTTCGTCCACGCGAAGCGCATCCTGCGTCTCCGCCCGAAACCGTTCGCAAGTTATGTAAAACGACCTCCACCGGGTTCTGGCTCAATCCTGAACGAGCCATCGCCGAACCTGGCAACCGTGGCGGCGGGCCGGGCGGGCAAGACCAACCTGACACCGGTTAATGGCCCGACCGGCACAGGCATTGACAGTGCGACGAGATCGTTTCAGGGTCTGCCCTTATTGAGGCCCTGGCTGGCGCGACGCTACGTCACGACGCCGGAATACGTTACTCATCACATCCTGCCCCTGGAGAGAACCTTTTATGGACTACACGCCTTCTGTGAGCCCGGTGCTCGCGCTCTGGAATCGATTTGGCAGCACGGGAGCCGGCCGCTGGTTTGTCAGTAAACTGGTCTGTTTCAAGGCCCCCTTTTTCAATAGCATCAAACCGCGGTTCAGGGACGTGCGACCCGGGCGGGTTGAAGTGTTCTTCAGGAACAGAAGATCGGTTCAGAACCACCTCAAATCCGTTCACGCGATCGCCATGTGCAATGCCGCCGAACTGGCCGGAGGCGTCTGTCTGGATGCCTCACTGAGCGCCGGTCTGCGATGGATTCCCGTGGGTATGGAGGTTCAGTACCTCAAGATGGCCAAAACAGACCTGCGGGCGATCTGCGAGATCGACGAGTATCGCTGGACCGAACCCCAGGATGTCGTCATGCCGGTACGCGTACTCGATGCGAATGATAATCAGGTCTTTCGCGCCGACATCACCATGCGCATCAGCGAACGTAAAACCGGGCACTAGACGCCTCGAAGACGCTGTCCCGCTTGTGGGCAGCCTGTTCGCAAGCCCATCAATCCGCGACCGGAAATCTGGGGCAGATGCGGGATTTGCCACTTGTTGCGTTTGGGCTTTGTCTATATGATCCTCACCGATCAGATCATGCGCCGGGGTGGCGGAACTGGTAGACGCGCTGGATTCAAAATCCAGTTCTGGAAACGGAGTGAGAGTTCGATTCTCTCCCTCGGCACCATGATC
>CAWUKD010000140.1:0-9281 GCA_963922815.1 uncultured Gammaproteobacteria bacterium
CTAGTCCTACGGCTTCCAGCGCGCGCAGGCCGCGGTTAGCCAGAGCCAGATTGATCGAACGGCCAGAGTCCAGGTCGTGCACGCGCATATCAGGGCGGCGTTCGAACACCGTGACCTGATAGCCGCGACGTGCCAGGTAGATTGACAGCAGCGAACCGGCGAGTCCGGCTCCTGCGATTGTGATGTGTTCAGACATGATCCAGCACCCGATGAAGAACTTGCAGGAATTCCACGCCGTCGGTGAAGCGATTGTAAAGTGGTGCAAAAGCAATGCGAATGCAGTCGGGTTCGCGCCAGTCACAGATGACGTCAGCGGCAATCAGGGCTTCCTGCACCTTTCTTCCATGTTGGGATATACGCAGTGAAAGCTGGCCGCCCCGGTCTGCGCTGTTTTCGATAGGTGTGATCAGTTCTACCACGCCCGCAAAATGCTCTTCCAGATACTCGATGAGCATGCGGGTCTGCTGTTCAGCTTTACGACTTAGTTCAGGCATTCCGGCTTCGTCAAACAGCGCCAGCGAAGCCAGGAGCGGGGCCATGGCCAGGATAGGCGGGTTTGACAGCTGCCACCCCTCGGCGGTGGGAATCGGTACGAAGTCCGGTCCCATGCGAAAACGGCTTTCTTTGTCCTGGCCCCACCAGCCGGCAAATCGTGGCAGGTCGCTTCGGTGATGCCTTGCGTGGACAAAACATCCACCAATGGCGCCGGGGCCCGAGTTCATGTATTTGTAATTGCACCAGACCGCGAAGTCGGCCCCGGTGTCGTGCAGCGCCAACGGTACGTTACCTACGCTGTGAGCAAGGTCCCAGCCGACCACGCAGCCAAGCGCCTGTGCTGCACGCGTGATGGCCTCGAGATCAAACACCTGGCCTGTGTAGTACTGAACGCCCGGCAGCAGCACGAGCGCCGTTTCCGCCGCGTTTTTCTGGATGCATTCCAGAATGTCATCCAGGCGCAGGTGGTCTTCGCCCTCGCGCGGGCCAATTTCGATCAATCCGGCGCTGCGATCATGGCCGTGAAAGTGCAGCTGCGAATCCAGCGCGTAGCAGTCTGAGGGAAATGCACCGCGCTCGCGGATGATCTTGTAACGCGTTGCAGTCGGACGGTAAAAGCTCGCCATCATCAGATGCAGATTGACGGTGAGCGAATTCATGCAGACCACTTCATCCGGCTGCGCACCAACTACGCGGGCCATTTGTTCGGTCAGCAGTTCGTGGTAGGGCATCCACGGTCTTTTCGCATGAAAGTGACCCTCTACGCCCAGTGACTGCCAGTCCCGGAGCTCCTGTTCAACAAACTCTGGTACCGCGCGTGGCTGTAGCCCAAGCGAGTTGCCGCACAGGTATGTCTGGCTCTTGCCTGCAGCATTGGTGGGCACAAAAAACCGTTCACTGAACGAAGCAAGCGGATCATCGCGGTCACACTTTTTGGCATGTGCTAACAGCGCTTCGGTATTCATACTGACTCCAGCGAGTAAAGCAGAGGGCGACTGGGCGCCGCGTCGAGACAAAACGGCGGTATTTGCAAATTGAGTAAATACAGCCCGTCTTTGAGTTCATCATCCATAAAAGTCATTTCGGTAATCGTCGCGTGCCCCCGAGTGGCGTCGCCCAGGTCAGGAACCGGGCAATTGTCGTACGCGGGCAGGCCGAACAGGGCGCGATGAGCGGCCAGCCGGCCATGGTCCGAATGAGGGTCTATGGACGGCAGGTCTACCAGCAAATGATCAATGCCCTGCCCGACCAGCCACTCAACCGCCTCTACCTCCATGAAGGCCGCGTCGGCTGTTCCCGAATATATTCGAGTCAGTTTGTCCGGAGAATTCGGCGTAGTGCGTATGGCGAGCGCCGAGGGTCTGGTTTGGGTTAATGCGCGCGACTGCGAAAACAGTGCCTCGACGGCCGGTTCAAGCGCATCACGCACGACCGCCATGGCGTCGCTGCCGTCGTACTGCACGTGCGATACCGGAACGCTGACCAGTCCCGCGAGTAGCGGCAGCGCCGGGCATACATCGTTAATCGAAACGCGGGAGGTGGTTAAATGTCCTACGCACTCCGTGTGCGTTCCATTGCAGTGGGGATTGAGGGTCAGGCTGGCTGCGTTGCAGCTGCCACCGTGCCGGGTATCGCCGGTAAAACTTCCGGACTTCATGGGTTCGGCCCGAGCCGTTTGTGCGCCGAAATGATTCGGCTGTGGCCCGTCGAACTGCAGCGGAATGGATATGTCGTCTACCGCTCCTGTCATCTGCAGTGACGTGTCGGCGATCGACAGCAGACTCACAGGAAGCGCTCGATTGGCAGTTGCAACCACTCCAGCGCCGTACCGTGGAGCATGCGGGCGCGATCGGCGAGGCTGAGTTCCATTTCCTCGATCAGTGATCCGGGTACGTGTTCGCCCAGCGGGAACGGATAGTCACTGCCCAGAGCAATACTGTTTACGCCGAGCTGTTTGATCATGTAGTTCAGCGCATGCGGGTCGTGGACGAGGGAGTCCACTACGAAGCGTCCCAGATAATCGCGGGGGTTAATGGAGTTGTTCACGGCGACAAGATCGGGGCGTACGTTAAAACCGTGCTCAATGCGCCCAATCGTTGCCGGAAACGCGCCGCCTCCATGCGCGAACGCAACGCGCAAGTGAGGGAGCCGCTCAAACACGCCGCCAAAAATCATCGAACAAATCGACAGGGAGGTTTCGGCTGGCATGCCCACCAGCCAGGGCAGCCAGTATCGGTCCATGCGGTCACGTCCAAGCATTTCCCAGGGGTGGACAAAAACGCACGCCCCCAGATCCGCAGCCGCTTCAAAAATGGGGAACAGTTTTTCGTCATCCAGGTTCCAGCCGTTCACGTGCGAACCGATTTCGATGCCGGCGAGCCCGAGTGATTTCACGCAGCGTTCAAGTTCGCCAATCGCCAGATCGGCGTCCTGCATCGGCACCGTGCCTAGCCCCACGAACCGGTTCGGCGCGTCTGCGACAACGCCGGCGATGTGGTCGTTTAACAGCTTCGACAGGTCAAGCGTGTCTTTCGGGTTTGCCCAATAGCTGAACATGACCGGTACCGTGGACAGCACCTGAACGCCTACGCCGTGCTCGTTGCAGTCTTTGATGCGTACGTCGCCGTCCCAGCAGTTGGACTGTATCTCGCGAAAAAAGCGATCATCCTGGAACATCTTTGCGCAGCCGGGGCCGTGATGCTCCAGCCTGAGCCAGCCACCGTATCCGTAGCGTTCCTGCAGGTCGGGCCAGTCTTTGGGCAGGATATGCGTGTGGATATCGATCTTCAGCAGGCCGCCGGATGCTTTGTTCATTTGGATTGGCCCGAATCCGCGAAGTCCATGACGTGCCCGCACGCGTTGCACGTATGCGCATCGGGATTGCCGTAAAAGCGCTCAAATACCGGCGGCAGGTCCTTCACGATGTCGGCGATGTGCAAGTATTCTTCGTACAAGAGGGCGTCGCACTCGTCGCAGTACCAAAGAAAACCGTCTTCTTCGTGCCGATGACGCTTGCGCTCAATAACAAGGCCTACAGAGTCAGCAAAACGCTGCGGACAGTGCGGCATTTCCGCGGGCAGCATGAAAATTTCGCCCGCGCGAATCGGGTAGTCCACGCGACGCCCGTTTTGCATGGTTCTTAAAAGCATTTCGCCTTCAAGCTGGTAGAAAAATTCTGGCGCCACGTCGTAGTGATAATCCGTGCGCGTATTGGGACCGCCAACAACCATGACGATAAACTCGCCTTCGTCGAATACCTGGCGGTTGCACACGGGCGGCTTGAGATCATCGCGATGTTGGTCTATCCAGGCCTGAAAATTAAACGGTGGAACAGGTTGCATAGCGGTCTCTTTGGTCAATTGTTTGTGGCTGATTATTCCCGACTGGCGCGACGGACTCGTGTCTCCTGCAGTGGATCTGTTAGCCGGTCGTGCACAGAATCTCAGTATACTGGATTTCGTCCCGGGTAAGCGTAGCGGCCACCAGGGTACCGCCCCACACGCAGCCGCCGTCAACGCATAGAACGTGTTTATCATGGTGTATACCCAGCGTCGCCCAGTGTCCAAAGACAATGCGGGTTTCACCACGCCAGCAGGCGTGCGGTGCATCAAACCAGGGAATCGTACGGCGGGTCTGACTGCCCGGCGATCCTTTGTGCGCCATCTCCAGTTTGCCACCCGGATAGATATAGCGCATGCGGGTAAACGCGGCGAGCGCATAGCAGCGTTTCTCCCACTTGCGGAGTTTGTGCGACCACTTGTGAGGCGTAAACATATAGCTTCTCTCAAGCAGTTTGCGAGCATGCGGGCCTCGCAATAGCGTTTCGAGCTTGCGGCCCTGGCGCAGGGCCTGACGAAGGCTCCAGTGAGACGGTATGCCGGCGTGAACCATGGTTGCGTTCAGTTTCCGGTCATCATGAATGATGGGTCGGTGCTGCAGCCAGTCAATCAGTTCGTCGGCGTCGTCGCTACCCAGTATCTCATCGAGCGTATCGCGCTTGCCCGGTTTGTGGCGGGCATTCAGATGCGACGCAATCAGGTGAAGGTCGTGGTTGCCCAGCACGCTGATCGCACTTTTGCCCAATGATTTTACGAATCGCAAGGTGGCCAGAGATTCCGGGCCCCGGTTTACCAGGTCGCCGGTGATCCATAGCGTGTCGTCCACCGGGTCGAACGCCAGTTTGTCGAGGAGTTGGCGAAGCTGGGAGTAACAGCCCTGTATGTCGCCTATTGCGTAGACGGCCATTGCGTTAGTGCAGGTAGCCAGGTACCGCCAGCGTAAATGCGGCTATGGGTGCCTCAAACTTGTTACCTTCGTCGTCGACCATGTGGTAAGTCCCCTGCATCGATCCAACCGGCGTTTTGAGAATAGCCCCGCTCGTGTATCGAAAACCCTCTCCGGGTTCCATTTTAGGCTGTTCGCCGACAACACCATCGCCATGCACTTCCTGCTGATTGCCGTCGGCGTCCGTGATGATCCAGTGTCTCGAGATGAGCTGGGCCGGCCGATTGCCAAAGTTTGTGATGGTGATGGTGTAGCTAAAGACATATCGATTCCGCGAGGGCTCGGACTGGCCTTCGACGTAGTGAGCGCTCACGTTTACATCGATTGAATTTTCGCTGATCTCGGACATCGATTCACCCACAATTAGTCTGATTTCGGTGCAACGACATTGTAACGCAATGTGAGCGTGTTTTTCGCTCGGCGGCCAGGAATGACGGCCGTTTTCGACGGTTAGTCGCGGAGCGGTCGCTCGCCGGTTTCCGGGTCAGTCAAAACGCCGAGATAATTGGCCAGTTGCGCAAACTGGGCTGGCCGCAGCACTTCCGGTCGCAGGCTTGAGTCGATGTCGCAGGCGCTGAAATCGGCGTCTGTAAACAGAGACTGCAGGCTTTTGCGCAAAGTTTTACGACGCATCGAAAACGCCTGCTTGACCACTTTGCTGAAATTCGCAGTGCAATCAATATCAAAGTCGGGCTCGCGCGGGGTGAGGCGAATGATTGACGACGTTACGCGCGGCGCCGGATTGAATGCGTCAGGAGGTATGTCAAACAGAATGTCGCTTGAAAAAAACACCGACAGCATGACGCTAAGTCGGCCGTACGTTTTGCTGCCGGGGCCCGCGCAGATTCGTTCAGCCACTTCTTTTTGCAGCATCACATGAAGATCCGTGAAGCAGTTTCTGTACTGCATAAAGTGAAACAGCAGCGGTGTTGATATGTTGTAGGGCAGGTTGCCAACCAGTCGCAGCGGCTGAGGTGTGATCTGGTCGAAGGCGAATTTCAGCGCATCACATTCGTGGATAGTGAATCCGTTCAATTCTCTTTTTTGCCAGACGGCAACCAGATCGCGGTCAAGCTCGATGGCGTGAAGCGTGCATCCGGATTCAAGCAGGGGAAGCGTAATGGCGCCGCGTCCTGGACCGATTTCGACGATGGTGTCCGACTCGACCGGATCAATGACGTCTATGATGTGACCAATAACGGCGTCATCTTCGAGAAAATTTTGACCGAAACGCTTGCGTGGTCGCGGGCTCACGAACCGGCTGCCTGCTCGGCGGCACAATCAATCGCAAGGCGCATGGCAACCTCCATGCTGCCACCGTCGCATCTTCCGGTTGCGGCCAGATCAAGGGCCGTGCCGTGATCGACGCTCGTTCGAATAATTGGCAGGCCAAGAGTGACGTTTACGGCGCTGCCAAATCCAGCGTACTTTAACGTGGGTAAACCCTGGTCGTGATACATGGCCAGGACCGCATCGCATTCATTGAGATGACGTGGCGTAAACAGCGTGTCGGCGGGGAGCGGGCCGTGCAGCACCCATCCGCGCTGGCTGCGCAGCTGCGCCAGTGTCGGCTCTATGATTTCGATTTCCTCGCGCCCCAGATGGCCGCCTTCACCGGCGTGAGGATTCAGACCGCATACGCTGATGCGGGGCTGACTCAAACCGAACTGCTGAATCAGTCCTGTTCTGAGGACGTGCAGTGTACGGGTGAGGCGTTGCGGCGTAATCGCGGCGCTCACCTGGCTTAGCGGCAAATGCGTGGTGACCAGAGCAACGCGAAGCGAGTCCGCGCACAGCAGCATAACGGGCAGCGGGGTGCCGGTTAATTCGGCCAGTAACTCCGTATGTCCTGAAAACGCGTGCCCGGCATCATTAATAATGCCCTTGTGCACCGGGGCGGTAACCATGGCGTCGGCGCTTCGATTCATGCACAGCTGCGCACACTGGCGCAGTACTCGTAATACGTATTCACTGTTGGCCGGATTCAATGAGCTGGCAATGCATTCGGCGTTGAGGGGTGTGTGCAGTACCTGCAGTGAGCCCGGTACGTGGTCCACAGACTGATCGACTGAGTCAATCGGTGTGAGCGTGGTGCTGATACCGATTTGATCACTACGGCTTTGGAGCAGATCGATGTCGCCAACAACGACTACACGAGACCGCCACCCATGCTGAGCCATCATCAGGCACAGGTCGGGCCCGATACCAGCGGGCTCACCCGAGCTGACAACGACGGTGGGGAAATCTGCGGCCATAGGCTACGAGGTCATAGTCGAATGTCGACGAACGCTTCGTCGCGCATTCGGAGCAACCAGCTCTCGGTTTCTTCCTGGGCTTTGCGAACCCGAATCTGGCCGGCGGCCTGGTTCAGAAGCGACTCTTCGGTTTTGTCGGATTCGCGCGTGTCCATGAGTTCAATCAGGTGATAGCCGAACTGGGTTTTGACCGGTTCGCTGAGTTCACCGATTTCAAGCTCACGCAATCGAGCTTCGAAGGGGGGAACGAACACGCCCGGGCCACTCCAGCCCAGTTCACCGCCGCTCGTTGCGCTGCCGCGGTCATCGGATTCGTCGCGCGCCATTTCGGTAAATTCCTCACCGTTCTTGAGTCGTTCATACAGGGTTTGCGCCTTGGCTTCTGCCGCCGCGTCGGTACGTATTTCATTCACTTCAATCAGGATGTGTCGCGCCTGATACTCCGTGACAATGACCGGGGGACGGGAGTTGCCGCGCTTGTCGTCCAGACGAACGATATGAAATCCGCTGCCGCTACGAAGCGGGGAGGTGAACTTTCCGGGTGCCAGAGTCGCAACAGCGTCCGAGAACAATTTCGGCAGTTCGCTGTGTTTGCGCCAGCCGATTTTGCCGCCACTCAGCGCGTTCTGACCGGCTGAAAAGCTGACGGCTAATCCGCCGAAGTCTTTTCCATCTTCGAGCTGCGCGTGGATATCATCGATTTTCTTCTCAAGCTCTTCGATTTGGTCCGGATCGGCGTCTGATGGAACCGGAATCAGAATTTGAGAAATCTCGTACTCGTTATTGTCCGCCGCGCTTTCAGTCGCGAGATATTGTTCCGCTTCTTCCCGGGTCACCGAAATGCGCGCCATCAGGTCGCGCTGTCGCAGCTGATCAAGGGTCATTTCGCGGCGCACACTTTCGCGGTAGGCAATGTAGTCGATGCCTTCCGAGGCCAGCGTTTCAGGCAGGTCACTCAGGGTGATTCCGGCCCGCTGTGCGACGCGGGAAATCCCGGCATTGACCATGTCGTCGTTTACTTCGATGCCGAGCCGGTCCGCGCGCTGAATCTGCAGTTCTTCAATAATCAGGCGTTCCAGAATCTGTTTTTCGAGGATTTCGGCGGGCGGTAATTCAACGTCGTTAATCAGCAGCTGCGTTGAGATGGCCTCCACCTGTCGATCGAGCTCGCTTCTCAGGACGACGCCTTCGTTAACAATGGCAACGATGCCGTCTAGAAACACCTCGTCCTGCGCGTGTACCCCTGCATTGACTGTCAGCAGCAACGCTGCAGCCAGAATTTGCAGATTAATCAATTTCTTGGCCATACCCCAGAATTCCTCGTTCCAAAAATGCATCGACTCTCGCGCCGATGCTCGTGAGTCCTTTGAGTTCGATTTGAGCGAAAAGTGCCGTGTCCTGACCACCGCTTCTGTTATTCAGAAAGCGACGGGACACGAGGCGGGCTGACCAGCAGCATCGGGAGTATTCAACCCCCGCAAAGCGCTCCAGCGTGCGGCGCTCGTCAAGCGAATAGTTCCAGCGGCCCACCACGTTCCAATTGTCGCCGATAGGCCAGGCAAATGACAGGTCAGATTGTTCCAGATCGTTGCGCTGGAAGCGATAGGACAGGTTGAGTACCTTGTTGCTGTCGGGCCTGTACTGCAGCCGGACCACGGCTCTGGCCGTTTCCCGGTCCTCGGGCTCCCATTGATACTCGACGTCGGTACTCCAGTTGCGGCTCAGGCCAAAGCCGACTTCGGCAATGATATTGGATGAATCGCCGCGGATATCCTCTCCCGGGAGACGCACCGATCGCTGGCCGAAGAACACCGCCTGTCCGAGCGTGGCTGAAAAGAGCTCCCGACCGCTGCTGTCATCTAACAGGCGTGTGGTCATGCCCACGCTGAGCTGATCGGTATCACCGATGCGATCGACGCTGGTATAGCGGTTATCGCGAAACAGCTGAATCAGGTTGACGTCCGGTACGCCGCTGTCAAAGACCGGCAGGTCACTCTGGTCCACGTACGGAATATGGGTATATCGAACGCGGGGTTCGAGCGTCTGGCGCCGATCGGCGTTCGAGCCCGCCAGACGCTCAAAAAAGAGCTGACTATCGAGGCTGTAGATCGGTACTGTTCGGGTCTGGCGCTCTTGCTGGCCGGCAAATCCGGTTTCTTTCAAATCGTATTCCGTATGCGCCAGCGCGACTTTCGGTACAACGGAATACGCATTGCCCTGCACAGGCCACGCCAGATAAGGCTGAAA
>CAWUKD010000141.1:0-9224 GCA_963922815.1 uncultured Gammaproteobacteria bacterium
GCTGCAGCTGATCGAATACGTGCGATCGCATCGGTGCCATGCCGGCGCCGCCACCGATAAACACCATTTCATTATCGGTATCGCGTACAAAGAAGTCGCCATACGGCCCGGAAATCACCAGGTGGTCGCCAGCTTTCAGATTAAACAGGTACGAAGACATGATGCCGGTGGGAATACTATCGTCTGCACCCGGAGGCGGTGTGGCAATGCGTACGTTCAGCATCACTATCCCCTTTTCGTCAGGATAGTTGGCCATCGAATACGCTCGCGTCACCGAAGACTTTGCTACCGACGAATAGCGCCACATATCGAACCGATCCCATTCATCACGAAACTCCTTGTCGATATCGAAATCGGCGTAATTCAGACTGTGCGATGGACATTCGGTCTGAATGTAGCCACCGGCGCAGAAATCCAGCACTTCATCCTCCGGCAGCTTCAGGACGAGTTCTTTGATATACGTCGCTACGTTACGATTGGATTTCACCGTACAGTTAAACTTGCGTACGCCGAAAACTTCCGCCGGCAATCGGATCACCATGTCCTGCTTGACGGCTACCTGACACGCCAGTCGAACGTGGTCCGCCGCTTCGCGTCGGGTAATCAGGTTGGATTCGGTTGGCAGCAGTGAACCACCGCCTCTCAACACCTGTGCCTTGCACTGGCCGCAGGTGCCCTTGCCACCGCACGCAGACGACAGAAACAGGCCCGACTCCGACAGCCCCGACAGCAGCTTTCCTCCGGCTGCCATCGTAATAGTGCTCTCGTCATTGACCAGAATCGACACTTCTCCGCTGGTCACGAGCCACGAGCGCGCCGTCAATATGATGCCGACGAGCAGCAGGATGATGACGGTGAACAGCACAACGCCGAGAAGAATCTCAAGAAGCGCTACGGACGTCATAGCCGAATCCCTGCGAAGCCCATGAAACCAAGAGACATCAGTCCCACAATAATAAACGTGATACCGAGTCCACGAAGTCCCTCCGGAATATCGCTGTATTTGAGCTTCTCGCGAATACCCGCGAGCGCCACGATGGCCAGCGCCCAACCGGTACCGCTGCCCAGACCGTAAACCAGACTCTCACCAAAATCGTAGTTCCGCTCAACCATGAACAGACTGCCGCCGAGAATTGCGCAGTTGACCGTGATTAGCGGCAAGAATATACCGAGCGCGTTGTACAGTTTTGGGAAAAACCGGTCCAGCGTCATTTCGAGTATCTGCACCAGCGCCGCAATGACGCCGATGTAACTGACCAGCCCGAGGAAACTCAGATCAACTTCAGGCAGACCCGCCCAGGCAAGCGCACCGGGACCCAGGATGCAGGTAAATACGAAATTGTTTACGGGCACAGTAATGGTTTGAACGACGATGACGGCCAGTCCGAGCCCGGCCGCCGTCTCCACTTTCTTCGACACGGCCAGAAACGTGCACATGCCGAGAAAAAACGACAGCGCGAGGTTTTCAACAAAAACCGCTTCGATAAAAAGATTAACGTAGGCGTCCATATTTAAGGCTTCGTGCTCGCTGTATCGTGTATCTCAAACTCCGCCTCTTCGACCTGTTCAGCCTTCCATGAGCGAATGGCCCAGATCATGAGCCCGATAATAAAAAATGCGCTTGGCGGTAGCAGCATCAGACCGTTGGGCTCGTACCAGCCTGCGTCCCTGGTCAGCGGCAGTAGCGGCACGCCCATCAACGACCCGGCACCCAGCAGCTCGCGGCACAGCGCGATAAAAATGAGAATAAGGCTGTAGCCCAGTCCGTTGCCAAGCCCGTCAAGGAAACTGAGCCTGACGCCGTTGTTCATAGCGAAACTCTCGGCACGGCCGAGCACGATACAGTTGGTAATAATCAGACCGACAAACACAGACAGCTGTTTGCTGGTTTCATAGGCGAACGCGCGCAGCAGCTGGTCCACGACTATGACCAGAGATGCGATGATCGTCATTTGAACGATCAGGCGTATGTTATTCGGAATGCGGTGGCGAATGGTACTCACGGCCGTGTTTGACAGTGCGCAAACACTGGTCAGTGCCAGGCACATCAGCAGCGTAGGCGCGAGCGACGTCGTGACCGCCAGAGCCGAGCAGATACCCAGCATTTGCAGGGTGATCGGATTGTTATCAATCAGCGGGTCGATGAGCACCGTTTTTGGCGTTGCGGTCATTGCAGCTCTCCGGATCGTTTGAGGCGTTTCAGGTACGGACCAAAGCCGTCCTTTCCGAGCCAGTAACGCAGCAAATTGGTAACGCCCCGGCTGGTCAGAGTAGACCCCGCCAGTCCGTCGACCTGATATCTCGGATCGCTGGCTGCGGTCGTCACGGTCGTATCCACGTTCCCGCGAATTACCTCGATCCAAGGCTCCCCGCGATCGTCGAACGCCAACTTTCCTTTCCACTTCGCCAGCCAGCGCGGATTGTCGACTTCGCCCCCAAGTCCCGGAGTCTCGTCCTGCTGATAAAAACGCAGGCCCCTGATCGTATTGGCATCGCCTTCGAACGCAATAAATCCATACATTGTTGACCAGAGCCCGTATCCGTACACCGGCAGTATCAGCGTACGTATGCCGCTGTCGTCCCTCACGAGATAAACCGTTGCATGATTGGCGCGGCGCGTAATACTGGCAATATCGTCTTCTTCGGAAATGGCCATCGAGGTCGACGGATCGCGGCTCGCCTTCTGGGCATCAAACGTTGCAGGATTAAGCGTGTCGACATATTTTCCCGTCTTGAGGTCGACCACGTGCGCCTCGATCTGCGAGAAGAGGCGCTGCAGCTCGCTGCTGTCGAGCTCTCCGCCTGTCGTAACAGCATCGTACAAACCCGCCACCTCGAGAATAATACGCTGGCGGTTTTCCGTGGCATTCGCAAGCTGCAGAGGTCTCAGAAAAATGGCAGTACCCGACACAAGCACTGAACACACGACGCTGAGAGCGACCGCGATAAACACAATATTACGCGTGCTGTTTTGAGGCGCGTTAATCAAGGCGCCTATCCCGCCGGAGCGATGCGCCGATTCGCTGCGCGTATCAGCCGACATAGCGACGCTTCCTTCTTCGGATATTCAGCTGAACAACCATATAGTCGATCAAAGGCGCGAAGACATTTGCGAAAAGTATGGCCAGCATGATGCCTTCCGGATAGGCCGGATTGCTGACCCTAATTACAATCGTCACGACGCCGATCAGAATGCCGTAGATCCAGCGCCCGGCGTTCGTGGTCGTTGCGGTGACCGGGTCCGTGGCCATGAACACCATGCCGAACGCGAACCCGCCGAGCACGAAGTGCCAGTACCACGGCATCGATGCCATAGCGTTCGTGTCACCGCCAAACGCGTTGTAAAGCAGAACGGTCGCCACCATGCCGGCAAACGTCCCCACAATGATGCGCCAGGAAGCAATCCCTGAATAAACCAGCAGCACAGCGCCGATCAGACAGGCCAGCGCCGAAGTCTCACCGAGTGAGCCCTGGAGCTGCCCGATAAAAGCCTGGGTCCAGGTTAACCCGCTGCCAAGTACACCCTGAACGCCTTCCAGTGCACTGACACCTAGCGCAGTCGCTCCGCTAAAACCGTCTACTGCAGTCCAGACCGCGTCGCCTGATATCTGCACGGGATAGGCAAAATACAAAAACGCCCGGCCCACCAAAGCCGGATTCAAAATATTCTTTCCTGTGCCGCCAAAGACTTCTTTGCCGATCACCACGCCGAACGAGATACCGAGCGCGACCTGCCACAGCGGAATTGTCGCCGGCAGTATCAGTGCGTAAAGCATCGACGTGACAAAAAATCCTTCATTGACCTCGTGTTTACGCACCGTCGCAAACAGAACTTCCCAGAATCCACCGGCTGCCATCGTGACGATATAGATGGGCAAAAAGTACAGCAGTCCGTGGAACAGACAGGCCAGTATGCTGTCCGCTGCGTAGCCAATTCCCAACCAGTCGATCACTGCACCACGCCAGCCTGCAGCGCTGTCGATTCCCAGACCGGCCATCGCGGTATTTGCTTGGAAGCCCACGTTCCACATGCCCATCAGGGCGCAGGGGGCGGCAGCAATGACAACAATAATCATGACGCGCTTCAGGTCCAGCGCGTCACGCACGTGGGGCGCGCCGCGGGTGGTGTCGGCCGGCGAGTAAAACATCGTATCGACCATTTCGTACAGCGCGTAGAACTTCTCGAACCGGCCGCCCCGCGCGAAATGAGGATGCGCTTTGTCCAGCATGCGTCGCAGTTTACTCATCAGCCGAACTTCTCAATTTGGGTAAGACACGAGCGCAGCTCCGGGCCATACTCGTGCTTGCCGGAGCAAACAAACGAGCACAGCGCGAGATCCTCTTCATCAAGCTCGAGACAGCCAAGCGCCTGCGCCGAATCCGTATCGCGAACGATTAGCGCCTTTAGCAGTGGAGTGGGCAGGAGATCCAACGGCATCACCGGTTCGAAATTGCCAATTGGTACGATGGCTCTCGGGCTGCCGTTCTGTGAGGTACTCAGATCAAATCGCTTTTTTCTGATCAGATGCCCCGCATACGCGCGGACGCCGGAATACTTGTTGACTCCCGGCGCCATGTAATTCACGAACTCACGCGGCTGCCCTTCCGGAAGTACGCAAAGCTGCAGGTGATAGCGCCCGAGGTAGTTAAACGCATCAAACGCGCGCTGGCCCGACAGCACCGACCCTGTCACAACCCGCGATGGTCCGGGCTCCAGTTCATCCTGAAGCAAGGCTTCAATACTCGCTCCCAGGCGCGTACGCAGCAGTCGCGGGTTTCTTACCCGCGACCCGCCGAGTGCCACGGTGCGTTCTACCCTGATTCTGCCGGTGGTAAACAAGTAGCCTGCAGCAATGACGTCCTGATAATTAATATGCCAGACAGCCCGCTCTTTCGACACGGGCGCCAAAAAATGAATATGCGTCCCGACCAGTCCAGCCGGGTGCGGGCCGCTCACGGCCACTCGCTGAATGCGCTCGCTGTCCGGCAGCGGCAAACCCGCGTCCGGCGCTGTGCACACGTACACTGGCCCGTCGGTCAGACGCGACAGCACCTCGAGACCGTGTTGGAAATCCTGTGGGTTCTCCGACACGACGACAGCCGGATCCGCGGCAAGCGGATTGGTATCGATCGCATTAACAAACAGTGCGTGTGGAATCGTATCGAGCTGGGGAATCTTGCTGAACGGCCGGGTACGCAGCGCCGTCCACAGCCCCGATTCGACGAGGTCTTGCTGAACCAGCTCCCGTTCCAGCGACGCCAGACGCTCAGGCGCGTAAGCGGCCAGCACCGGCTCTTCGTCGCCTTCGAGATCGATGACGACCGATTGCAGACTCCGTCGGGCACCACGATTAATTGCCGACACAACGCCCGTACCCGGCGCTACGAAGCGCACACCAGGCGTCTGCTTATCTTCGAACAGGGTCTGACCCAGCGTCACGCGCTCACCGATTCCGACGGTCATGCGCGGACGCAATCCTACGTAGTCCCGTCCGATCAGTGCGACGGAAGGTACCGGACGCGCCCGCTCGACCTGCTGCCGGGGCTCTCCGGCCAGCGGTATGTTGAGTCCTTTACGAATCTTGATGCGCATGTCTTGATTTAATGTCGACCCCCTGTGTACCGACACGTACAAAGCGCGAATGTCCTGGCGGAAATACAGCAACCGACGGCTCCTGCTTCGCCAACTCTTTATTTCTTCTGAGTTACTGTGGAGCACTCCCCGCGGTCCTTGAATACGTAGATGCCGCATACAAATGGGGACAGACCACGGTTTAACCAAACCGTGGTCTGGTCCCTCTTACTAAAAAGCCCCGCCGAAGCGGGGCTTTCTCGCCCAGGGCCAGAAGGTCTGGCCACAGTTCAGTGCCAGCAGTCTGCTAGTTGGTCTCTGGCGCACCCGGTCCCGGTGGCTGCAGGAAGTAGCTTACAACGATGGCATAGTCCCCAAAGTTACAGAGACCGTCACCGTTCAGGTCCTGGTCAACATCGCCGCAGGCAGTATTGAAAAACGTCGAGGTCCAGTTGTTGACGTCCAGGAAGTTTACGACTCCGTTGTTGTCAAAGTCCGGATCGCACAGGTTTCCAAACCCGTCCCCGTTGGTATCACGCTGATCGGGATTGATCACCAGCTGGCAGTTATCGACGTCGTCAGAGACGCCGTCTCCATCGGTGTCGACGGTCGCTGCAGTCGCATTCAGGCACCACTCCACCAGCGTACCGGTGTCCTGGCCAGCGTTGTCGGACACGTTGAGCGTCCAGGTGCCCTGAGCGCTTTCACCGTTGAACGCCGCCAAAGCCTGGGTGGGCGCATGCGTGCCACCAATGGCCGGAGGCGTAGCCGAACACTGATCTTCAGCCGCGGTTGCCGCCGCGTCGTCCAGCGTGGCGCTGATGTTGTCATTGCCACACCCGAAGTTCGGATTAATGGCAGGCAGCCCTGGCCGGTCAAGCAAGGTAATGGCTGTTCCGGTTGACTCATTGGTCAGCGTAACAACAAGGTCACCCACATAAGTGTGGGTAACGTCCAGCGTCACGTCGAGATCAGACAGCGCACCGCCCGATAAGGTCAGGCTGTCGGAAAGACCCGCGGTATTGTCATCCGGGATGGCCGCACCGGGAAGACTGCACCCTTCGGGCAGTACCGTACATACACTTGGACCATCGGCAGGCGCCGTACATGAAAAGCCTTCTTCAACTTCGCAGGACGCAGAACACCCGTCACCGCCGCTGGTATCACCGTCATCACATTGCTCGCCCGTCTCGACAAACCCGTTTCCGCACTCAATGGGTGCACACACGCTGGGTCCGTCTGGCGGATTCGAGCATGAAAACCCGGCTTCAATCGCACACACCGAGGAACAGCCGTCGCCGTTGGCGGTATTGCCGTCATCGCACTGCTCACCGGCGCCGGTGACGCTGTCTCCGCATACGGCAGGCATGGGGTCGGCGCCGTCAACAATTAACGTTCCGGTGCCTGCAGGATCCAGCCAGTCGGAGAGTCGCGTGCTCGCCGATGTTCCCGTCCAGGCAGCCGAGAACTTGCCGTAGCAGTCCCCAAGATTGTTCGGCACGCTACCAGCACACGCCGCTCCGCCACCGGACAGCACGCCAACCAGTCTTGGTTCAACGGGATTATAGGGATCGGTGCTGTACGTATTCCAAATACCCGAACCCGAAGAACCCGGCTCGGTCATGCCTTCTTCGTAGTTGTCCACGGTCCAGTGCGTGCCGGGCGTGCCGGGTCCGCCGATACAGCTTGCGCTCGTGCCCAGCGGGTCGTCGTTAAACGCCAGCGCCTTTTCGTCGTTGTTCGGGTGACTGATACCGACAGAACTTGGCGGTACCGCGCCCGACGCATCCCAACCCGCGTAGTACACCGCGAATGAAGGATCGGGCTGAGTATTGAGTTCCACCAGCGTAAAGTCTGCATCCACGCGCGCCGCGCGCCAGATACCGCCGCCAGTTTGGGCGTCGTCGGCAATGCCGCCGCTCAGGTCACCGCAAACGGCCGACTCGTAGTTCCAGAACATAACGAGCGACGGCGCGTTACCGGCGTTCAAACCGCAGTGGGTTGCCGAGATGTACCACGGCTTGAACGTACCTGGCACGTCCATAATGAGCGTGCCCGAGCAGATAAAGCCTCCACCAAACGAATACTGGTTGGCACTTCGAATCTCGTCGCGCCAATTGTCACCCTGAGGGCAAATGGTGTCGATATTACAGGCGCCCTGCCTGGCCATGTTGGGCTTGCCCATCATGTCGCGGTAGCCCATACCAACTACGCCAAGCTCCAGCTTCAGCGCTGGATTATTCAATTCCTTCGCTGGCACATAGAGTTCAATAACCGCACTCTCGCCCGGCACCATCGGCGTCCAGTGCTGACCATGTGACTGATTGTCAGCGTCGGTATACGGGCCGTGGAAATAATCCCGGTCTTCACTGATCACATAGAGCGTCGCGCCGGGTGGCAGCTGGTAGCGCGTAAAGCCAAAATTCAGATCGGTCGCACCACGCGCGTTAACGCGGTAACGCCATAACTGCGAGCCGTCCTCGAGCGCCTCCCAGGTGCCGGTACTGTTCGGGCTCACCGACATATCAACCGTGATCGCATAGCGCAGCGGACCCGGCTCCGTTTTAGCCGCGTCCTCGTTCAGGCGCTGGTCAACATCGACTGAACCAATCGTAACCTGTGGCAAATCCTTAATCGCGGTGACATCACTGCTGCGGCTAAGCGGACTTTCTGCTGCAAAAACAGCACTGACTGAAAAACCTGCCCACGCTGTGATGACGATAGCCAGTACGCGATACAGGCTATACCTCGCGAAATATCGTTCTTGAGTATTCATGCTTTACCTCTCCCTGAAGTGAATATGTTCCCGCGACAGTGCTCCTTTGGAACCGTGTTCACGGGCTCTCCACACTATAATCCGATGAATATCGAGTTGTCACTCACCGACTGCCTCAGTTCGGGCTATTCTGTAGAGGCAATGGGCAGTCACAGGGATTACTACTTGAAGTCTTGATTTAGGTTGCGCTTCCTAATTTGAATCGACCGATTCAAGTCTCTTTGCCAGCGCCTGGTTGTTTTTCATCAATTGATTCAATAAAAATTGCAATGACTCCGTTTTAAGTCGGCGTTCAAACAGGATCTGCTGGAACCGGATCGTTGAAATTTGTTCGTCGAGAACGTCGGTTAGAAGCAGCGCCGGACCCAGTGGACTCTGGCGTCTCGTGTAGATGGCCTCGAGATTATGCATGCCCACATCACTCAGATAAGGCCGAACTTTGCCATGGATAATGCCTTCATACTCTTTGAATATGTCCAGCACTTGCTCCTCCATTAAAAAATATTCCTGAAGCTCTTCCCTGACAACCTCATTGATCATATTGCTTACGGGCCCGGCGTGATTGCGCTGGGTAATCGGTCGAAAATCGGATGAATAGCGAACCAAACCGATAGAGTCGTAATTCAACTCATAGTCAGCATCAAGCGCCTTGGCAATTATCCGATCCACGACCTCTAACTGGTCATCCAGCTCATTCAAAGATTGCTGAAAATGAGCAAGATCCAGCCTTAGATCTTCCACGACGTTTTTCACCAGACGAATTTCTCTCAGATTGTTTTTTCTGTCTTCATTCCAGTTATTGATCGATAACGCAATCAGAATACCGATTACGACGAGTAAGATTTCACCCAGCGCATAAATCAGATACTTGCTGAA
>CAWUKD010000142.1:0-9186 GCA_963922815.1 uncultured Gammaproteobacteria bacterium
GATACAAATGAACCCGACTATTGTGCTTGTGGGCATACTCGGATTCGTCGCCTCGTTTGCCTTCTCTCTCGGCCCGGTCATGTGGGTACTGTTCTCGGAGATATTCCCCAATGCGATTCGCGGTATCTGTATGTCGGTCATGGGCGTCGTAAACAGCGGAGTCAGTTTTGGCGTTCAGGTGATTTTCCCCTGGGAGCTCAATAATCTCGGCACTGCGATGACCTTCTTTTTATACGCCGCGTTTGCCTTCGTGTTTTTGATACTGGTGATCTGGCTGGTCCCCGAAACGCGGGGCCGCACGCTTGAGCAGCTCGAGGTAGAACTGGCCGCGCGTTAGTCGAAACCCAGCCCCATGGGGAAGTGCAGGTATCAAACGCATTCGGCTTGCGGCCGTACGGTTTCGCGTAATCTGCAATAAATCAAACGGGCCAATAGATTCCCACTGGGATGCGAGGCCGCCCTGTGACCGCTCTTGCTGCCGCGGTAGCGTCGGCGTACGCTCTGTTGTCACCTTCCAGCAATAGTCCGGGGATGCAGCACATGGATCAAATTCGATGGGGCATGGTCAGTGCGGGCACCATCGCCGGTCAGTTCGCGCGGGATATAGCCCTGGTGGACAACGGCCACGTCGCAGCCGTAGCGGCACGCGACCAGCAGGCTGCCAGCCGCTTTGCGCAAGATCACGGCATCGAACGAGCCTATCAGGGGTATCAGGCGTTGTTCGATGACCCTGACATCGATGCCGTCTACATCTCCACTCCGCATACCTTGCATCTGCAGAACGCAATTGATGCGCTTGGGTCCGGCAAGGCCGTTCTATGCGAAAAACCCGTCACCACATCCGTCGCCGAACTGGACGTTCTTTTGTCAGCCGCTCGTGACGCCGACGGCTATCTGATGGAGGCCATGTGGACCTGGTTTCTCCCCGCCGTTCAAACGGCCAGGGCGTGGTTTAGAGACGGCCGAATTGGTGAACTAAGACACATCAGAGCGGATTTTGGTTATCCCAAAACCTACGATCCCGAATCGCGTCTGTATGATCCGGCTCTGGCGGGCGGCTGTTTGCTGGATATGGGGATCTATCCCATCGCAATCGCCAGACTATTTGTCGAACAGGACGCGGCAACGGTAGACACCATTGCCCGTTTCGCCCCAAACGGCGTAGATGACGATGTGGTCATGCAGTTTAACTATGACCAGTGCGTGGCCAGTCTCGCCACATCGTTTCGCGTCAAGCTACCCAATACCGCTTACATCATTGGCACCGAAGGTTACATCGAGATCCCGCATTTCTGGAGCGCTCGCGAATGCCATCTGTACCACATGGAAAACCGCGTAGACTCGTTTGTCGACGAAAGACAAGGCGGTGGATTTGAGTTTCAGATCCGCAGCGTCGGAGCCGACCTGCTGGCGGGTCTTAAAGAATCGGCGACGGTAACGCACGCCGCCAGTCGTGCGTTTCAACGTGACATGGAGCGCGTTAGCGCCCGGTTCGCGCCACAGTAACCAGCGAACATCCCAATGAGTTACTCAAACCGGCAGCACTGAAGCTCACAAATACTGGCACCCGCAAGGGTACAACTCCGGGCCCCGCATGCCGAATGCGCTGCCTGGTTTGAATCGTCGACAGAGGTCGACATACACTGGCCGCTGCAACACGCCAAACGTTTAACTTATCAAGTGAGTTCCACTATGAAATACGCCGCTCTGATACTCGCCGCCCTGCTCTGTGTATCCTCGTTCGCTTCCTCCGAAGATGAAGAGGCGATCAAAGCCACGATCACCAGCATGTGGGCTGCCCTGGAAAAAGGCGACGTGAAGACATACGCCACCTATGTCCATCCTGACTACACCCTGTTTGGAGAAAGCGACACATACCTGGCCGAGGGCAAGGAACTGGAAATCCGCAGCATGAAAGACTGGGTTGGGCGGGCAAAGAACGTGCACACCGAGATGCACGATGCCGCCGTGACGGTGCGCGGCGATACCGCCTGGATCACGTACTACTGGACCGATTCGGGCTACACCGACAGCGGGCGTTTTACGAGCCGTGGGAAATCGACTCGGATATTCGTGCGCGAAAATGATCGCTGGTTATGCATCCACGGTCATTTCACCGCAGTGGAGTAGCTGATCTTAAAAATAATGGGACCTGCGACGCGAATCCGGCCAAACGTTATAAAAAGTTTAACTTTCGGGAAGCGGACCGTTCGGCATCAGGCCTTCCGACCAAACATCAATGACTTAGAGCGCTTTATCGGGTCCTTCCGGTCCTGTCGGCCGAAGTCGTCACCGATTGAGGCTCCAAAAGCAAAAACCGTTCCCCGATTTTGTCCCCAAAAACGCCCCGACTGACCCGAAAAATCCGGCCTCCTGGTCACGTCGCTAATGAGCAACAGCACAGATTTTTACATTCTAATTGCTTATTATTCATGCGGTTATAGAGCGTTTTCGATGTGCGATTGCAACATTTTTGTCTCTAAACAGCGACGTTTGTTCTTCTTCTGAACGGTCGGCATATTGTGCTCAAATTCTGTACAAACTTGAACACGCTACGGTTTTTAAACAGTACCAGAATCGACTAATTTCAATGATTTCGGCCACTAACGGGTTACGTGATGAACGTCACATTCTGCACCCGGGGAGCGCCCCATAATTGTGAACTAGTTGACAAGGGCTCACTCGTCGAAAGGCGAGGTCGCAAAGCTACCGGTCTAAGGGTTTATTCCTATGACGGCGGGGTTGCCAGGCAAGACTTTATTGTGCCAAAAAGGTACATTAGCGCTCCTGAACCGCCTCATAATAATAGTCTGCTCATATTAATGAGTAACACCAACAGCATCGCGACAAAACAGCCAGTACGTGTCACCACTTTGTTTTGTTGAGATAGAAAACTATGCGCAAGAACCTGATTGCTTCTTTCCGGGTAAGTCTGATTGCCCTGGCATGCGTGCTGTCGAGCACCGGCGCGTCGGCGACGATTGTCGACGATTTGCAGCCAAACACCTGGCTGGAACTACCCAACACCCAGCTCCAGCCATTAAATCCGTGTCCCGGCGATAACTGTAATTATTCAGGCCCGAACCAGGGCTTCTTCGGCATTATGGATGCCTGGAGCGGTGGCGCCTTTGACACCGTCCAGAACCGTTTGCTTGTCTGGGGCGGTGGTCACCAGTCGTACTACGGTAACGACATGTACGGTTTTGATCTCGACACCCTGAGCTGGTCGCAGCTCATGCCGCCCTCGCCTTATGAGGCAACACTGGCACACGAAGCCGCCGGACAGTATCCCGATGGCAGACCGGTTTCTCGCCACACGTATAACAGTCTGGTGTTTATTGAATCGCAAAACGCCTTCATGGCGACCGGCGCCTATGCCAAGAGCCCAAGCGGTGCCAGCGGCGACGCCAAATTCTGGAAGCTGGATTTTGACAACAGCAACCTGCAGTGGAGCCGTGCTGCTGACGGTGATTCGAACGGCACCATATTGTCCGGTTACAGCGCCTATAACCGCGTCACCGACACGGTTTACTACCATCGGGAAGGTGGTGGCCGTCTGTACAAGTACGACCCCGGTACCAACACCCATACCTTTCTGACGCAAAAATCCGTGCAGCAGTACGCCACGGCTGCGATCGATACGTCACGAAACAGAATGCTGGTTCTGGGCGGCGGCGCCAGCTCCCAGGCAATGGAGTGGGATCTGAATCCATCTACGCCTGTGTATACAAACCTGCTAAACGTGTCGGCGTTTACCGGCAGCGCCGGTAACGAGCTGGCAAGCTCGGGTCAGTTTGGTCTGGACTACGACGCACAGAATGATCAGTACGTCGCCTGGAAAGGTGGACGCACGGTCTACTTTATTAATCCGGTCACGTTTGCCGTAACCAAATCGACACTGGGAGGGGATGATCCCGGCGCGCAGAGCAGCAACGGTACGTACGGTCGTTTCCGTTATGCACCGTCAGTCGGCGGTTTCGTTGTGGTCAACGCCACCAACCAGAACGTTCACGTGTTCAAAACCTCGGAAGCCGGCTTCGAGCCTGGTCCGATTGTCAGTTTCACTGTTAACGATGACAGTGTGCAAACCGGCGACAGCGTGACGCTTAGCTGGACAGCTACAAACGCGTCGTCATGCGTCGCATCCGGTGACTGGTCCGGCTCGTTTGGTACCAGCGGCAGTCAGACTATTTCAAATCTCAGTTCGAGCCAGAACTTTGTAATCACCTGTTCGGGCGACGGTGGTGACACCACGCAGAACATCAACGTTACCGTTACAGAGCCCGGCCCCGATCCGGACCCTGAAGATCCTTCCGACTGGGCAGACCGGTCTACGGCTCCTGGTGTTCTGACCGCCTACCGGTTTGATTCGGCTGACGAAGTGAACAACTGGAAACAGCTCGATGGCTCCGCCGGCAACGTGGTCTGGGAAACCGGCAACAAGGCGTCAGGTAACGGTTCATTGCGTATTAATGTGCTCAAGACTGACGGTGCCAACTCGGGTAGCTGGCGTCGCTGGCTGTCAGATGATCAGCGCGAATTCACGGAAGGCGACGAATTCTACGTATCGTATCGACAGTACTTTCCAGCGTATTTTTCAACGCACGTCTTTAACGGCGGTGGCTGGAAACAGTCGATCATCAGTCGCAACGCGGCGGAGATGAACGGCGTCAATCAGGACTGCCAGACCAACGAATGCGGCTCCAACCAGCTCAACGAAATGGTGTTGGTTAACTATCAGTATCGCGGACTGGTTCAGGGCTATAACCGTAACACCGGCGGGGCCTACCCAGGCTGGAACGTCGGCAGCAGCAACGCCTGTTCCGGAAGTGATTTTGTCTATCAGAACGCCGTTGACCGTGGACCCCAAAACGTGGGGACAGCCTGCGAAAATGACCGTGCCCGTTACGGTGGCTTCTATTCATACGGTGCCAATACGGGTGTACCCGACCCGCTGACCGGTGCGTTTGTTTACGGACAGGACAACTGGGTAACCTTCAAGATCTGGGTAAAACTTGGAAGCCAGGGTACCGGCACAAACAACTCTCAGGTCAAAGTCTGGGCTGCACACGAAGGCGACGACTGGGATCTGCTGATCGATCGCAACAATCTTGATCTTGGCGCAGGTCCTGCTCATAACACGCTGTGGCTTCTGCCTTACGACACCGGCAAGACGGCAAACTCCAGTCGTGACGACACCTATACGCTTTATGATGAAGTGATCGTGTCGCTCAACGACATCGCGGCACCAGGCGGCTCAACGCCACCGCCTCCACCACCGGTAGATCCACCGTCGATAACGTTCAGTGCCAACGACACAACGATTGTTCCTGGCGCTACTGTCAGCCTTACCTGGAGTACAACCAATGCGAACTCATGTCAGGCCTCAGGAGACTGGAGCGGTGCACGAGCCGTCAGCGGTCAGCAGGACATCAGCAACGTTCAGGACAACGCCTCTTACACGCTGACCTGTGTCGGCTCAGGTGGCGGTACCAGCCGTACCGTAAATGTACAGGTACAGGCCGCCGTTGACGTGCCAACGCTTGAGTTCAACCTCTCTCCACTGTCACTGGGTATTAACGGTACAGCGGTACTGCTGTGGAACGCCGAGGAAGCGGCAACCTGTGCGACCAGCGGAAGCTGGAGCGGACCGGTTAACACCGCAGGGTTCCGTGTGGTGGGTCCTGTCGTCGTCTCTGAAACATACACGCTTACCTGTACCAACAGCATCGGCTCGGTTGAAGACAGCGTGGTTATATCTTTCGAAGACTCGGACTCTGATGGCATGCCGGACGTTTGGGAAACCGCTCTGTTTGGTTCACTGGCCAACAACGGTACCAATGATTCTGACTCGGATGGTTTGACCGACCAGGAAGAGTACACGTATGGCACCGACCCGGGTCGCGATGACACCGACGGTGACAGCCAGACAGACGGCGACGAAGTTGCAGGTGGCAGTGATCCACGGGATCCAACCAGCACATCCGTTGCCAGCTCGCCCAACCAGCCGGTCGTGGCTGACGAGCGTAAAGCGGACCTGGCCTCCTACGAACTGGTACCGGTCAATGATTACCTTGACCCGGACGGTAATCCTCTTGCGTTCGCCCAGTGGCAAATTGCAACGGACTATCAATTCACATCGATTGTGTTCGACCGTCAGATCGATGGGGCAATCAGCATGATGTTGCCGATGGGTGTACTCAACCCGGGTGAAACGTACTACCTGCGCACCCGCCATTTTGATTCCAACAACACTCCGTCTCCATGGTCAGACTCGGCCACACTGGTCGCCGACACCGTGTATCCGAATGACGCCGACGGCAACTACATAAACGATGACTATCAGGTCGCTGGTAACCCGGACACCAATAACAACGGCATACCGGATCAGGATGAAGGCATCTGTAACCTGTACGACGCTCAGGGCGGAAACATCGTTGGTATTACCAGTGACGCAGGTGACGTCCGTTGCTACACATCAATTTCCAATTCGGTGGCCTCAAACACCAACCTCGAACCCGACAGCGAAGTACCGTTGGGTATGTTCAGCTTCAGGGTTGATGGCCTGCCGGTAGACGTTAACAACCCGGCTGCCGTTGATGTGACAGTTTACCTGCCCGAGGCCTACTCGACTGACAGCGGCTGGCAGAAATACGATGAAGCAACCGGCGAATTCAGCGACTTTTCATCGAACGTAACGTTCAGTGGCAACACAGCGACCGTACGTCTCGTTGACGGTGGCGCCGGTGATCAGGACGGTACCGTGAACGGTGTGATCGTCGATCCGAGCGGACCTGTCGTGCTTGCGGCAGCACCGCCGGTAACGCCACCTGTAACACCGCCGACAGTACCTCCTTCGTCACCGCTTCCGGCGGCATCGGGCGGTGGCGGTGGTGGCGCCCTGGGTCTGATCGGACTTCTGTCTTTGACAGGTATCGCCATCGCGCGCCGACGCCGGCCTGGCCAGCAGCAGACTATCTGACTGGTTTAATCTGATCAGAGGATTCATCTGAAAGGCCGGAACATTGTGTTCCGGCCTTTTTTTATCTGTACATTCAAAAGACGGGGCACTGGCAGGCAGCACCAGACTGGCGCCAGCGTCATTAGTGCTATGCTGATGGCGGCAGTTTAAAAAGAATCGGAATCACTTCGATGAAACCCTGTAACTCCTGCGGCAAGTGTTGCACCAAATACGGCGGTGGCGGTCTGTCGGCAACGCAATCGGAACTTGAGTTCTGGGAAGCGCACAGGCCGGACATTTACCGGTATGTGCATGACGGACAAATTTGGGCCGACCCCGAGTCCGGTGCGCTGCTTGAGCGCTGCCCGTTTCTTTATCAGGACCCTTCCGGGCGCCAGCAGCTGTGCCGTATTTATGAAAACAGACCCGACGACTGTCGATACTACCCATCCACGGTATCGGAGATGATTCGAGACCAGTGCGAAATGATTGAACCCAAAGATCTCCGGCACCCTCGGCAGGCACGCAAGGATCTTGGCGTCCTGATGAGCGACAGCCACCTGATGCCGAAGTCGTAGCCTTTCGAACACAGTGCCTCCACCCGCCTGAAACCATACCAGGTCCTGCGAATTCATCCATAAGCGACAACTGCGGCCAGGTCGTGAGGGAATTTGTGCGCGAATGACGCATTACTGTTCGAGCCCCAATATTTCTACAAGGCCATACGATGATGCAGAACCGCGCACTGGACAATTATCTGAACGCACGACTCAAGAAGAAGCCGGGCGGTTCATCGAGTTATTTCGACTTTGTAGAAATGAAGACTAAAGAAGAGTTCGTAGTAGCAGACAGTACGGCCACGGAATGGGCAGAATCGGGCAAGGACGCCTTTGAGGTTCAGGTCATGGACGAAAAAACCGCACGAGAACTCAAACTGAAATACTTCGAGCAGGACAGCTGACACTGCGAAGGGTGAATTAAACCAGCCGTTGCGTTAACCTTTGGACCGATTGGTAATTCCAGAGGAACATCATGTCCAACAGCATTCGCATTTCGGTTGCCCTAGCCCTTGTCATCGCCACAGCCGGCTGCGGCAAAGCAGAAGAGACTCCTGCTGCCCGCAAGCCCGTAGCGAATACGCCTGCTGAAACTGCGGCGCCGGAATCCGTCGTATCAGCACCTTCAGCCGAGCCTGAGTCGATTGAGATTACCTACCGACCGGTCAACGCGAAGCTTCGCCTGAGCGGCGAGTCAGTAGTCATCATGGTTCCGGACACCATGGATATCGAGTCGGGTCGCATGCTCGAGTACCGCGAAGCCGCTGATGGCACGCTCTACCTCAAGTCCGTCATTCCGAATTAGTTACCGCCTTGGTGGCGTCGACGGTACTTGCCAGGGCTTTCATCAAAGTGGCTTCGAAACGCTTTGCGAAACGCCGCTTCGGATTCGTACCCGATCGAATCGGCAATGTTCGCCATTGACGACTGCGTATCCCGAAGCATGAGCGCAGCCGTTTGCATGCGCCAGTGCCGGACGTAGTTGCCCGGCGTCATACCCACCTGTTTCTTGAACCGCTGGGTAAACGCGGATTCACTCAGCAAAGACGATTCGGCCATGTCCTTTAGCGAATGAGCTTCTCCGGGGTTGCTGTGAATCGCAGCGAGTATCGGCCCCAGCCGCTCGTCCGCCAGTGCGCCGATGACGCCGGTCAGACGGCCGGCCGCCATTTCGCAGCGAAGCACCTGAATAAAGACCAGCTCGGCAAACCGGTCTACGGCCACGTCGCTGCCGAGCTCCTGTTCCGCTGCTTCGCGCATCCAAAGCTGCACAAGTTCTCGCGCCCCTGAGCTCGACGCATCGCCCAAATTCAACACCATCGTCCCCGGCAGGCTGGCCAGCAATGGGGCAGCGGCGCGACGATCGAAAGAAAAGTTGCCGCATACCAGCCTGGTTACAGCTCCTTCCATGTGGTCAGCCGGAGGTGCATTGATGACGCTCGGGTCCGGCGCGTCGGGACTGGCCGACAGGACATGGGGTGCGTCATTGGGAAACATTACCAGATGACCGGTCATCAGCCGGGTGGGGGTTTCACCCTGGGTGTGCAGCCAGCCTTCCCCGTGGGTCACCAGATGAAAAGGCACTTCCCTGGAACCGGAGGTATCAACCGCCCAGTTACCGCAGTATTCGGCGCGGAAAAACACGGACGCCCGAAAACGCACCTTCTG
>CAWUKD010000143.1:0-9179 GCA_963922815.1 uncultured Gammaproteobacteria bacterium
AGCGACATATCAATCACCGTTTGGGTGAACGAAGGCAGGTCGGCGCCGAAGCCCGAGAACAGACTCTCAAACTGCGGGATAACGAAAATCAGCAGGATCGTTGTCACAATGATGGCCACCAGCACAACGGCCGTTGGGTAAAACAGTGCTTTTTTGATCTTGGCTTTAATGGCCTCGGTTTTCTCTTTATACGTGGCCACTTTGTCGAGCAGTGTTTCGAGCGCACCGGCCTGTTCACCGGCACCGACCAGGTTTACAAACAGGTCGTCAAAATGAAGCGGGTGGCGTGCCAGACTGTCAGCCAGGCTGGTACCGCCTTCAACGCTGTTCTTGATATCCAGAACCAGTTCCTGCATCGCGCGGTTTTCGTGTCCGTTACCGATGATCTCGAATGACTGAACCAGTGGTACACCGGAAGCCATCATGGTGGCCAGCTGACGACTGAAGATCGCAATATCGGTCGTTGTAACCTTGCCGCCCTTGAACAGGTTTGACTGTTTTTTGATTTTGACAGGAACGAGTCCCTGACGGCGCATCTCAGATCGTACCGCCGCCTCACTGGCCGCTACCAGTTTGCCCTTGACGCGTTTCCCGCGTCGATCGGTACCTTCCCAGGCGAATGGAAATTGTTTTGTTGCAGCTGAATCTGACATATATGGAGCCTTCTAATCTTTAGTGCAAAACGTCGGAACGCCGTTTAGTGCTCGAGCGTGACGCGATTAATTTCTTCAAGACTGGTTACGCCGCCGCGAACTTTTTCAAGTGCCGCTCTGCGCAGGTCCCAGATACCTTCTTTGTCACTCTGATCCGCAATCATCTGGGCGTTGCCGCCTTCCATGATAATGCGACCCATGGTGTCGGAAACTTCCATGACCTGGTAAATACCTACACGTCCTTTGTAACCGTCCGTGCACTGTGCACAGCCGACGGGACTGTTAATGGTCATGCCCTGGTCGATTTCTTCGTCAGTAAAGCCCTCTTTAATCAGAGCTTCACGCGGTATTTCTTTGGTCTCTTTGCAGTTATTGCACAAGCGTCTTGCCAGTCGCTGGGCGATGATCAGGCTTACGGACGTCGCGATCGCATAGGGCTTGACGCCCATGTCCACAAGTCGCGTTAGCGTCTTGGGCGCGTCGTTGGTGTGCAGTGTAGACAGTACAAGGTGACCGGTCTGGGCAGCTTTGATCGCAATCTCGGCCGTTTCAAGGTCACGAATCTCACCGACCATGATCACATCCGGATCCTGACGCAAAAAAGCTTTCAGAGCTGACGAGAACGTGAGTCCAACCTTGTTGTTTACGTTGACCTGGTTGATGCCGGGAAGATTAATCTCGGCCGGGTCTTCTGCCGTTGAGATGTTGCGGTCTTCGGTGTTCAGAATATTCAGGCCGGTGTACAGCGATACCGTTTTACCGCTACCGGTAGGTCCTGTCACCAGGATCATGCCGTACGGTTTGGACAGATTGTCCATGTAAATCTTCTTCTGAAACGGCTCGTAACCCAGCGCGTCGATACCCAGCTTGGCGCTGCTGGGGTCGAGAATACGCATTACGATTTTCTCGCCAAACAGCGTCGGACAGGTGCTGACCCGAAAATCGATAGCGCGATTTCGTGACAGCTTGAGTTTGATGCGACCGTCCTGTGGTACGCGGCGTTCGGCAATATCAAGGCGCGCCATCACTTTGAGGCGAGCACAGATTTTTGTGGCAAGTCCAACAGGAGGCGTTGCGACTTCTTTGAGTATGCCGTCCTGACGGGTTCGAATCCGGAACGTTTTTTCATACGGTTCGAAGTGGACATCGGAGGCGCCTTTCTTGATCGCGTCCAGTAATACTTTGTTGACGAATCGCACCACCGGCGCGTCATCGACGTCGTCCCGGGTAATGCCGTCTTCACGCTCTTCGTCGCCGCCGCTGACCTCAAGATTCTCAAGATCAAAATCATCGTCCGCAAAGGTGTCGAACGAGTTGGAGTCGAGCGCCTCAATCGCAGTGTTGACACGCTCCATGAGCTTGTCGTCTTCAACGACAACCGCTTCAACGGAATAGCCGGTCGCAAACTTGATTTCATCAACCGCCTGCAGGTTGGTCGGATCGGAAACCGCGACGAACAGTTTCTTGCCGCGCAGGCTCAGAGGCAGTACGCGATGTTTGCTGAGCAGGGATTCGCTGACCAGTCGTACGACTTCCATGTCCACGTGCATGGCGGCCAGGTCCAGCACGGATACGCCAAATTCACTGGAAGCGGCCAGGGCGATATCCCGGGCGCTGGCGATCTTGTTTTCAACCAGGTGGTTTACGAGAGACAGTTTGCTCTCACGCGCCGCTGCTTTTGCTTCCAGTGCGACTTCTTCACTCAGGATTCCATCCTGTACAAGTCGCCGCGGTAATCCGCTTAAAGATGCTTTGGTTGCTGTAACGGCCATGGACTTCCTAATTCGCTAGATGCTGGTAACGCGTTGAGTCGAAAGCCCTTGATAATAACCAAATTTAGGCGGTAATGGGGGCTTATGACAAAGTATCTTAGCAACTTTGATGGTCGTCATCCGTGCTTGGTTCACAGTTGCGATGGAAAGTGCGGGCAAGTCTTTAGCGACAAATATTGTGCGATGCAAAAACTTTACCTGTGGCGAAAAGGCGTCATCGGAAAGTCTTCATGATGCGGGCTGGCGTAGGACAGGGGCTTTGGCGCAGGTTGAGCGGATAACTGAATGTCGTTTCCGGAGTTAATGCGCGATTTGCCAGCAGGAAAGTCTGCTTACGCGTGGTGTTGGTCTCAACGATTGTTGACAGTCTGGCCGTCGATCCGAGTTCAAAAGTAGGTCTCGTGCTCGGGTGATTGCCAGGTGGGGCGCCGCTTATCATGTCGTGACGCGATTACCACCGGTTAGCTCACGTTCAGGGAGTTGGGGGTTTGCAGCCGCTGGGTACAAATCGGGTGGGGAAGGTCGTTGCTTCGCAGCTCCACTTGAGTCCGGTAGGGCCGTCGTCTACACCCACACGGGTGCCCACAACGGTGATGGTGCCTTCGGCGAACGCAGACGCCATCTCGCCCAGTGTGTAAGTCAGTGTGACCTGAGGCGTGCCGTAAGCGACGCTCACGTCGGCGGTGAAGAATTCGCTTCGGTCTGATGACACATTGACGCCGATATCGTCAGGAGAAGCAGGAGGAATCGAGGCCAGCTGAAAATGTTCACTGAAGCGTCTCTGGTCGTCCCTGGACAAAATCATGAACTCTGAGACCTGAGCGCGGGTGATGTAGTTCTGATAGGCCGGAATGGCGAGTGACGCGAGGATGCCAATAATGGCCACAACGATCATCAGTTCGATCAGGGTAAATCCGCGTTCTTGTTGTCGTCGTGCTTGCAGCATGTCGGGTCCTTAGGATTAAACAATTCATAAGTACCCTGTCCGCTGATTCCGACCCCCCCAGGTCTGAAAGCCGTATGGCTTCCGCGTTCAGCATCGATCGTGCGTGTATATCGGTGTTCGTGCGTTTTGTTAAGTATAAAAAAAGGCGGCCGATCTTCTGTGACCGGCCGCCCATTTTGGGTCCCTTAGACTTCTAAGGCAGCCTAATCAAATATTAAGGCTTGCAAGAAGAAGGCAGGAATTTGGTCGGAATCGGGTCGGTCGCGCCACCAGCACAGGTGAACTTGAACACGGTTACCGTACCGGCAGCCAGGTCAGCTGGAAGCGGTGGTGTGAACTCTACAGTCTTGGCAGTAACTGCAGCACCCACTGGCTTCTGACCAGCCAGAAGGCCGTCGTTGTCAGCCATGGCAGCGGTGATCACGCCGTCGCCGTCACCAACGGTGAACGAAGCGTACTGACCAATAACGGTGCCGTTAATGTTCAGGTCTGCAAGGTCGGCAGCTGGTGGGTATTCGCCGTTGGTCTGTGCGTATTCAGCGATGGCTGTTTTGGCAGCAGAAACCAGAGTCATTGCTTCACCAACCTGTGCACGCTGGGTGTAATCCTGATAAGCAGGAATAGCGATCGCGGCCAGAATACCGATAATGGCAACAACGATCATGAGTTCGATGAGGGTAAAACCCTTTTGTACAGTTTTCATTTAATGTCTCTCCTAGAGATGGTCATAAATTTGGGCCAGGCAATGACCGTGGCTGTCCAGTACAATGCAATCACCGTGCCAATTTGGCGACTGATTCGCTAACGGCAAGAAAAATATAAGAAAAATAATCTGGCCAGGAGAAATGGCGTGAATTTTATCGGCACCAGAGGGTGACAATACTGTCGTTTGAGGTCACATAGTGACAATTTTTGTCACCTGTTTGTGTCAATCGGGCTGAAAATAAGTCAAATGCTTACCTGTCAGGCGTCGATATCCAGTTTTTTGATGCGATATCGAAGCTGGCGAAAGCTCATGCCCAGCAGTTCGGCGGCTCGCGTCTTGTTATAACGGGTCTGTTCAAGGGCGTCGACGATGGCCTGACGCTCTACGTCTCCGAGTTTGGCTCTCAGGTTTTCACCGGTGCTGGCGGTGCTGTCGGCGGCTCTGAGCAGCAGGTCGGACGCTGCGATGGTGGCCTCATTACAAAGAGTAGCCGCGCGCTCCAGAATATTTTCAAGCTCCCGTACGTTGCCGGGAAACGCGTACTGGTTCAGCACGTCGCGGGCATCCTGGGCCAAAGCGAGTCCCGGCTTGTCCATTTGAGCCGCCAATCGTTTCAGCATGAAGTCCGTCAGCAGATTGATGTCGTTGTCCCGATCGCGCAGCGGAGGTACCGTCAGCTCGATGACATTAATACGGTAGTAAAGGTCTTCGCGAAACTTGCCGTCCTGCACCAGCTGCACCAGGTTCTTGTGGGTGGCGCTCAATATTCTTACGTCGACGATCTGTTCGGCCGTCTCGCCAACGGGTCGCACCGACTTTTCCTGTATGACGCGCAACAGTTTTACCTGCATGTGCAGCGGCAGGTCGGCCACCTCGTCCAGAAACAGCGTGCCGCCTTCGGCGCTGCGAATAACCCCTTCCTTGTCGGCAACGGCACCGGTAAAGCTGCCTTTTTTATGCCCAAAGAGCTCGCTTTCCATAAGTTCGCCCGGTATTGCACCGCAGTTGATGGCAACAAACGGCGCCTGCGCTCTGGGGCCGCTGTCGTGAACGCTGCGCGCCACCAGTTCTTTACCCGTCCCGGATTCGCCCCGGATATGGACCGGCGCCTGACTTCTGGCTACTTTGGCGATCATTTCCCTGACTTTGACCATGCTGGCCGACTGTCCGAGCAGCTTGCCGTGGGGCAGATCATCAGATGGCGCCGGTGCGTCGACCGACTCGAGCTTCAGGGCGGTATTAATGAGTTTGCGCAGCATGCCCAGATTGACCGGTTTGGAGACAAAGTCAAAAGCGCCCGATTTCAGCGCCTGAACGGCCGTTTCCATGTTGCCATGAGCCGTAATGACCGCCACGGGCAGCTCTGGTTTATGACTGCTGATCCAGTTGACGACGTCTATGCCGGTGCCATCCGGAAGTCGCATGTCGGTCAGGCACACGTCGAAATCGTTGTTTTCAAGCTGCTTGATGCCGCTGGCTACGTCGTTGACCGCGCGGCTGTCGATATCCATGCGAGACAGCGTAATACTGAGCAGCTCGCAGATATCTGGTTCGTCATCAATGATCAGGGCTACGGGTTTGCTCATGGGTATGGGGTTCTCTGGATCGTCATATTCAGGGTTGGCGTCATGTGCCTGTTACGCGGGATTTACTCAATGCAGTTAAATGTACCAGTCGGTTCGTGTCGCACGGCCCGCGCGTCAGGTTACCCAGCGCTCGGGGTCTGAAAACACAATGCGGAAACGACTGCCGCCTTCGTCGCGCCGTTCATAAACGAGCGTGGCCCGGTTGCATTCACACAGTTCCCGCGCGATAAACAGTCCAAGCCCGGTGCCGTCGGCTGCATTGGTAAAAAAGGGTTCGAACACGTGTTCCACTTTGTCGTCCGGAATCCCCGGGCCGCTATCGTTAACTTCCAGATAGGGGCGCCGGTTGCCGTGCATACGGCCGGACACAATGGTAAATCCCTCGCCGTTCGGTCCGCGTCCGTAGCGACTCGCATTTTCGCACAAATTCCACATAACCTGCTGAAGATGTCCGGGATCGACCCGTACCTGAATGGCGCCGTCGCCGGGCTCAAAGGTCATGGGCGATCCCGATGACTGCGGCTGGTAGTCCTCAATGAATTCGTCCAGCCACCGGTTCAGCTCTACTTTCTGCGGTCGCGTGTGATCGCGCCGCGAGAAGCGCAGAACGCTGTCAATGATATCGCTGACGCGGTTGCAGTGGCTATTGATGATATCGGTCAGCCGCTTGTCTTCTGCCGCGATACCGGGCGCTTCGGACAGCAGCTGGCTGGCGTGACTGATCGCGCCAACCGGATTACGGATTTCATGAGCGATGCTGGCGCTCAGTCTGCCAAGGGCGGCCAGCTTGGTTTGTTGAACGCGCTCCGAGAGCTCCGACGTGTTCTCGAGGAAAATATTGGTTGGCGAAGGCGACTGATCACCAATCGGCGCGAAGTGGGGCGTGAGTACCGTGGAGCCGTCTACGGCTCTCATGCTGCCGAAGGCTGCGGCGACGCCGGGTACACTTTGGCGCCAGTCCATTGTGAGTCTGTTGAGTTCCGGGGACACTTCGGACAGCGGTTTACCACCTGAGTCGTAGGGCACGCCGAGCAGGCTGGCGGCCGAGTCATTAATCAGCCGGACCCGGTCGTGCTCATCGATGACCACTATGCTCTCGCGCAGGTGGCGAATAATGTACCGGTTAAGTTCGTTCAGGTTGGCAAGGTCAAGACCGCGCTGCGCTGCGAGCTCTTCTGACTCGCGCAATCGTCGCGCCAGCGGGTAGGCGGCCACGGCGATCAGGAAGATGGTTGCGCCGAGTGCGCCTGCCGGGGTGAAATCGGCGATCTCGGTGATGCCCTCATAGCGCGACACCAGCTGTTCGAACAGGATGGCGATCGCACCGAGCGCCGCAAACACCAGTGCCGCACGCCGGGGCAGCGCCATTGCGGTGGCGCCAACGGACACAATCAGAAGATTGCCGAGCCCGCTTTGAATGCCGCCGCTGGCGTGAAGCAGTAATGTGATGGCAAAAATATCGACCAGCAGCATCCACTGCAGCTGAGCCACGGCCCGGGGGCGGGCCTGCTTCATCCCGGCGAACCCAAGGACGCTAAACACCAGATACACCGCAATGGTCAGCAGGAACAGGTGCTGGTCGTGCGTTCCCACCACCGGTGGATTGGAAATCAGGAAATACAGAACCAGCAGTACCAGGCAAATCAGAACACGGTAGATGCTTAACAGGTTGACGATGCGCCACGCGAAGGATCGCTCATCCGCGGTATCGCCTGAGGTCCGGTCGGGGGTGAGATTGTTGCTGGACATGTTTTAGTAGAAACCATCCTGTGGGCGCGAGTCCGCGCTAAGTGATTGATATCTTATACTACGAGTTTGCACCAATCACGAGGCCTCCGTCACAAGACCGGTGGCCCGACGCCCGGAAGCGGATTTATTGCGGACGGGCCGACATTTTTTGCCAATTGCAGAGCATTCGGACACAATACGCGTCCTTATTCAGCGCGCTGGCGCCGTCACGGGTGGATCCATGAATTTACACGAGTATCAATCAAAACAACTGTTCGCCGATTACGGCATTCCGGTGCCAAAGGGTCTTCCTGCGCGCACCGCCGACGACGCCGCTCAGGCCGCTCGTCAGCTGGGCGGATCTCTCTGGGTGGTAAAAGCCCAGGTTCACGCAGGTGGCCGCGGCAAAGCCGGCGGTGTCACGCTGTGCAAAACCATCGATGAAGTCAAAGAGGCCGCCAGCAAGATGCTCGGCACGCGCCTTGTGACTCACCAGACAGATGCAGAAGGCCTGCCTATTAACAGCGTGTTCGTGGAAGAGGGTTCCGACATTGATCGCGAGCTGTATTTCAGCATGCTGGTCGACCGTGATGCGCGACGCGTGGTCATGATGGCGTCCGCTGCCGGTGGCATGGACATTGAAGAAGTCGCCGAGAAGACGCCGGAGAAAATTGTCTCCGTAGCGATCAATCCTGCGACGGGCCTGTTGCCTTACCAGTCGCGTCTTCTTGGCTTCGCGCTACAGCTCGATAAGAACCAGCTGAAGCAGTTCAGCAAGATTGCCGCGAAACTTTATCAGCTGTTCCAGGATAAGGATGCGAGCCTGATGGAAATCAACCCGCTGATTACAACGGGTGCAGGCGATGTGATGGCGCTCGACGCCAAGATCAACATCGAAGACAACGCGCTGTTTCGCCAGCCCAAGCTGCTCGAGTGGCGTGATCCGACGCAGGAAGATGAGAACGAAAACCGCGCGCAGGCCCATGGTCTGAACTACGTATCACTCGATGGCGATATCGCCTGCATGGTGAACGGTGCGGGGCTGGCCATGGCCACCATGGATTTGATCAAGCTGCACGGCGGCGAGCCGGCCAACTTCCTGGATGTCGGTGGCGGTGCAACCGCAGAACGCGTATCCGAAGCGTTCAAGATCATTTTGTCCAATACCAATGTACGCGCCGTTCTGGTTAACATTTTTGGCGGCATCGTACGATGTGATCTGATCGCCGAAGGTGTGATTACCGCGGTGAAGGACGTTGGTGTATCCGTGCCGGTAGTCGTACGTCTCGAGGGCACCAATGTCGATAAAGGGCGCAAGCTCCTGGCCGACAGCGGGTTCGATATTTTAAGTGCCGACGATCTGACCGATGCGGCGAAAAAAGTCATTAAGGCTGCGGGGTAAACGAGCATGAGCGTACTGGTAAACAAAGACAGCCGGGTTATTTGTCAGGGCTTCACAGGGACTCAGGGTACCTTCCACTCTCAGCAGTGCCTCGACTACGGCACCAAGCTGGTGGGCGGAGTAACGCCTGGCCGCGGTGGTGAAACCAATCTCGGATTGCCCGTGTTCAACACCGTGCACGATGCCGTCAATGAGGTAGGTGCCGATGTCAGCATGATTTACGTGCCGGCTGCATTCGCCGCCGACGCGATACTCGAGGCTGCCGATGCGGGTGTGAAGCTAATTGTGTGCATCACCGAAGGTATCCCTGTTTCGGACATGGTCAAGGTCAAAGCAGCGCTGGCGGATTACGACACGCGTCTGATCGGGCCCAACTGCCCGGGCAT
>CAWUKD010000144.1:0-9153 GCA_963922815.1 uncultured Gammaproteobacteria bacterium
GCCGCACGGTAGGTGCGGGTGTTGTCGCGAAGATTATCGAGTAACGGCGGGTCGAATAAGACTGTTCCGTACGGTGTGCCCCGAATTAACGGGGCGCACTGATTGAACAGGCACACGTACGACGCAGTAAAGAGTTAAAAAGTATGGAAGCGTCCTGGCCGGTCATTGACCGGCCTTGGCGTCCATAGCTTAAGGAGAAGGCCAGTAGCTCAATTGGCAGAGCGACGGTCTCCAAAACCGTAGGTTGGGGGTTCGATTCCCTCCTGGCCTGCCAAGCGCATTAACCGGTTTGGTATTAAGAAATGAGTACAGCAAAAACAGAACACGTAACTCCGGGCATTGGTGACAAGCTGCTTATCGCACTTGCCATTGGTGCTGTCATTGGGGGCATCGTTGGCTTTTACATGCTTGAAGGCCAGGCGGCCTACCTGCGCTTTCTGGCGGTTGTCGGTGGCCTGGTAGCGGGTGGTTTCATTGCGTCAATCTCGCAGTATGGCAAAGACTTTTGGAACTTTGTCCAGGGTGCGAAAATCGAGTGGCGCAAGGTTGTCTGGCCCTCTCGTCAGGACGCGATTGGTCAGGCGATTGCCGTTATCGCTTTTGCCTTCATCATGGGGTTCTTCTTCTGGGGGCTGGATTTCATCCTGTCCGCGGGTCTTGAGTTCTTCAGAGGCACGAGCTAAATGGCTTTACGCTGGTACGTGGTACACGCTTATTCGAACTTTGAGCACAAAGTTCGGCAGTCTTTGATCGAGCGCATCAAAATGCACGGTCTTGAAGACAAGTTTGGCGAGATACTGGTTCCCACCGAGGAAGTGGTGGAGATGAAAGAGGGCAGCAAGCGCCGAAGTGAACGCAAGTTCTTTCCGGGGTACGTGCTGGTTCAGATGGAAATGGACGAAGACACCTGGCATTTGGTGAAAGAAGTGCCGAAGGTGCTGGGCTTTATTGGTGGATCTTCGGATCGACCGGCGCCCATTACCGATCGGGAAGCCGATATTATTTTGCAACGCGTACAGGAAGGCGTCGACAAGCCTCGTCCCAAAGTGCTTTTCGAGCCTGGGGAAGTGGTACGCGTTATCGATGGTCCGTTCAACGACTTCAATGGCGTTGTCGACCAGGTTAACTACGAGAAGAGCCGTCTGCGCGTTGCCGTTCAGATTCTCGGCCGGTCTACACCGGTGGAGCTCGACTTTGGACAAGTAGAGAAGGCGTAGGCCGGCAGTACCGGGTCACGATTCTCGACTGAATTTTTTACGTTAGCCTTCGGGCTGACACGTTAGCACCAGGATCTCGGTTGTCAGCCGGGTCCGAATGCACGGGGAGCCGCAAGGCGCTTGCACCCACCAGGAGAAAAACATGGCGAAGAAAGTAGACGGCTATATCAAGCTGCAAATTCCGGCTGGACAGGCTAACCCCAGTCCGCCGGTAGGTCCCGCGCTCGGTCAGCACGGTGTCAACATCATGGAATTCTGCAAGTCCTTTAACGCCCACACGGGTGGTATGGAACCTGGCATGCCAATTCCTGTTGTGATCACAGTGTACTCTGATCGCAGTTTCACCTTTATTTCAAAAACACCACCAGCAGCTGTGCTTCTCAAGAAGGCAGCAGGCATCAAGAGCGGTAGTGGCGAGCCCAACACCAAAAAGGTGGGCAAGGTCACACGTGCGCAACTCGAAGAGATTGCCACGCTTAAAATGCAGGATCTCAACGCCAAAGATATGGACGCTGCGGTCAATATTATTGCTGGTAGCGCCCGTAGTATGGGCCTGGAAGTGGAGGGTTAGTCATGGGTGCAGTATCAAAACGTAAGCAAGCCGCGCGCGATAAAGTCGATAGCAACAAGTTTTACGCTATCAACGACGCGATTGAACTGGTCAAAGAGCTGGCCAGCGCCAAATTCCGCGAGTCTGTCGATGTGTCTGTAAACCTCGGCGTCGACCCGCGTAAATCAGACCAGGTTGTTCGTGGAGCCACTGTGCTGCCGAACGGTACCGGTAAAGATGTCCGCGTAGCTGTGTTCGCACAGGGCGCAAACGCCGAGAAAGCCACCGCAGCCGGTGCTGATCTCGTCGGTTTCGATGACCTTGCTGAAGCCATTCAGGGCGGTGAAATGAATTTCGACGTGGTTGTAGCCACGCCGGATGCCATGCGCGTTGTTGGCAAGCTGGGTCAGATCCTCGGTCCTCGTGGCCTGATGCCAAACCCCAAAGTGGGTACGGTAACAGCCGACGTAGAGACCGCGGTTAAAAATGCCAAGGCCGGTCAGGTGCGTTACCGCACAGACAAGGCGGGCATTATTCACTGCACCATTGGGAAGGCCGACTTTGATGTCGCCAAGTTGCAGGAGAACCTGACGGCGCTGATGGGCGATTTGCAAAAAGCAAAGCCTACCTCTGCCAAAGGCGTGTACTTTAAGAAAGTTACCGTCTCTTCGACCATGGGTCCTGGCGTGACTGTTGATCAGTCTACGCTTGGGCTATAGCGAAGAGTCGAAAAAGGAGCAGGGTTTACTCTGTCGCACAGGACGTGCGTGTCGGTTGCAGGTAAAGGTCGTTTCGGCGACTGCATCAGTAACCGGCTCATCAAAGACCGCAGGAGCTGTCGTCACGTGGTTCGCCACATGAAAACAACTTAATTTTCCTGCGTAGATGGTGTTACCTAAGTCAGTTTGGCCGCGGTCACCGTCATATGGGCGAACAGCGTCGTGAATGCGAAGCTGTTTGATTTTTGGCCACTGTTAGGAGATGTCGTATGGCATTGACTTATAGCAAGAAAAAAGAAGTGGTCGCGGAAGTGAACGCGGTTGCATCTGAAGCCTTATCGGCTGTAGGTGCTGAATACCGTGGACTATCAGTTGAGCAACTGACCCAGCTGCGCGTTGAAGCGCACAAGTCAGGTGTTTTTCTGAAAGTTGTTAAAAACTCGCTTGCCAAGCTTGCGTTAAAGGGTACCGACTTTGAGTGTATGAATGACTCACTGTCTGGTCCTCTTATCCTGGCGTTCTCAATGGACGATCCAGGCGCAGCGGCTCGCATAGTTAAAGACTTCACGAAGGAAAATGACAAGCTGGTTGTCAAAATGCTGTCTGTAGGTGGTGATTTACTGCCTGCCAGCGATTTGTCCAAACTGGCTTCATTGCCGACGCGCGATCAGGCGATTGCGATACTCATGGGTGTTATGAAAGCACCTGTCGAGAAATTCGTTCGCACACTGGCAGAGCCGACTACGAAGATGGTCCGTACGTTTGATGCGGTACGCGCACAGAAAGACGCTGCGTAAATCTTTACGGTTCAGATTAAATTTTAGGTAATACACAAAGAGTTATTGGAGTAAGAAATGTCCCTTTCAAATGAAGATATTTTGAATGCAATTGCAGAAAAGAGCGTGATGGATGTCGTTGAACTCATCAGCGCAATGGAAGAAAAGTTCGGTGTTACTGCTGCTGCCCCTGTGGCGGTTGCGGCTGCCGGTCCTGCCGAAGGCGGTGCCGCTGCAGAAGAGAAGACTGAGTTTGACGTTGTGATGACGAGTTTCGGCAGCAACAAAGTACCCGTGATTAAAGCCGTTCGCGGTATCACTGGTCTTGGTCTTAAAGAAGCCAAAGATCTGGTTGAAGGTGCTCCTTCACCGATCAAAGAAGGCGTCAACAAAGACGAAGCAGAAGACATCAAGAAGCAGTTGGAAGAAGCTGGCGCTTCGGTCGAAATCAAGTAATCGACCGTTGCCAGGCAGAGCACGCTCTGCAGGCTTGGATAACGCATTTGCCGGCGGTTTTTAACCGCCGGCTTTTGCGGTTTATCAAAAAGCAGATTTATTGGGGTGTCAGGCTGACCCTGTTCGATTTCGAACGCATTACAGCCTGGAGCAAATAGATGAGGTCACCGACCATGGCTTATGCTTTTACTGAGAAAAAGCGCATTCGTAAAGACTTTGGCAAACGCCCGAGCATTCTCAATGTACCTTACCTGCTGTCGATTCAGCTCGACTCTTACCGCAAGTTTTTGCAGGCTGAGACGCCTGTTGAAAACCGCATCGATCAGGGCCTGCACGCCGCGTTTCAAACCGTGCTCCCGATCGTCAGCTATAGTGGTAATGCAGCGCTGGAGTACGTAAGCTACCGATTAGGTAAGCCGATTTTTGACGTTAAAGAGTGTCAGCTGCGGGGTTTGACCTACGCAGCGCCACTGCGTGTCAAAGTTCGTCTGGTGATTTACGACAAAGAAGCATCCGGCGCCAAAAAGCCGGTGAAAGACGTTCGCGAACAGGAAGTCTATCTGGGCGAAATGCCTCTGATGACCGAAAACGGGACCTTTGTTATCAACGGTACCGAGCGCGTGATTGTGTCTCAGCTGCACCGCTCTCCGGGCGTGTTCTTCGACCATGACAAAGGGAAGACACATTCCTCAGGGAAAGTGTTGTACTCAGCACGCGTTATTCCTTACCGCGGCTCATGGCTCGATTTCGAATTCGATCCCAAAGACGGCGTTTTCTCGCGTATTGACCGTCGCCGCAAACTGCCGGTGACCATTATCCTGCGTGCGCTAGGCCTTGAGAATCACGAAATTCTCGATATTTTCTTCGAGAAGAACCTGTTCGAGTTTAACGGTGACGAGATCACCATGGAACTGGATCCCGAGCGCCTGAAAGGTGACACAGCCGGGTTTGATCTGGTTGTCGGCGGCAAGGTTCTGGTTGAAGAGGGTCGTCGTATTACGGCGCGCCACGTTCGCGAACTGAACAAGGCCAAAGTCACCTCGATGGCGGTACCTCCCGATTATCTGGCCGGCAAGATTATTGCTCACGACGTGGTTGATCCTGAAACTGGTGAAGTGCTGGCGACGGCAAACGATGAGCTCATTCTTGAACAGGTCGAATCCTTTATTAAGATCGGCATCGAAAAAATAGAAACGCTGTTCGTAAATGACCTCGATCGAGGGCCGTTTATCTCGAACACGCTGCGCATTGATACCACCACCAATCGCCTTGAGGCGCTGGTTGAAATTTATCGTATGATGCGTCCGGGCGAGCCACCGACAAAAGACGCGGCGGAAAACCTGTTCCAGAATCTGTTCTTCAATCCCGAGCGATATGACCTGTCGGCCGTTGGCCGCATGAAGTTCAATCGCCGTGTGGGTCGCAAGGACTCTGAAGGCGATGGCATTCTGTCTCGCGAAGACATCATCGCGGTACTCAAAACGCTGATTGATATTCGTAACGGTAAAGGCGTGGTTGATGACATCGATCACCTCGGTAACCGCCGAATTCGAAGCGTGGGTGAGATGGCCGAGAACGCCTTCCGCATTGGTCTCGTACGCGTAGAACGTGCGGTTAAAGAGCGCTTGACGTCGGCAGAAGCTGACGGCCTGATGCCTCAGGAAATGATCAACGCCAAACCGGTTGCTGCAGCGGTCAAGGAATTCTTTGGCTCAAGCCAGCTGTCCCAGTTTATGGATCAGAACAACCCGCTGTCGGAAGTGACTCACAAACGCCGCGTTTCGGCGCTTGGCCCTGGTGGCCTGACCCGCGAACGCGCGGGCTTTGAGGTTCGCGACGTGCACCCGACTCACTACGGTCGTGTCTGTCCGATTGAGACGCCAGAGGGTCCAAACATTGGTTTGATTAACTCGCTGGCTGTTTACGCCCGCACCAACGACTACGGCTTTCTCGAAACGCCTTATCGTAAAGTGGTCAACGGCAAAGTCACCGCGGACATCGAGTATTTGTCTGCGATTGAAGAAAGTGAATACGTGATCGCGCAGGCCAACGCCGATCTGGACAGCTCCGGCGCATTTGAAGACGAGCTGGTGTCATGCCGACACATGAACGAATTCACCATGACCGGTCCGGACCGGATTCAGTATATGGACGTGTCGCCACGACAGATCGTGTCGGTCGCGGCTTCACTGATTCCGTTCCTCGAGCACGATGATGCCAACCGCGCACTCATGGGTTCCAACATGCAACGTCAGGCCGTGCCTACGCTGCGTGCGGAAAAGCCCTTTGTGGGTACCGGCATGGAGCGCACCGTGGCCGTAGACTCTGGTGTTACGGTTATTGCCCGACGCGGCGGATTCGTTGATTCGGTCGATGCCTCGCGTATCGTCATTCGCGTGAAGGATGACGAGACCGTGGTAGGTGAATCAGGTGTGGATATTTACAACCTGACCAAGTACACGCGTTCGAACCAGAACACCTGTATCAACCAGCGGCCTTTGGTTAAAGCGGGCGATAGTGTCGCGCGTGGCGATGTGATGGCCGACGGTCCTTCGACCGACCTTGGCGAACTGGCTCTGGGTCAGAACCTGCTGGTCGCGTTCATGCCCTGGAACGGCTACAACTTCGAGGATTCGATTCTGATCTCGGAGCGGGTGGTCCAGGAAGATCGCTTTACTACCATTCACATTGAAGAACTGGCCTGTGTCGCTCGCGATACCAAGCTGGGTTCTGAAGAAATCACGGCGGATATCCCCAACGTCGGTGATTCGGCGCTGGGTAAGCTCGACGAGTCGGGTATTGCCTATATCGGTGCTGAGGTGAAAGGCGGCGACATTCTGGTGGGTAAGGTCACGCCAAAAGGCGAGTCCCAGCTCACTCCGGAAGAAAAACTGCTGCGCGCCATTTTCGGTGAGAAAGCCAGTGACGTGAAAGATACGTCTCTGCGTGTACCGCCGGGTATGGACGGTACGGTTATCGATGTTCGTGTCTTTACGCGCGACGGGGTTGAAAAAGACTCTCGCGCGCTGGCCATCGAAGCCGCTGAACTTGAAAGCGTACAGAAAGACCTCTCTGACCAGCAGCGAATTCTGGAAGGCGACGTATTCCAGCGTATGGAGCGCCTGCTGACCGGCAAGATTTCGGAAGGTGGTCCTGACGGTCTCAATGCCGGTTCCAAGGTAACCAAGCAGTATCTGGACGATCTCGACAGGAAGAAGTGGTTCGAGATTCGCCTGCGTAACGAAGATGCGAACAAGCAGCTGGAAGAAGCGGCCAAGCTACTCGCCGATCAGGAAGAAGAGTTCCGCAAGCGCTATGAAGAAAAGCGCGTCAAGATTACGGCGGGCGACGATCTGGCACCGGGCGTACTCAAGATGGTTAAGGTGTACCTGGCGGTGAAACGTCGCGTACAGCCTGGTGACAAGATGGCGGGACGCCACGGTAACAAGGGTGTTATCTCCACCATCGTGCCGGTCGAAGACATGCCTTACATGGAAGATGGCACGCCGGTTGATATCGTACTTAACCCGCTGGGCGTACCCTCGCGTATGAATGTCGGTCAGGTGCTGGAAACACACCTTGGCTGGGCGGCTCGTGGCCTGGGTCTGAAGATAGGCAAGATGCTCGATACCAACGGCGACGTAAAAGAGCTGCGCGACTTCCTCGATCAGGTTTACAACAAGTCTGGCGGCAAGGAAGAAGACATTGACAGCTTCAGTGACGATGAAGTGCTTGAACTTGCCGGCAACCTGCGTAGCGGTGTGCCAATGGCAACGCCAGTATTTGACGGAGCGGATGAAAGCGAAATTCGCCACATGTTCAAACTTGCCGATATGCCGGAGTCGGGTCAAACCCAGCTCATCGACGGTCGTACCGGACAGGAGTTTGAGCGCCACACCACTGTGGGCTACATGTACATGCTCAAACTCAATCACCTGGTTGATGACAAGATGCACGCACGTTCAACCGGACCGTACAGTCTGGTTACGCAGCAGCCTCTGGGTGGTAAAGCGCAGTTCGGTGGTCAGCGTTTCGGAGAAATGGAGGTCTGGGCACTCGAAGCCTACGGCGCTTCCTACACGCTCCAGGAAATGCTTACCGTTAAATCGGACGACGTGCAGGGCCGTACCAAGATGTACAAGAACATCGTGGACGGTGAACACGCCATGGATCCGGGAATGCCCGAATCGTTCAACGTACTGGTCAAGGAGATTCGCTCTTTGGGTATCAACGTTGAACTCGAGCAAGATCCGAATCCGACAACGTAACTTTAGCGACTTGAGAAGTAGCAAGGGTTACGCAAGAGCGTAAGAAACACAGCATATCCTGAATGGATGGGTGACATATGAAAGACCTATTGAAATTGTTCAAACAACAGGCTCCGGTTGAAGACTTCGATGCTATTCGCATCGGCCTGGCTTCTCCCGACATGGTGCGTTCGTGGTCGTTCGGCGAAGTTAAAAAGCCGGAAACCATTAACTACCGTACGTTCAAGCCGGAGCGTGACGGCCTGTTTTGCGCCAAGATTTTTGGCCCTGTCAAAGACTACGAATGTCTGTGCGGCAAGTACAAGCGCCTGAAACACCGTGGTGTTGTTTGTGAGAAATGTGGCGTTGAAGTTACCCAATCCAAAGTGCGTCGCGAGCGTATGGCTCACATCGAGCTGGCGTCACCGGTTGCACACATCTGGTTCCTTAAATCGCTGCCTTCACGTATCGGTCTGATGCTGGACATGACGCTGCGAGAAATCGAGCGTGTCCTGTACTTCGAAGCGTTTGTAGTGGTCGACCCTGGTCTGACCCCGCTGGAGCGCGGCAGCCTGATGTCCGACGACGGCTATCTTGAAGCCATTGAAGAGCACGGCGACGAGTTTGACGCCCGCATGGGTGCCGAAGCTGTTCACGAAATGCTGCGGACTCTGGATCTCAATGAAGAGATCGAAAAAGTTCGCGAAGAGATCGCCGGTACCAAGAGTGAGACCCGCATCAAGCGCGCGTCCAAGCGTCTGAAGCTGCTGGAAGCGTTCATCGAGTCGGGCAACAAGCCCGAGTGGATGGTGCTGACCGTTCTTCCGGTTCTGCCGCCTGATCTGCGCCCGCTGGTTCCTCTGGAAGGCGGCCGTTTTGCCACGTCTGACCTGAACGATCTGTACCGACGTGTGATTAACCGTAACAACCGTCTGCGCCGACTGCTGGAGCTTAATGCACCAGACATTATCGTGCGTAACGAAAAGCGCATGCTGCAGGAATCTGTTGATGCGCTGCTTGATAACGGTCGCCGCGGCCGGGCTATTTCCGGTACCAACAAGCGTCCGCTGAAATCGCTTGCCGACATGATCAAGGGCAAGCAGGGTCGATTCCGTCAGAACCTGCTCGGAAAACGCGTCGACTACTCGGGTCGTTCCGTGATCGTTGTGGGCCCGACTCTGAAACTGC
>CAWUKD010000145.1:0-9028 GCA_963922815.1 uncultured Gammaproteobacteria bacterium
AACGGGCCGCCAGCTATCTTGGCAACGCACGCTCCCTCACGCTTCCCGGCCAGGGACACGGCCAGATCCAGACAGGCTGCATGCCAAGAATTCTGGCTGAATTTATCAGCACCGCAAATCACTCCGATCTCGATGTCGAATGCCTTGATATACAGCAGCCGGCCCCTTTCTTCGTCAGCCCGTCAGGACCAACACCGTGATCCAGGCTCAGCAACTTAAAAAATCCTTTGGCAAAGTCGAAGCGGTCAAAGACGTCAGCTTCACCGCAGGTAACGGATTAATCACCGGACTGCTCGGGCCTAACGGCGCCGGCAAATCCACGACGCTCCGCATGCTGTACACCATCCTCAAACCCGACAGCGGAACCGCGTTGATTGACGACATTGACGTCACCGCTCAGCCGCTGGATGCCCGACGTCTGATGGGCGTGTTTACGCACAACCCCGGGATCTATCCCAACCTCACGGCACGGGAAAACGTCGCGTACTTTGGCAAGCTCTACGGGCTTTCCGACGAGCGCATTGAGCGCCGTATTGAAGAACTCGGTGAACTGCTCGAAATGGACGGCATCATGAATCGCCGCGCAAAAGGGTTTTCACAAGGTCAGCGTACGAAAGTGGCGCTGGCCAGAGCGCTGATTCACGAGCCGCAAAACGTGCTGCTCGATGAACCGACCAACGGCCTCGACGTGATGGCGACTCGTTCATTACGCCGCATTATTCAGGCGCTGAAAGAACAAGGTAAATGCGTGTTGTTCTCAAGTCATGTCATGCAGGAAGTGGGCGCCCTGTGCGACCACACCGTCATCATTTCCGACGGGAAGATTGCGGCGGAAGGCAGCATTGAATCATTGAAGGAGCAATCCGGACGCGACTCTCTCGAAGACGCCTTTATTCAACTGATAGGAACCGAACGCGGCCTCGGCTGACGCCGGCTACGAATCGACTGCATCCGCCCATAGTTCGAACAGGTCAGACCCCACCGAGTTACGAATCAGCCGTATCCGTTCGATACCGTGTGAAAATGCAGACCCCGTCTATGCGAGTGCGAAGCACGCGGCAATCTCCCAACGCTCGGGCAAACGGTCCTGGACGAACGCCCGGTTTTCGAAAAGCCTGAACCCGGCAGCGCCGTTTATCAGTCCGGACCAATAGCTTAGAACGACTCTCGACCACCCTTCCTGGCGGCCAAAATGACATAAAACACTGGACTGCAGCCTCAAATTCCGGGTGTTTGAGACCTCGGTCACACCAATTTGCGCTGAGACTTGGGATTCTGGGTGCCTGTAAAACCATAGGGATATACACAGGTAGTTATGCCCGGAATCTTTCCAAAGGACGACCCGAAACAATCATTGATACTGAAGCGATTTTTCATGGCGTTCGGGTCTTACATGATTGCGGTTTGCTTTGGCCTGTTCAGTCTGGCCAGTGGCGATAGTCTGATACCGGTAAATCTGCTTTCTGTCATCGTTATTGGCGTCATCACCAGCAACCTTTATTTCTACGCCGTTATTCGGTCGGGCGCCAACAAGCGCTACAGTGACCCCTCACTCACCGTCCCACAGCTGGCGATTGCCCTGGCCTGGATGCTCTGTCTGATGTTTGGCGACGCTCAAAACCGCGGCCTGTTTCTTAGCGTTTACACCATGATCATGATGTTCGGACTCTTCCGCCTGCGCTTCGAACAAATGGTAAAACTGGCTGCAATGGCGCTCGGCGGCTATGGGTTGATCGCGCTCGGCGACTTTCTGTTTTTCCGCCACCGGTTTGATCTGGCTCGCGAACTCTTAAGGGGTGGCGTACTGCTGGGCATGCTCGTATGGGCGTCGCTGTTTGCCGGCCATGTGAGCTCGCTGCGCGATGAGCTGCGGCGTCGCAATCGTGACCTGAGCGCAGCGCTCGACGAAATAGGCAAGCTTGCCAGTCGCGATGACCTGACCAAGGCGTTCAACCGCCGTTACATCATGGAAGCGCTCAAACAGGAAAAATCGCGGGCTGATCGAACCTCGTCTACTTTCTCAATCTGCCTGCTCGACCTGGACAATTTCAAGATGATCAATGACCGCTACGGCCACCTGGCCGGCGACCGGGTATTGATGGCGTTCTCGGAGCGCATCAAAGGGACGCTGCGCGGCATGGATTTGGTCGACCCGTCGGACGGCTCACGCTTTTTTGGTCGATACGGTGGCGAAGAATTCATCGTGGTTCTGCCGGACACGCGACTCGCAGGCTCCATGCGCTGCGCCGAGCGCATACGCAAAGTAACGGAGGAAGCGTCATTTGATGAAGTCTTCCGCGTCACCCTGTCGGCGGGCGTCAGTCAGTATCAGCCAGGCGAAACCATCGAAGAAACCCTGCGACGTGCCGATGCTGCTCTATACGAAGCGAAGCACCTCGGACGCAACCGGGTGGTCGCTGAAGACAACAAGCGTGTTGGCGAAATGGAAGTGGACGTCAGCGATAATACGCGTGCCAATATTGTCATCGGTCCGTTTGGTACGCAGCGAAATTAAGCGCAAACACCAGACAGCGCTTTTTGGCAGTACGCCAGTCTCGCATGACCGGCGCGGCATCAGCAGAGCGCCGCATTACTTTCCGATACAAAAACTCGAAAATATATGTCCCAGCAAATCGTCGCTGGTCACGGTACCGGTTATTTCACCCAAATCCTGCTGCGCCAGTCGCAGCTCCTCTGCCATGATTTCACCGGCTTTCAGATCAAACAGTGCTTCCTTGCCAATCAGTAAATGAGCGAAGGCACGTTCAATCGCCTGCAGGTGTCGCCGACGCGCGATAAGCTTTCCGCCATCGACCGCGGAGTAACCCATCGCGGCACTCAAATGCTGCCGCAGTTCATCAACGCCCTCGCCCGTTACGGCAGAGGCATATAGCACGTCTTCGTCAGACGATGCCTTCCGAAAGTCATGCTCCCGGTCCAGCAAATCAATCTTGTTCACCAACCGGGTCACGGGCACGCCTTCTGGTAGCGTTTCGCCACTCAGATCGGCCGTCTCGGGTCGCAGTGCATCACTCATCAGCAATACATGGTCCGCGTTTGCCATGGCAGCGCGCGCTCGCCGCATACCCTCCTGCTCCACCGGGTCATCCGACTCGTGCAGGCCCGCGGTATCGATTACGCGGAGCGGCATCCCGTCAATATGCAGGTCTTCGCGCAAAACGTCGCGCGTTGTGCCGGGCCGCGAGGTGACGATAGCGGCATCGTAGCCGGCCAGGCGATTCAGCAAGCTCGACTTGCCGACGTTCGGTGGCCCGGCGATAACCAGCACCATGCCGTCGCGAAGCAGCTGCCCCTGTTCGGCATCGCGCTGCAGCCGAATAAACAGCGATTCGACGTTATCAACGCGCTGACTGAGTTCGTCATCCTGCAGAAAGTCGATTTCTTCTTCCGGAAAGTCGATCGCCGCTTCCACGTACATACGCAGTTCCGTCAGCGCGACCACCAGCGCGTTGATACGTCGCGCGAAATCCCCCGACAATGACCGGACCGCCGCCCGTGCCGCCTGTTGAGACGCGCTGTCAATCAGATCGCTGATGGCTTCCGCCTGGGTCAGATCGATCTTGTCGTTCAAAAAGGCACGCTTGGAAAACTCACCCGCTTCAGCAACCCTGGCTCCGAGCTCCACGCATCGTTGCACCAGCATGTCCATGGGCACCGGCCCACCATGACCGTGTAACTCCAGCACATCCTCGCCGGTAAACGACGCAGGCCCGGCGAAATACAGTACGAGCCCCTGATCGATCGCCTCGCCCTCCCCGTCGCGAAACGTGGCTCCAGTCGCCACGCGAGGTTCCGGCAGCCCGCTCGTAATTTGCCGGGCGATGTGAGCAACCCCGGGACCCGATACGCGAACGATACCCACCCCGCCGCGACCTGGCGGCGTCGCCACGGCAACAATCGTTTCTTCGGTGTCGTTTGTTATATCTGGAGGAGTCATTCACGGTATTGTAAGGATCTGACACCCTGACGCCACTTTAAGGAGCCCCTACATGAGTACGCAAACGGTACGTTTCGAAAATCGCAGCGGAGAAACGCTGGCCGGACGACTGATCACGCCGCTCACCGGAGAAACGAAAGCCTACGCGCTGTTTGCTCATTGCTTTACCTGCACACAAAACCTGTCGGCCACGCGCAACATCGCCAGAGCCCTGGCCGGTGCCGGCATCGCCACGCTCATTTTTGACTTCACCGGTCTTGGCAACAGCGAAGGGGACTTTGCTGATACCAATTTTTCGTCCAACGTCGATGACCTGGTCGCGGCCGCCGACTACCTTGCCGAGAACTTCGAAGCACCCAGGCTGCTGGCCGGCCACTCTCTGGGCGGCACCGCCGTCCTGAAGGCCGCGGCGAGAATTGAATCGGCCGTCGCGGTAGCGTCCATCGGCTCACCGGCCGACCCGGGCCACGTGGGCCATCTGATGACCACAAAGCGCGAGGAAATTGAGGAGCAGGGCGTCGCCGAGGTGTCTCTTGGAGGTCGCCCGTTCACCATTAAAAAACAGTTTCTGGATGACATCGAATCACAGTCGGTGCTGGAAGTGGTCGCCGGTTTTCGCAAAGCCCTGCTCGTCATGCACGCCCCGTTGGACGAGACGGTCGAAATCAGTAATGCCACCGAAATATTCACCGCGGCAAAACATCCCAAGAGTTTCGTCAGTCTGGATCGCGCGGACCATCTGCTGACTCAACGCGTGGACTCTGAATACGCCGGCATGATGATCGCCGCCTGGGCCACCCGTTTTCTTGAGCTTGAAAGCGATGAGACGCCGTATCTGCATGTGGGTGAACACGGTGCGGCCGCAAGAACCCGGGGCGACGGCTTCAAGAGCCACCTCAGCGTGGGCGGACACCCGATGCTGGCCGATGAACCGGTCAGTCTGGGCGGCACCAACACAGGACCGGCGCCGTTTGATCTGCTGTGTTCGGCGCTCGCGGCCTGTACAACCATGACGCTGAAGATGTACGCAGAGCGCAAGAAATGGCCGCTCGAGTCCTCGACGTGTCACGTGACACATCACAAGGAAACAGTTGAGTCCCAGGACCCGGAATCGAAGACCGCACCTATCGATGTGTTTGAACGCGTGCTGACGCTCGAAGGCGATTTTACCGAAGAGCAGCGACAGCGGATGATGGAGATTGCCAACCGGTGCCCCGTGCACCGCACGCTGCACAATACGATAGAAGTACGTACAACGCTGGCGCCGGCTTCCTGATCCGAGCGAGTATAAGCGCACGCGACCTGTCACAGGCAGAAAAAAAGCCGGTCAAGTTAGTGACCGGCTTTTGCTTCCTAGGACTGCTGCTTTTTCAACAGATCCCGAATTTCTTCAAGCAGGACCTGGTCGGCAGGCGGTGCCGGCGGCGGTGCTTCTTCTTCTTTTTTCTTGGCGCTGTTCATGGCTTTGACCACCATGAAAATCGCGAATGCAATGATCAGAAAGTCAACGACAGTCTGGATAAACGTACCGTGACGCAGAACTGATGCACCCGCTTCTTCAGCCGCCGCGAGCGTTGGATAGCTCTCGGCGCTCAAATTGACAAACATCTGGGTGAAGTCGACACCACCTACCAGTTTGCCAACCAGCGGCATCAGAACGTCTTTCACAAATGACGCGACGATCTTCCCGAACGCACCACCGAGAACAATACCGATGGCCATATCCATCACGTTGCCACGCATGGCGAAATCTTTAAACTCACTCATCATACTCATGATGAAATCCTCCCACTAACCCCAATTAATGTTGTTCCGCCAACCCCGTTTATCGGGCGACTCGAAACAACGCCTTTTCACACTAACACTGTACCCGCGCGGCCACAGCCTCGCACGGGCGCGATTGTACCCAATATTTCTAGTCATGCGTATAAAAGCCGATCATGCCGGCACCCTATCAACAAAAATTCACGTCAATGATGGCGTTTCATACAGCTTGAAATTATAGCGACACGGGCCACACGCGAAGGTGTTCGCCGAGCGCTGTTGTCGATGTTGTAGCTGGTTTTGCCGCTATACCAGCCGCGCGCCGTTGGGCACAGCCTGCTCAGGAGCCGCAAGCACAATCGCGCCGTCGCTATTGGCAAAGCCGGTGACCAGGCACTCGGACATCAACGGCCCGATCTGCTTGGGCGGAAAGTTCACGACGGCCACAACCTGCCGACCGAGTAATGTCTCCGGGGAATAAAGATCGGTAATCTGGGCGCTGGATTTCAGTACGCCGATTTCTACTCCAAAGTCGACGTGCAGTATCCACGCGGGTCGACGCGCTTCCGGAAACTCCATCACATCTACCACTGTGCCCACCCGAAGCTCAACTTTCTCAAAGTCGGCCCAGCTTAGCGTTCGCTCACTCATACCCTGGTTCTCCCGGCCACGCTGGCCTGTCAATCTGCGTCCTGTATTCAGAAACGTTCAATAAAATCCCACTTGTTGCCATACAGATCCCGAAAAACAATAACGTTTCCGTAGCTCTCCCGCCGGGGCTCTCCAATGAAATCGACACCGGCCTTCTTCATCGACGCGTAATCGCGATGAAAGTCATCCGTGTACAAAAAGAACGCCACGCGCCCACCGGTCTGATGGCCCACGCACTGTTCCTGCTCACCTTCCCGGGCCTTGGCCAGCAGCAGGCCGGCCGAGTGCTCGCCCCGCGGTCGCACCACGACCCATCGCTTGTCTCCCAGCGGCGTGTCCTCTACAAGGCTGAATGACAGCGTGCGGGTAAAGTAGTCAATGGCCTCGTCATAATCGGAAACCAGAAGCGTAATTTGTCCAAGCTGTTGCTGCACGGCAACTCCTTTATGTCACGCTGCCCCGCGGCAGACCAAAGATACGATCAAAAAGACAGACAATTCGGACCCAGCGCACACAGCGCGGTTCGATTTCACCGTATACTAACCGTTCCTTCCAGGATTGGCTGAATTGCGTGCCGGCAAAGCTCCCGTTTATCTTAGTGGTTATCAGTTTGTTGTGTATGACCACGCCTGCCAGGACGGCGGCCACCGAGCTTTCGCTGGCCGAACTCGAGCAGCGTAACGCCGTCATCGGAACGATCACGATCAAGCGCAATAACGTGTTCGAAGCGCCCGACGTCGGCAAGGGAAAACGACTTCACCACCTGGCTAATCGCCTGCACATTATCACCCGCGATAACGTCATTCGCTCCCAGCTGCTGTTCGCGACCGGCGAGCCGGTTGTCAAAGCCCGCATTGAAGAATCCGAGCGCATCCTGCGCAACCAGCGCTATTTGTTTGAGGCGTCGGTCACACCCGCCCGCTATGAGAATGGCGTAGTTGACCTGCTGGTGACCACGCGGGACATCTGGACTCTGACCCCGGAACTGCAGTTTTCAAATACCGGCGGCGAGTCGGAATACACGCTGGGCGTGGAAGACGACAACCTTCTGGGCACGGGCGCGAGCCTCACGGCATCGCGCATGAAGGAGCTTGAACGCACGTCAAACCTGCTCGTTTACAGCAACAATAACTTCATGCTGAGTCGACTCGATTTTGGCATCGGCATCGTCGATTCCGACGACGGCGGAGCGTTTGCCCTGCGTCTGATCAAGCCGTTCTTTTCACTGGACTCCCTGACGTCTCACGGCGGCACTGGTAACTACTTTGACGGCGCTCGTTCGTACTTTCGCGACGGAGACGATATCGGCGAATTTGACCAGCGCTCCAATACGTTCAACCTGTTCAAAGGCTGGTCAAAAGGCCGACAGAACGGGTGGGTCAGCCGATGGACCGCAGGTGTTGCCGGCGAACGCAGTGAATTCTCTTTCCCGGACAACCCCCTGCTCGCCATCGCGGTTCCGGCGGATCGCGAACTGTATTATCCCTACATTTCATACAACCTGCTGCAGGACAAGTACGTTACTGCACGCAACTTTCAAAGCATTGAGCGCGTAGAAGACATTTATCTGGGCACGCGGTTTTCGATGTTTCTGGGACTCGCCAGCGAGTCTTTTGGCTCTGATCGCGACGCGGTGATTCTTGGCGCAAACTCCAGTCATTCAATCGGGTCTCCCGATCGCGCACTGTGGCAGTTTGGCGCAGGGTTTAACACGCGACTGGAGTCAGGGCGCCCGCAAAACCTGCAATCGAATGCGCGTGCCAGCTGGACGTTGAAGCAAGCCGAGAAATACCGCTTCTACACGAGCCTCAGCGCCAGCCACTCTGAAAGGCCCGATCTGGATCAATTGACCACGCTGGGTGGCAGTACCGGCCTTCGAGGCTATCCAACCCGGTTTCGCAATGGCGCCGGCCGCGTATTGTTTACCGTGGAGCAGCGCTACTACAGTGATTACTACCCGTTTCAGCTGTTCCGTGTTGGCGCGGCTGCGTTCATCGATGTCGGACAGGTGTGGGGCGAAAATGTGCTGGGAGAAACCAACGATGACCTGCTCGTCGATGCGGGGCTCGGGATTCGACTGGCCAGCCCTCGCGGAGGCAGCAAGAAAGTCATTCACATTGACCTGGCCTTTCCTCTCAGAGCTCGTGAGGGCATTGACAGCGTCCAGCTTGTGATTGAGACCCGGCAAAGCTTCTAGCAAACTCGTGCGCACCCTGGCCCGGACTACCCCGGACGCTGTGATCCGCTCCCGGCGCATCTGACCGGGATCGTTCAAGGTTCGTATACTGTGCGTCGGGCATCAAGTCCCGGGCGTTGATTCATCGCCAGTCAGAGCCGGGTTGCAAGATGTGGTTTCTCTACGTTCCGATCTCAGATTGCACCAGCTTGCGGATAACAAACCGAATGCACAGCCACGCGACTATGCCGAAAAGCACCCCCTGAAAGGCACCCACGAAGACGTCGAGCGGTCGGTGGGCGTTCAAAAAGACCCGCGAGAAACTCACCGAGACAGCCCAGGGGATTAGCAGATAAAACAGCCATTTTCGTTTGCCAGCGACAAACGTTACGGCAAAATAGATGAAAAATGTCGCCACGAAAAAACTGGCAAACGCATGACCTGACGGAAACGAATAGCCAGGCTCTGTTAGCCAGTGC
>CAWUKD010000146.1:0-8892 GCA_963922815.1 uncultured Gammaproteobacteria bacterium
CAATCTGGAACGGGCACTTAAATCAATGACAACGCAAAGCGATGTGAGTGGCCTGTCCGAACGGGCGCAGGCGCTGCTCAAAACTCTTGTAGAACAGTACATCGACGGTGGTCAGCCGGTTGGCTCCAATACGCTGCTGGAGCGTTCCGGGATTGCTGCGAGCTCGGCAACGGTACGCAACGTCATGTCACGGCTCGAGAAGATGGGGTTTATCCGGGCGCCCCACACCTCGGCGGGGAGAATTCCCACAGACCTGGGTTACCGCTGTTTTGTTGACACGCTGCTCAAGGTGCCGCCGCTTTCGGCCGCCCAAATGGCGAAGCTCCACCAGGACTTCACGACACAGGCGAAAGACGCGGTCAGTTCAAAGGAGATGGTGCGCAGCGCGTCGTCCATGCTCTCGAGCATCACGCGTCTGGCGGGGGTGGTGACACTACCGCAGCAAACGCACGCGGCATTGAACCGCATCGAGTTTCTGCCGCTGTCGGGAGCGAAGATTCTGGTCATTCTGGTGGTAAACAACCAGGAAGTCGAAAACCGCATTATCGAGCTCGACAGAGAGTATTCCGAGTCCGAGCTGCGGCAGGCTTCCAACTTTCTGAATGAGCGTTTTGCCGGCGCGGATATTGAATCAGTCCGACGCTCCATTGTGGCGGAACTCGAGCACACCCGGGACAACGTTAATCAGCTGATGATTAACGCCATCGAGCTTGCCAGATCAGCGTTCGAGCAGCCTCCGGGCGATTCGGGTGAAGGTATAGCCGTGGCAGGAGAGACCCATTTGATGGGCTGTCAGGATCTGACCGATATGGAGCGCCTCAGAGACCTGTTTCAGGCGTTCAACGAACAGCAGGATCTGCTCCAGCTGCTGGACAAATCGATGTCTGCGGAGGGCGTCCGGATCTTCATCGGAGAGGAATCGGGCTATGAACTGCTCGATGCCTGTTCCGTGGTGTCGGCGCCGTACTCGAATGAAGACGGCGTAGTTGGTGTCCTGGCCGTCATCGGCCCAACCCGGATGGCCTACGAGCGGGTTATCCCCATTGTTGATGTCACGGCGAATTTATTGAGTTCGGCCTTGAAATCTAATCATTAGACCTCCATATTCTGCCGCAGTCCGGGGGTATTCCTGCCCTCATATAACTATCAGCATTAAGAGTTAATTATAAGCTTATGAATGAGAAGAAAAAATCAGTGGATACTGAGGAGCAGAATGTGTCTGCCCATGCGACGCCAGCCGACCTTGAATCGGCAGAAGCCGCCCAGGATGCCCATGCCCCCGCGGATGATCTCGACGTTGAGTCCCTGAAAAAGGCGCTATCGGCCATGGAAGCCAAGGCCGACGACCACTGGGCACGCTACCTGCGAACTGCGGCTGAGATGGAAAACGTGCGCAAGCGGGCCCAGCGGGACGTTGAAAAAGCCCACAAGTATGGTTTTGAGAAGTTCGCTGCCGACGTGCTCGGCGTGCGTGACAGCATGGCCATGGGTCTGGAAGCGGCTAAAGAAAAAGCCACCGTCGAGTCGCTAATCGAGGGCAGCGAAATGACGTTAAAGCTTATTGAACAAGTACTTAACCGGCACGGGGTCACTGAAATCAATCCTCTTGGTGAAGTTTTCAATCCCGAGTTCCATGAAGCTATGGCGATGGTGGACAGTCCCGACGCTGAGCCGAACACGGTGGTTCAGGTGGTGCAGGCCGGCTATGAAATTAACGGAAGGCTGCTGCGGGCGGCCCGGGTAATGGTGGCCAAATCCTGAAAAGGGCGCCTAAGGGCCGCCGCGGAACGCGAATCTGGCGAGGGCCCTTATAGAGAGTCGCAAGTTTGACAAGACTCTTGTAAAGCCGAATCACCACCCCAATGTATTCAACAACTTTTTAGCAAAACCCTTTTGGAGTAGTAGTAATGGGCAGAATTATAGGTATTGACCTCGGGACCACCAATTCCTGTGTCGCCGTTATGGACGGCGATCAGCCGCGCGTCATCGAGAACAGCGAAGGCGATCGTACAACCCCTTCAGTCGTCGCTTTTACCAAGGACGACGAAGTTCTCGTAGGGCAGCCGGCCAAGCGCCAGGCGGTAACCAATCCGGAAAACACGCTGTTCGCGGTAAAACGCCTCATTGGTCGTCGTTACGATGACAAGGTGGTAGCGAAAGACCGGGATATGGTGCCTTACAACATCGTAAAAGCAGACAATGGCGATGCCTGGGTGGAAGCTCAGGGCAAGAAGATGGCACCCCCGGAAGTGTCGGCCCGTGTCTTGATGAAAATGAAAAAGACTGCGGAAGACTACCTCGGCGAGGAAGTCACCGAAGCTGTGATTACCGTGCCGGCCTACTTTAACGATTCCCAGCGTCAGGCTACCAAAGACGCGGGGCGTATTGCCGGACTGGAAGTCCGCAGAATCATCAACGAGCCGACCGCGGCTGCGTTGGCGTACGGTATGGACAAGCAGCGTGGTGATCGCAAGATTGCGGTATACGACCTCGGTGGTGGCACGTTCGACGTGTCGATCATCGAAATTGCCGAGATTGACGGCGAGCACCAGTTCGAAGTGCTGTCTACCAACGGCGATACGTTCCTCGGTGGTGAAGACTTTGATCTTCGCATCATCCAGTACCTCGCGAAGGAATTCGAAAAAGAGAGCGGTGTAGACGTCAGCAAAGATGCCGTTGCCATGCAGCGACTGAAAGAAGCGGCCGAGACGGCCAAGATCGAGCTGTCTTCAAGCCAGCAGACCGAAGTCAATCTGCCTTACATTACGGCCGATGCAAGCGGACCCAAGCACCTCAACATCAAGCTGACACGAGCCAAGCTCGAGTCGCTGGTTGACGACCTGGTGAGCCGTACGATCGGGCCTTGCAAAGTGGCGATCAAAGATGCCGGACTGTCAGTCGGTGACATTGCCAATGTGATTCTGGTCGGTGGTCAGACGCGTATGCCTAAAGTTATCGAAGCGGTTAAAGACTTCTTCGGCAAGGAGCCGCGTCGTGACGTGAATCCTGACGAAGCGGTAGCCGTGGGCGCAGCCATTCAGGGCGGCGTGCTGGCCGGTGACGTTACTGATGTTCTGCTTTTGGACGTTACGCCACTGTCGCTGGGTATCGAAACACTTGGTGGCGTCATGACCAAGCTGATCGATAAAAACACGACAATTCCGACCAACGCGAACGAAACGTTTTCTACGGCCGCTGACAACCAGCCCGAAGTAACCATTCAGGTCCTGCAGGGCGAGCGTGAGCGATCCCAGGACAACAAGTCGCTGGGTCGATTTAATCTGTCGGGTATCGCTCCGGCTCCGCGCGGTGTGCCTCAGATCGAGGTGACGTTTGATATCGATGCAAACGGTATTCTGAACGTCTCTGCGAAAGACAAGGCAACGGGCAAAGAGCAGAAGATTGTGATCAAGGCGTCAAGCGGATTGTCTGATGAAGAGATCGATCAAATGGTCAAGGACGCCGAGTCGCACGCTGAAGAAGATGCCAAGTTCCGCGAACTTGTCGACGCGCGCAATCAGGGCGATGCCATGATTCACGCGACCGAAAAATCGATGGAAGAGCTCGGCGAGAAGGTCACTGCAGAAGAGCGCGGTGCTATTGAGTCGGCAACGGCAGATCTGCGTAAAGCACTCGAAGGCGATAACAAAGAAGCCATCGAGTCCAAGACGCAGGCTCTGGCGCAGGCATCCGCCGGTATGGCAGAGCGTTTGTACGCACAATCCGAAGACGGTGGCGCCGAGGCAGGCGATGCGCCCGAGGCGGACGGTGTGGACGACGCTGTCGACGCGGAATTTGAAGAAGTTAAGAACGATGACAGCAAGCAGGCCTGATAACGGCTGGCGACATTGTTCTGAGTACGGTTAGCGTGCTCTTAAAGTGACAGGATGCGGCAGCCGTGTGAACGTGGCTGCCGCGTCTTTGTAACTGAAATACTGAAGTCTGTTTGGAAATCACGGCTACGAGCCAAAGAAGTTGTATTGAATGTCTGACGATTACTACAAAATTCTGGGTGTTGAACGGTCGGCTGACGACGCCACGATCAAGAAGGCGTATCGACGATTGGCGATGAAGCACCACCCGGATCGCAATGAAGGTAATGCGGATTCCGAGGCCATGTTCAAATCGGCCAAGGAAGCCTATGAAGTACTGAGCGACCCCAACAAGCGAGCGCGCTACGACCAGTTCGGCAAAGAAGGACTGTCGGGTGCTGCTGGCGGCGGCGGTGGCGGTATGCACGGCGATTTTGGCGACATATTCGGCGACGTCTTCGGCGACATCTTTGGTGGTGGTCGACGACGCGGCGGCGGGCGCCAGGTGTTCCGCGGGGCCGATCTGCGCTACGGCCTGTCGCTGACGCTGGAGCAGGTGGTCTTCGGTGACGAAGTGAAAATCGACATTCCCAAAGCGCATCTGTGCGATGACTGCGACGGCAGTGGCGGAGCCGACGGCAGTAAGCCGGAGAGCTGTGACACCTGCGGTGGTGTGGGTCAGGTTCGCATGCAGCAAGGTTTCTTTTCGGTCCAGCAGACGTGTCCCAAATGCCGCGGACGTGGTGAAGTCGTGGTCGACCCGTGCAAGACCTGCTCGGGCAGCGGCCGAGTGCGCAAGACTAAAACTCTGTCTGTCAAAATTCCGCCGGGTGTTGATGAGGGTGATCGCATTCGCCTGAGCGGTGAAGGCGAACCAGGGCAGAACGGCGGACCGCCCGGAGACCTGTTTGTAGAAATTGAAGTCAAGCCGCACAAGATTTTTACGCGTGAGAACAGTCATCTGATGTGCGACGTGCCTATCAGCTTTGTCACGGCCGCCCTGGGTGGCGAGGTAGAGGTGCCCACGTTGGGTGGACAGGTATCACTGAAAATCCCGGCTGGCACGCAATCGGGCAAGCGATTTCGACTGCGTGGAAAAGGGGTCAAGCCTGTTCGCGGCGGTTCGGTGGGCGACCTGTATTGCACCACGTCTATCGAAACGCCGGTGAATCTGACCAAAGATCAGAAAGCACTGCTGACGCAGTTTGAAGAATCACTGGAGTCCGGCGCATCCAAACACAGTCCCAAGTCGCGATCCTGGCTTGACGGTGTTAAGTCGTTTTTTGACGATCTGACACAGTGAGTACAGACCGGCCCGTACGCGTCGTGGTGTTCGGTGCATCCGGGCGGATGGGGCAGGCGATCCAAGAGATTCTGAGCAGCGACTCAGGCACCGAGCTGGCGGGAGCGGTCGGACGCAGCCGGTCAGGCGCAGCCGAGTATGTCGATGCGGCAGGGCAATACGTTGACGCAGCCCGGCTCATGGCGGACGCCGATGTAGCCATCGACTTCACCTTGCCAGAAGCGGTAGACGCCCATGTAACGCTGTGTGGCGATCACAAGGTGCCCTACGTCTGCGGCGTCACCGGGCTCGATGAACGTGCTCTGGACCTGTTTTCGCAGCAGTCTGCCGATCAGGCCATTCTATGGGCTCCGAACATGAGCACCAGCGTAACCATCACTTTTGGTGCGGCGGCCGACATCGCACGTCGACTTGGGGCAGATTTTCATGTGTCCATTGCCGATATTCACCATCAGGGCAAAAAGGACGCACCATCCGGCACCGCACTGGAGTTTGGCCGGGTGATTCAGGAAGCCAGCCAGCATGAAGTAGATATCGTTTACAGCAGCGTCCGCGAGGGCGCTCATCCGGGTGAACATCACATCGTATTTCAGTCGGGCAGTGACGAGATCGAGCTGCGGCACCGGGCTGGCGATCGTCGCGAATTCGCCGTCGGCGCGGTTCGTGCCGCAGTGTGGCTGGTTGAGCAGCCTCCGGGCCTATATAACATGCGGAATGTATTGGGTATTACAAGTTCCCGATAGACACCCCGGGTGGACCTGTCGTAACATGCAATCCCAGCGGGACGGGTGAGATAACCCCTCCCGTTTTGTGTATCTCACACAGCGCGCCGGCATCAGAGTCAGGCGACGGGGGACCTAGTGACAGTACCAGCAATTCTTGCGCTCGAAGATGGAACACTCTTCCGGGGCCGCACCATTGGTGCGAGCGGCAGCACGGTAGGTGAAGTCGTTTTTAATACTGCGATGAGCGGCTATCAGGAGATTCTCACCGATCCGTCCTATAGTCGGCAGTTGGTCACGCTGACCTATCCCCACATTGGCAACACCGGGGTCAATCAGGACGATCAGGAGTCGGACCAGATTCAGGCCGGGGGCCTGATTATCCGCGACCTTCCGATACTTCCCAGTAACTGGCGAATGGAAGAAACCTTGCCGGATTATCTGATTCGTCAGAATACGGTAGCCATTTCCGATCTGGACACGCGACGACTGACGCGACATTTGCGTACCGCGGGCGCCATGAACGGTTGCATCATGACCGGAAATTACGACGCCGACGTGGCGATCGCCGCAGCCAAAAAGTTTCCAGGCCTCAAAGGCATGGATCTTGCCAAAGTGGTCTCGACGACCAGCAGCTATCACTGGGCCGAAAGCGTCTGGTCGCTCGACGGAGAGACGCCCGAAGTTGCCAAGCGATACCGCGTGGTGGCCTACGATTTCGGAGTAAAACGCAATATTCTCAGACTGCTGGTCAGCCACGGCTGCGATGTCACGGTGGTGCCTGCACAGACGCCTGCGGCCGACGTTCTGGCCATGGCGCCTGACGGTGTGTTTCTGTCCAATGGCCCCGGAGATCCTGAACCGTGCGACTACGCCATCGCGGCGATCAAAGAAATACTAAGTGAAGGCGTACCCACATTCGGGATTTGTCTTGGCCACCAGCTGCTCGCTTTGGCCAGCGGCGCGAAAACCGAAAAAATGAAGTTCGGCCATCACGGTGCCAACCATCCTGTTCAGGACCTGGAGAGCAAGAGGGTCACGATCAGCAGCCAGAACCACGGTTTCGCAGTCGATCAGGACAGCCTGCCGGAGTCTTTGATTGCAACTCATGTTTCATTGTTTGATAAAACGCTGCAGGGCATTGCCCGCACGGATACGCCGGCATTTGGTTTTCAGGGGCACCCTGAAGCCAGTCCGGGGCCGCATGACCTGCGGCCGTTGTTTGAACAGTTCGTGACACTCATGAGCGAACGCCAGCGAGCACAAATTGCGGGTACCGCCTGATTGACGGCGATCTCGCCATTTACTCTACGAATACAGCAGTGACGTTCCCGAAGTTTTAGCGGGCGCTCACAATAACGAGAAAGCATCCATGCCAAAGCGCACTGACATAAAATCCGTTCTTATCATTGGCGCAGGACCCATTGTCATCGGTCAGGCCTGTGAGTTTGACTATTCCGGCGCCCAGGCCTGCAAAGCGCTGAAGGAAGAAGGGTATCGCGTGATTCTGGTTAACTCGAATCCTGCGACCATCATGACGGACCCGGAAACAGCCGATGCGGTCTACATAGAACCGATTCGTTGGCAGAACGTTGAATCGGTGATTGCCAAAGAAAAGCCTGACGCGCTGCTGCCGACCATGGGTGGGCAGACCGCGCTGAACTGCGCGCTGGATCTGGTGCGTAAGGGAGTGCTCGAGAAGTACGGGGTCGAAATGATTGCCGCGTCGCGCGAAGCGATTGATATGGCCGAGGATCGCGAGCAGTTTCGTCAGGCGATGACCGATATTGGGCTGGCGTCGGCCAGAGCCGGAATTGCTCATACCATGGAAGAGGCGCGAGAAATTCGCAAGCAAATTGGCTACCCGGTCATTGTGCGCCCTTCGTTTACCATGGGCGGATCGGGCGGCGGTATCGCTTACAACCGGGAAGAGTTTGAGCACATTGTCAGCCGGGGTCTCGACCTCAGTCCGACCACCGAAGTGCTTCTCGAAGAGTCCTTGCTCGGATGGAAAGAGTTCGAGATGGAGGTTGTTCGGGACAAGAACGATAACTGCATCATTATTTGTGCGATTGAAAACGTCGACGCAATGGGTGTGCATACCGGCGACTCAATAACGGTGGCGCCGGCACAGACGCTGACGGACAAGGAATACCAGATCATGCGCGATGCATCGCTTGCCGTGCTTCGCAAGATTGGCATCGAAACCGGCGGCTCGAACGTGCAGTTTGCGGTCAATCCGGACGACGGTCGTCTGATCGTGATCGAGATGAATCCGCGCGTCTCCCGGTCTTCGGCGCTGGCCTCCAAAGCAACCGGTTTTCCGATTGCCAAAGTGGCGGCCAAGCTGGCCGTTGGCTATACGCTCGATGAGCTCAGCAACGACATTACCGGCGGGGCCACTCCGGCATCGTTTGAGCCGTCCATCGATTACGTTGTCACCAAGATTCCGCGCTTTACGTTTGAGAAATTTGCCGACGCCAATGATCGGCTTACCACGCAGATGAAGTCGGTGGGCGAAGTGATGGCCATCGGTCGTACGTTTCAGGAGTCGATGCAAAAAGCGCTTCGTGGCATCGAAACGGGTATTTGCGGATTTGACCCGATCATGCCGGAAGACGTTGGCAGTGACGCAATGGCCACGTTAAGACATGAGCTGAAAATTCCCGGTGCCGACCGTATTCGCTACCTGGCGGACGCTATTCGTCACGGCTTTTCGATGGACGAGATCAGCGCCCTGACAGGCATCGACCCGTGGTTTCTGGCTCAGATCGAGGATTTGATCCGAACCGAAGCGGAAGTCATAGCGGAAGGGTTTGACAGTCTGGATGAGCACCGTATGCGTGCACTCAAGCGGAAGGGGTTTTCAGATTTACGACTGGCCGCACTGTGTAACGTCGGCGAAGCCGACATACGGACGCGTCGGATCGAGCACTCGGTCATCCCCGTATACAAGCGGGTGGATACGTGTGCTGCGGAATTTGCGACTTCGACGGCGTACATGTACTCGTCGTATGAAGAGGAGTGCGAGGCTGAGCCGACCAACCGCGACAAA
>CAWUKD010000147.1:0-8876 GCA_963922815.1 uncultured Gammaproteobacteria bacterium
CCGCGTCCTCCCCGACCCCCTCCCCCACCGACTCCGCCGGCTCGGCCGTATCCAACGGGAACGCGTCGCCGTTGTCACCCACGCCATCACCGTCGGTGTCGACGGACTCTGATGGATCATTCGGAAACGCGTCGGCGTTATCGCCTACCCCGTCACCGTCAGAGTCTGTGGTTTCGGCCGGATCATTCGGGAACGCATCGGCATTATCGCCTACGCCGTCGCCATCCGTATCCGCCGACTCGCTCGGATCGTTCGGGAACTGATCAGCGTTGTCACCCACACCGTCGCCGTCTGTATCGGTGGTTTCCGTCGGATCAAGCGGGAATGCGTCTTCGGAATCGATGACGCCGTCACCGTCTGAATCGGCGGCCGGGCCGACCTCCTCACTGCCAATTTGCTTCAGATAGGCAACCAGGCTGGTCATTTCGGCGCCAGCAATCGTATTACCATCGTGAGCTGCCACAGCAAGGCTCAGCGTGCCTGCGCTACCGTCGTGCAGGTACGGGGCAGTTTTCCACACGTCGCGAAGCGTGGGTACGTCAATGCCAGTCAGCGGTCCACCGAGACGGTCTCCGCTAGTGACCTTCAGCGTACCTATGTCGGTAATCGTTGATTCGTCGATGCTGTTGGTGAACCGGTCGCCGCTATGGCATGACGCGCAGCCATTCGATTCAAAGACGGCTTTGCCCTCTACAGCCTCTGCCGTCAGAGAACCGTCCTGGTTGCGATATGGGCTTTCGTCAAACTCGTTCAGCGACTCAAGATAGGCCGCCAGCGCATCAAGATCCGCGCTGATGCCAGCCTTGGGATCGCCCAGCGGCTCGTTGCGAGTACCCGCAAAGAAGTCGGCGTCGCTCATCAGGCCGCTACCGGCTGACAACGTTCGAATCTGACCCTCGAAATCCTGCAGCTCGTCGAAATTGGCGGACCAGTGCAAGATACCGTGGCCCGTTGACGCGCGACCGGTGAGCTCAATGGTGTTGCGCAATCCTTCACCAAAGTTCGAAAGATCCCAGACGCGGCCGTCTTGACCACCGTCGTTGTGACAGGTAGCGCAGCTCATATAGTTATCCAGCGCCAGTCGATCATCTTCGGCGTCGTAGAACAGCTGCTTGCCCAACAATACTTCGTCAGTCAGCGTTTCACTAGTGACCACATCTATTGATGAAAGCACGTTACTGGTCGGTAACGATGTTTCTATCATCGCCGTCAGATCAAATCTGGAGACGCTTCGATCCATGAAGTTATGCACATACGCAGCGCTGCCAGAAGTCGATAGCGCAACCCCTTGTGGAGCACGGCCTGTCGGCAATCGCATGACTTCAAACCCGTTGGCCAGATCGTAAACCGCGAGTTCTCTGCTGGTTTCAAGCGCTACCAGCAAATAGCGATTACCACCCGTAACAGCCGCACCCGTCGCCAGGCTGGCGTTATCGAAATCGATGCGCAGCGCGTCTTCAAGCACTGTTGCCAGATTGATTCGGGACGTATTGCTTCGTACCGTCTGATCGAACGTCATGCCGAAGTTTCCACGGATGATCCCGGAGTCAATATTGTCTTTCTTGGACGGTACCAGCGCGAACGCGTTGTCATAGGTTACAACCGGCGCGTTCAGATAGTTCGGTAGTCCTGGACCCTGACTCTCGGAAAACGGGCGATCGTCATGCGTCAACGCAATCGTCGTGTCCAGCGTCATAGTTGCCGGGTTAATCGAAAACACTTCGGCCTGCCCGGCATCAATATTGATATCGTCAGAAGCTTCGCCAGGCACCTGAGGCGTAATAAAATTGCTGACGAGCAGCGACGAATCGTCATAGGTTATTGACACATGACGCGGCGTCCCGGACAGCTGAAGTTCGCTCAGCAGCGCCTGAGTTGATGCATCCCGTTTTTGAACGATGGCCAGCGCTTCGAGTACCACAAAATACTCGCTGCCCAATCCATTGAACACCAGCCCGTGAGGCTGAGCGCCGTAAGGTAGTGACACCGTGTTTTGCACTGCAAGCGTAGCCGTGTTGATAATGCTGATACTGGCGTCGGATTTATTCGTGACAAACACCCGGTCGGAACCCGGCGCTTTCGCCAGCGACCAGGGCTTGTCGCCCACGCCAATTTCCTGGATGAGCGAGCCATCTGCTGATGACACCGATACGCTGTCGTTGTCGGGATTAACATTCCAGATTCGATCGCTTCCCGTGCTGTTTTCCACAATAAGCGTCGTGGAATTGCGCGGTGACTGGGGCAGCGCCACGATGTTCGACCCGCCCGTCGGGGTCGAATCGATGTTGTCGCCAAACCCGTCGCCGTCCGAATCCATGGTTTCTGTTGGATCATTGGGGAACGCGTCGCCGTTATCACCGACACCGTCACCGTCTGTGTCGGTAGTCTCGGTGGGGTCATTCGGGAACGCGTCTTCAGAATCCGGCACGCCGTCTCCGTCGGTATCGATCGGGCCGGAACCCGATATCGAGTAGACCTGAGTTTCCGTGAATCGCTGCGTCGGCACGCCGTTGGCACCGGTTCGACGATCATCAATAATGGTCCAGGTAGTACCGTTCGCACTGGCTTCAACCAGCCACTGAACGGGATCTCTGGCAATGACGTCGTTTGCGGTCGTCAGACTGTAGCTGTCGATGATGGTGTTCTGTCCGTAGTCGTATACCAGCGCACCACGATTGAAATCGAGCCACTTGGTATTCACGTTCGCGTCGTCGGCCAGATCCGGAGTCTCATTCGCCGGATTGTTACCCCCCGGATTAGTCACGGCCGCTGCGTTGATGCGGCTACCGTTTGCGAAGAACGAGAGTTCCGAAAGCTGGACTGAATTGGCCGCCGCGTCGTCCCGCAGTTCGGTTGGCGTAAAGCGGTAGTAGCGGTGGTCGCCGCTATCAACCGGCGGCACGAAGAACGCCGCATCAATAACTTCAAGTGTGCCATTACCGGGCCGCTGCCATCCTGCTGCCACGTTGTCACCGCCGCCGCCTTCTTTGTGCAGCACTTCCATGTAGTAAGCCTGCCCGGCAACGAGTTCAATCGTGGCAGACTGCTGCTCGGGAAACTTGGTCCAGTCTCGTGACGACGTCCACCCTGGCACGCTTGCAATTTCGGTCTTGTTGGCCGGGTTACTGTCGGAGCTCAGATTCAGCCGGACGTTGTCATCCCCGGAAATCCAGAAGGTGTAACTGCCGGTTTCGGGCGCAAAGAGCATGCCCTGAATGCGTGTTCCATAGTTATCCAGTACGTTCACCGGACCCTCGAACAACGCCAGCTGTTCCACGGTCGCAGGATTGTCAGGGAAGTTGGCCGAGTTAGTCAGGTTTGCTACCGCATTACCGGCAATGCCCGTGAACACTTCACGCCAAAGGCCGAAGCTGCGAGTAGGATCGTTCGGGAACAGGTCGAGGTTGTCGTTAACGCCATCGCCGTCGGAGTCCTGCACAGGCAGATTCGGGTCATTCGGGAACGGATCGGCGTTATCGCCAATACCATCACCGTCCGAGTCCGAGGTTTCCGTTGGATCATTGGGGAACGCGTCGGCGTTATCGCCTACGCCGTCTGAATCGCTATCCGCAGACTCGTTTGGATCATTTGGGAACACATCCGCGTTGTCGCCAACGCCGTCGCCGTCGGTGTCAGTCGTTTCTGTCGGATCATTCGGAAAGGCGTCCTCATTGTCCGGAACGCCGTCGCCGTCGCTATCGGTAGTCGATGAATCCAGACGAATCTGTATGGTTTCACCTTCCGAAGGCGTGCCGTTTGCGTCAATCGCAAACAGCCAGTAGTTGCCCGAAATCACCACGTTCGGGTTGGCATTAATCGACAGCGTGTGCGTTCCGTCTCCATTATTGACTGATGTCACAGGCAAATAGCGCTGGTCTGTGTTCACGTGGTGAGTCGTGGCCGACAGGCGCACCATCGAGAATCGCTCGGTACCGGCGCTGGCCGTCACCGTAAAGCTGGTTCCGGCTCCTGCAATGCCAGGAACATTGGCCAGGGTCGGTCGAACGGCTGGAGTGCCGTCTTCCGCATATAAATACGGCGGAGAAAATATCTGGCCGTCCAGGTGATTGACTGCGCATCCACCGCACGCACCGCCACCGGCAGACAATACCCGGCCATCTTTTAGCAGCAACGCGGTTGAGTGATAATTTCGCGGGATTGAAATTGAATCAACTACACGCCACGAGTTGGTCTGCGGACTGTAAATTTCCGCAGGGAAAATCGAGCCACCGTCAAAAAAGTTCTGACCGGAGACGTTACCGCCAATTACCAGCACTTCGCCGTTGGGCAACGTGACCGAGTTACTGAGCGCACGCGGGAAATTCATCGGTGCGCCCTGGGTAATAACCGGTGCGGGACCGTTGAGGTCAACCAGAAACACATTGGTCGTCAGCGTACGTTCCGATTCACGCGGATCCATGCCACCCAACAGCAGCACTTTACCCACGTCGTAGGTCACCACGTTGCCCCACTTACGTGCACGCGGCCCGGTCGGCTGACCAAAGGTTTCATTGTCGGCGCCGCTTACCGGATCAAAGCTGTTCAGCGTTGGCGTCGGCCCGCCATGGAATACGCGGCCGTTAGGTTGTACGGCAAGTTGCGGGAACCACTCCAGACCACCTATCGCGTTGTGCTCTTCGAGCAGCGTCTGCATGGTGGCATTCGGCGTGCGGATCCACGCGTTGACAACCGGATCGAATTTCTCCGAGCGGTTACCGGCCGATTTACCGAACGTTGAGAAAATATTGTTATCTGGCAGCGTTACGTTGGTGGCATACCAGCGCAAGTCAAACATTTCCGGAAGCGGTGACCAGTTCAGGTCATTCGGATTGAACATGCTTGTCTTACGGTCATCCGGGTTACCGCCTGAGGCTACAATGCTGCCGTCTTCCAGGGTGGCGACGCCCGCACAAAACATATCGTGAAAGTTGCTGTCGGTCGTTAAGAACGAATTATCAGCCGGATCAAACACGGCGGAGTGCGTGAATTCGCGATTCGCGGGAAACGCATTGGTTTCCGTGGACGACCAGGTTAGTACGCGGCCATCAGGCAGGTTAGCCGCAGAGATCGCAATATGAGGCCAGTCGATGACCGGACCCCACTGCCCAATCTGCGTCAGGGTGGAAACATCCAGATTTCCATTGGCCGGAATGGGCGCAAAATTACCGTTTGCGCTGCGGTATTTTACATCGAGAACCTCCCCACCGGCTTTCTCAAAGAACTCTACGCGTAAATCGTATACGCCAGGATTGAGAAATATTTCTCCGTTAACCGTGACGGGCGGATGCACTCCATCATTGTCAACGACGATATTGCCGTCAATAAACAGTCTCGTTCCATCGTCGGAGGTTGTCTGAAATTCATAGTCACCCGCCGTGGTAACGACCACTTGATTGGTAAAGACCAAACCAAACGTTTCCGTTTGAGTTGTGACATTTAGCGATATCGTATCGCTCATACCAGTGGCTACAGGCGTGAGGCTTGAGAAGTTTGGGAGCTGGTCCCAGTTGCCGTCATAAACGCTGTAGCTAAACTGAGGAGGCGCTGCGAGCTCACCGTTGGCAGGAATAGATGCAAAGTCACTGCCTGAATTACGGTACATGACGTCCAGCACCTGGCCGCCGCCTTTTTCAAAAAACTCGACGCGCAGATCGTACGTACCTGGGCCCAGAGAAATCTGACCGCTCTCGGTAACCGGTGCGTGCAGACCGTCGTTGTCGACGACCATCACACCGTCAATAAACAACCGGGAACCGTCATCAGACGTTGTCTGAAATTCGTAGGTATCACCTACCGACACGCTCAATTGACTGGTAAAGACTAATCCAAAGGTTTCTACCTGAGATGTAACACCGACCGAAATGGTGTTACTGGTTCCGGTAGCGATAGGACTGAGACTCGAGAAATTGGGAAGCTGATTCCAGTCTCCGTCATACACGCTGTAGTTAAACTGGGAGGCTGCAAACGGTGCGTATGCCAGCACGAATGCAACAATGATTGGCTTCATGTTTTTTAAGATAGACATTGTTTGACCCTTGGAAGTCTTATTTTTTTGTCGACGAAAGGCGTTAGCGGCTTCGTCGTACCTGTCGATTTAGTTAAGCGATATCTTTCGCTTTTCACAATTGCACCGGTATGTCCGGTTTCTTATTCTTCTGCTCCTGAAGCTTCTGATGAAGATTGCAGGATGACTGATTAAGCCAGATGCACGAAACGCACTATGTTAATTTCTTTATTAACACGGCAATGTGGACTTATTCATCTTTGTCTTATTACTGGCAATATTCGTGCCGCATTTGCCTGGAACAGTGAATTTTTCAAGATAACAACAGCTTAGCTTGTGTTTATTAATATGCCTTATGACAGTTTTTAATGGAAGGGACCCTACCGTGTTGAAACTGACAAATTATTCGACAGCCAGGCCCGCTTGAACCTGAACCTCATTCGATCAACCATGATTCCAGAGAACAACGGAGCACCTGCGATCACTAGGTAGATTCTAAAAGCGAGGTCGATCTCCAGACATCATCGATAGCAGCGGCTGATAAACCGTGTCCGCCATTAGACCGGATCAAGTCGTCTGACTGACGCCCCTCCCACGATCCAACGTCCACTGACAAAGCCCCATGCTGTTGATAGCTGACGTCTCCCCTGCAGCCAGGTAAAAGTGCCATTGCTGCCCTCTGACCAAACCGATTACCCGTTTCGGTAAATCGTCATTTAGTGCTTGACTAACAGAACCAGAACTACCATTATTGGTAATAATATAACCATTTGTGGTTTTTTTTAATGGTTTGAACCTAAAGCCCTGCTACGTGTACATACATTATGTTCAGTAGAACTTTGGGCCAATACTGCTTCTGGTCTACACGACATGAGCGCATCGAGAGCAGGTTCTACCATTGCTTTGAGTATGAAAAGCAGTTGATTAACGTTAATTGCCGAGCACGACAGGAAGAGATCTCCTTGCTCGCCCCAAGAAAGCAGTCTGCAAAAATAACATTGGGCGTGAAAAAACGATCTGCATAGGAAGAGACACAGTGTGGCGGAAGCCCGGTGCGTGACACCTGCACCGGAGTTATCGGCTCCGCAACGGCCGTGTCTCAATATCAGCAAGAGTTCTTTCGTTTTTGTAACACAAGAATGGAATGGTTCTGCTCCTGTACAGACGAGGATTCACCCAATGGAATTCAGATGTTCTACAAATCCGTTCGACGCCACTAAACCGGCGGCCAAAAAGCCATTCTCCGGAAAAGTAAGGCGCGTCGGAGCAGGCATTTTCAACGCACCAAGACTGTGTGTTTTGCTGTTAGTGACGCTGGCTATTGGCTGTGGCGGCAGCGGTGAGGGCCTTGACCAAACCGGTCGCCCTGTCGATGAGAGCCCTCCCGTCGACAACACGCCCAAAGCCGATTTTGCCTTTCTTCAAAACAGCGTGCTAACGCCCGTCTGTACGGTCTGTCACCTCGGGGGCGCTGCACCCGTGGGGCTACGCCTGGACAGTGCCAATGCGTACGACATGCTCGTAAACGTCGAAAGCGTTCAGGCACCTGGCGTGCTGAGGGTTGCGCCTGGCGATCCGGACAATAGCTATCTCATTCAAAAACTGGAAGGAACTGCGGCAGTTGGGGGACAGATGCCAATTGGCGGCCCTCCGCTCGATGCTCCGACGCTCGCCCTGTTTCGCCAATGGATTTCTGACGGCGCCCTGCCTGTCGATACATCCATTCCTCCGAGCACTCCGCCAACGGTGATAGCAACCACGCCTGGTACCAACGCGATACTGACGAGTGCTCCAAACGAGCTCTCTGCTGAATTCAGCCAGGCGATGGATGCTTCTTTGGTATCTTCCCTCACGTTTGAACTTCGTGGCAGCGGCGGTGACGGGACGTTCGCCGACGGAAATGAGCTTTCGATCTCGCCATCTGCGGTTACCCTTGTCAACGGCACCATCATCACCATGGATCTGAGTGCTGCCACGCTCGACAATGATCTGTATGAAGCGCGATTGACTGGCACCGGCGCTACGGCGCTTGCCGATCTGAATGGACTCGTCCTGGATGGCGACGCTGACGGAACCGCGGGCGGTGACTTTGTATGGCGGTTTACGATTGATACTGCCGCCACCGGTCCGACGCCCACCTGGCGCTGGATTCAGGACAACGTCTACACGGCTACCTGCACGCAATGCCATGCGGCAGGCGGTATTGCGAGCTTCCTGATGCTGGACGAAACAAACAGTTTCGCCATGACCGTCAACCGGGCCAGTAGCGGCGCACCCGCACTGGATCTGATTGAACCGTTCGATCCGGACAACAGTTACCTGATTCAAAAACTTGAGGGCACCGCTGCAGCAGGTTCACAGATGCCGCTAGGCCAGGCGCCGCTTGAGGCAAACGTCATTGAAGCTATACGCACCTGGGTTACTAATGGTGCGCTCCTGGAACCGGGTGATCCTCAGCCCGACACCACAGCCCCCGACGTAGTGCTCACAGTGCCGGCGTCACCGCTAAGCAACACACAGCTGCTTGCAGTCGAGGCTTCAGATGATACCGGCGTAACGGCGGTACGGTTCTATGCATCCGGCGCGCTACTCGGTACTGATAACTCGCCGCCTTATGAGTTTAGCTGGGACACCACTACGGTTGCCGATGGTGCGTATTCGCTGAGCGCCGAAGCTGATGACGCCGCTGGTAACACCGGCGTTTCGGCCAGTGTCAGCACTACTGTAAACAATACGCCGGCGCCTGACACCACGGCACCCGACGTTAGTGTTGTTGATCCCGGCTCACCGCTATCCGGTACGGTCAATCTGATGCTAAGCGCAATCGATGACGTTGGCGTGACCGTCGCGCGACTGTATATAAACGATGAGC
>CAWUKD010000148.1:0-8788 GCA_963922815.1 uncultured Gammaproteobacteria bacterium
AGAAAATCGGGCTTAAAATCCGCCAGCACTCGGTACAGAAGATTCCGTACCTGCTGGTGGTCGGTGACCGCGAGATGGAAAACGGTACGGTGGCGCTGCGAGCGCAAAACGGCGATGATCTCGGATCCCAGTCTCTGACTGAGGTTTCGGAACTATTTGCCGGTCTGGTTGCCAAACGCAGCCGTGTATAACTTAGGAGTAAGAATATAGCCGCAATGAATTCAAAGCGTACTCGGCGTAATCAAGATATTACGGCGCCCGAGCTACGTGTGATAGACGCCGAGGGTGAGCAGCAGGGCATTATGAGCCGTGCAGCCGCACTCGAATTTGCACAAGGCCTTGGCCTCGACCTCGTGGAGGTGTCGCCAAATGCCGAACCGCCCGTCTGTCGTGTCATGGACTATGGGAAGTTTTTGTTCGAAGAGAACAAGAAAGCCCATGTGGCCAAGAAAAAGCAGAAGCAGATTCAGGTTAAGGAGATCAAGTTTCGCCCAGGAACCGAAGAGGGCGATTACCAGGTCAAACTGAAGAAGCTGATCAAATTTTTAGAAGGTGGCGACAAGGCCAAAGTCACGCTGCGTTTTCGCGGCCGTGAAATGGCGCACCGCGATGTAGGAATGGCTATGCTGAAACGCGTAGGCAAAGACCTCGACGAAATCGCTACCGTGGAGCAGCACCCGAAAATGGAAGGCCGTCAAATGGTCATGGTGTTCGCCCCTCGCAAGCATTAAGAAGACGGCGCCAGAGGCGACGTTTGGTTAGAAAGCAGTACCGCACGAAAACACTAAAAAAAGCAGATGTCCGGGGAAGCCCGGCAACTCACCTGATCGCCCCATAGTGGTGGTGGCAGGTCAAAACGGAGTAAGTCATGTCTAAGATGAAGACCAACCGGGGCGCCGCAAAGCGCTTCAAGCGGACAGGTAAGGGCGGCTTCAAGCGCAAGCAGTCCCACCTTCGCCATATCCTCACCAAGAAAAGCAGCAAGCGTAAACGTCACTTGCGGTCCACTGAGCAAATTGCTCACTGTGACCTCAAATCCGTTCGTCGTATGTTGCCGTTTGTTTAAGGGAGAGTTGAGATGGCACGAGTAAAACGCGGCGTCGTTGCAAGAGCACGCCACAAAAAAATTATTAACAAAGCGAAGGGTTACTACGGTGCCCGTCGGAATGTTTATCGGGTGGCCAAGCAGGCCGTCATCAAAGCCGGTCAATACGCTTACCGCGACCGTCGTAACCGCAAGCGCGAGTTTCGTGCTCTGTGGATTACACGTATCAACGCGGCGGCCCGTATGCACGGTTTGTCATACAGTCGTTTGATCGATGGGCTGAAGAAATCGGCTGTCGAAATTGATCGAAAAGTGCTGGCTGATATCGCTGTTTTTGATCCAGAAGGTTTTGGTGCTATTGCCGAACAAGCCAAGTCTGGACTCTCACAGTAACCAATTCGGGCGCCTTGCGCCTACACCGTTACGTTTACGAGAAGGGAAAGACCTTGGTCTTTCCCTTTTTTTGTCTTAAGGAAATACCGCCGTGCAGGAATTAGAGCAGGTAGTCGCTGACATCACATCGAGAATCAATTCAGCTACCGATTTGGCTGAGCTTGATCAGGTGCGCGTTGAGGCCCTGGGTAAGAAAGGGCAGTTGACCGCGCTGTTAAAAGGACTGGGAAAGCTTCCGCCAGAAGACCGGCGCGCCGCTGGCCAGCATATCAATGTTGCCAAAACGACGGTGCAGGATTTAATCAACGCGCGTAAAGACCAACTGCAAAACGCCGCGGTCAATGCGCGCATTGAAGCTGAGCGTATTGACGTGACGCAGCCCGGTATCGGCCAGGACAGGGGCGGACTGCATCCGGTTACGCGAACGCTGCGGCGGATTGAAACCCTGTTTCAGGGGATGGGTTTTGCGGTTAAGTCGGGTCCCGAAATTGAAGATGACTTTCATAATTTTGAAGCCTTGAATATTCCAGGCCACCACCCTGCACGAGCCATGCACGATACGTTTTATTTCGATAGCGGTTTGTTGCTGAGAACGCATACGTCACCTGTGCAGATTCGCGCCATGGAAAATGGCGAAATCCCGATGAAGCTGATTGCACCCGGGCGCGTGTACCGGTGCGATTCAGACATCACGCACACTCCGATGTTTCATCAGGTCGAAGGCCTGATGGTTGACAAAGGTGTGAGCTTTGCCAATTTGAAGTCGGTGCTGCACGAGTTTATTCAAAACTTTTTTGAGCGCGATCTCAAAGTTCGTTTTCGGCCTTCGTACTTTCCGTTTACGGAGCCATCGGCTGAAGTCGATATGGAATGTGTGATGTGCAGTGGCAAGGGTTGTCGCGTGTGTTCAAACACCGGTTGGCTGGAAATACTCGGGTGCGGAATGGTGCATCCCAATGTGTTCAGTCAGGTGGATATCGATCACACGGTGTATTCGGGCTACGCGTTTGGTATGGGAGTCGAGCGATTGGCGATGCTCAGATATCAGGTCAACGACCTGCGCCTGTTCTTTGAGAACGATCTCGATTTTCTCCAGCAGTTCAGCTAAGTGACGGAATATAACTATGTTAGTAAGTGAGACCTGGCTGCGGGAACTGATTAACCCGAAGCTGTCAACGCAGGAACTGGCCCACCAGATTACGATGGCAGGGCTGGAAGTCGATGCCATCGAATTGGCCGCACCGGAATTTAGCGGTGTTGTTATTGGTCGCGTACTAAGCGCCGAACAGCACCCGGATGCTGAAAAGCTGCGCGTGTGCGTGGTTGATATCGGTGAAGACGAGCCGTCGACGATTGTGTGTGGAGCACCGAATGTGCGCGAAGGACTCACCGTAGCCGTCGCCACAGTGGGTGCCAGGCTGCCGGGCAATATGAAGATTCGCAAAGCCAAGCTTCGCGGCGTTGTTTCTTACGGAATGATTTGCTCCACACGGGAGCTCGGTCTGGGTGAAGAGCACGATGGCATCATGGAGTTGCCGGAACACGAGGTCGGAGTCGATTTTCGCACGGCCTATCAGCTTGATGACCAGGTTATAGAAATCGGGCTTACCCCCAACCGCGGTGACTGTCTGGGAATGTTCGGCGTAGCGCGCGATGTCGCAGCGCTGAACAAAGCGCAGTTCGAGGCGCCGCGTGCGGCTGCCGTGACTGCCGTAACTAAAGATGTCATCAACGTTCACCTGGATGCACCGGCTTACTGCTCAAGGTACAGCGGCAGAGTTGTGCGTAACATTCGTACCGATGCGGTAACGCCGGTCTGGATGGTGGAGCGACTTCGCCGTGCCGGAATACGCGCCATTCATCCGGTCGTGGATATCACCAATTACGTCATGATCGAAAGCGGCAAGCCCATGCACGGGTTTGATCTGGCGACCATGAATGGCGATGTTCGCGTGCGGCTAGCCACCGAAGGTGAAAAGCTGACGCTTCTGGACGGACGTGAAATTACTCTCCGCAGTGACGAACTGGTGATAGCCGATGACAGCGGTGCGCGTGCGCTCGGCGGAATCATGGGGGGTACCGATTCAGGTGTCAGTGAAGCCACAACCGATGTGTTTTTTGAAAGTGCCTATTTTGATCCTTTGAATATCGCCGGCAAGGCGAGACGGCACGGTTTGCACACCGATGCGTCTCATCGATTCGAGCGGGGAGTGGACCCGGGCCTGTGTGAAGACAGCATTGAGCGGGCGACCCAGCTGCTGCTGGAGATCTGCGGCGGTGTGCCAGGGCCGGTCTTGACGGTGGACGCGGCAGACCATTTGCCCAAGCGATCACGCATCAATCTTGCGCAAAACCACCTCGAGCGGCTGATTGGGCGCAGCTATGACAAGGCGGAGGTCACCGATATTCTGGTGTCGCTGGGCTGTCAGGTTCGGGAGACAGAAGACGGCTGGTCTGTTACCGCGCCACTGTACCGATTCGACTTATCCATTGCCGAGGATCTGATTGAGGAGATTGCCCGGATTCACGGCTACGACCAGATCGAGGCGACGGCGGCGATTGCGGAGCTTGATATGAGTCCAAGCAGCGAGTCGCGGATCGATTCGATGCGCGTCAGAGACCTGCTGGTGGCCCGGGGCTACTATGAAGCAATCACGTATTCGTTCGTCGATCCGAAGCTGCATGCGACGCTGATTCCGGATGTCACGCCGCTGGAGCTGGCCAATCCGATATCGTCCGACCTGTCTGTCATGAGGGCTGGCCTGCTGCCAGGCCTGTTAGACGCGGTCAAAAAGAACCTGAGCCGGCAGAAATCCCGCGTCCGACTGTTTGAGAGCGGATTGAGGTTTGTGCCGCAAAATGATGATATTCATCAGAAAACTGTGATCGGCATCATTGCAACGGGCTCCCGTTATGCGGAACAATGGGGTCTTGAACGCAGTGCCGTCGGTTTTTTCGATATGAAGCAGGACGTTGAAGCCTTGCTGAGTATGGGAGGCGCGAAGCGCGATATCCGCTATGTGGCAGATACGCATTCGGTGCTCCATCCCGGCCAGTCCGCCCGAATTACGATAGACGGAGTGGACGCTGGCTGGATTGGGGTTTTGCACCCCGGCCTGACGGCAGAGCTTGAAATTGACAGCGCCGTGGTGTTCTGCGAGCTGCTGGAAGAGGTGGCGCTGGCTGCTTCGATTCCGACATTTGTGTCGCTTTCGAAGTATCCGGAAGTACGCCGGGACCTGGCAATGATTGTTCCGGAAGAGGTCACAATCGAACAGATTATGGAAGGTGCCAGGTCAGCGGCTCCGGCTACGCTCAAAGATCTGCGATTGTTTGATATTTATCGCGGAAAAGGCATAGAAGATGGTGCAAAAAGTGTTGCTTTAGGCTTGATTTTACAGGAATCTTCGCGCACTCTAAATGAAGTGGACATTGATGCCGCAGTTGCTGCCATCGCCACCCATCTACGAGAAAAACTGCAAGCAAAAATAAGAGATTAGGTATGGCCCTCACAAAAGCAGATATGGCCGAGTCGTTGTTTGACGAACTGGGCTTGAACAAGCGCGAAGCGCGCGAGTTGGTTGATGTATTTTTTGAAGATTTACGCGCGTCGCTGGCAAGCGGCGAGCAAGTGAAACTGTCCGGGTTTGGAAATTTCGATCTGCGCGATAAAAATCAGCGTCCAGGTCGTAATCCCAAGACGGGCGAAGAAATCCCCATTAGTGCGAGACGAGTAGTCACTTTCCGCCCGGGCCAGAAACTGAAGTCAAGAGTAGAGGCCTATGCTGGAAGCGGGGAATAACAACGAATTACCACCCATACCAGGGAAGCGTTATTTCACCATCGGAGAGGTTAGTGACCTGTGTGGCGTTAAACCACACGTGCTGCGCTATTGGGAGCAGGAGTTTCCACAGCTCAAGCCGGTAAAACGGCGCGGCAACCGGCGTTATTATCAGCGTCAGGACGTCATTATCATTCGCCAGATCAGAAGCCTCCTGTACGAAGAGGGTTTCACGATCGGTGGTGCCAGGCAGCGACTGACCGGCGATGAGGCGCGTGAAGACGTGTCACAGAGCCAGCAAATCATCCGCCAAATGCGCACGGAACTCGAAGATATCCTGAAAATCCTGCGGCGCTAAGGCGTCAACAGGGGCTGGCGTAGCCACGCCGGTCAGTGGTCCGGGAATTGATTGTCGTCGGACGCTAATCCATCTATGATTAGCGCCCTTCGAATCCGTGTGGGCAGTCATACGGTGATCGGAAGTAAAGTTGAAAGTCGGGGCGTGGCGCAGCCTGGTAGCGCACTTGCATGGGGTGCAAGGGGTCGGAGGTTCAAATCCTCTCGCCCCGACCAATCAACTCTTTTTGATCAGCAGTCGTCAGGGTCCAACCCGGTCCCGGGCACGCTCTGTCACTATTCAGGTAATGACCAGATGGGATGATCCCGGCAGTCCGGATGCGAACTGCGGTCCCATCAGTTGGGCTGGCGTGTACGCGCCGCACAAATTGTGGTTTCCCAGTAAAAACTGAATCACTTTGATCGACGATTGAACCGTGAGGGCGTACCCGTTTGCCGTCGTCAGACGTGCCTCACGAACTTCTCCGGCCGCGTTGCGCACTTCACCCCAGACATACGTTTTGTCATGGTCTAGCATGCTCTGATCCGGACCCGTTACGCGACGATCAATCTGTTTTCTCAGCATGGACTGAACCCAGTCCCATCCCAGCGCACGACGCACTGTGTTCAGCCGCTTTACGCGCTGAATCATTTTGGGTGACGCCGGCACATACGCTTCGATATTGGGAATTCCGGTGGTATGGAATGCCGTTGAAACATCGCCCCACGGGATGGTCATTGCGGTCTTCAGGCCGTTGCCAAAATCGATTTCCCGGGAATGATAGGCAAGCGGAACAGGCACGATCTCGCCGTCCCGGCGAACGCGTCCACCGTCCGGGAGTTTCGCAACCGTTGTTTTCGCCGTGCCCGGACTGAGAGTCGCACTGGCATCGAAGCCCAGTGCGAGATGAGTGGCGTCGTCCATTGCGTGCTTGAGCGTGGCGGCTATGCAGTCGGTAGGTACAACGTCAAAACCGACGCCCGGGCAGATCACGATATTCGCAGCTACCGCGGCGTGATGGCGCGAGTGAGCGTATTCAAATACATCAATTTCGCCGGTGATGTCGATATAGTGGGTGCGGGTATCGATGCAGGCCTCAATCAGCGGTCGGGCCGTTTGGCTAAACGGTCCGGCGCAGTTGAGTACGACGGAGACATCCTTGAGGTGGCGTCTCAGCCTTTCTCGTTCTTCCAGATCAATAACGACGTGTTTACAACCCGTCTCTCCCGATAGACGGGTGAGTGGTCCGGCTGATCGGCCGCAAATGATGGGCTGCATGCCCCGGTTCCTGGCTTCCTTGACGGTGAGCTTTCCGGTGTATCCATTGGCGCCGTAAATTAGCCAGTCGTCTGACATCGCTCGCGTTCTCCGCTCATCTTGTTCGAATAGCGCGCATTGTAGCGTATTCTGGAGCACACTTATTGACTCGGGCGGGTCGCAACCCTATGTTACGACCTGATCGTTAGAGAGGACTTTCAACCATGCCGAGCATCGTACTGATTCGCCACGGGCAGGCGTCGTTTGGCGCTGACAATTATGATCGCCTGTCGGAACTGGGGCGACGCCAGGCGTCGGCGGCCGGCGTTCAGCTGGCTCGAGCCGGTATCGTACCGACACGCGTCTACTCAGGTGATCTGGAACGTCAGCGCGATACCGCGACGATTGCGCTCAAGTCGATGGGGCATACCGGTGAAGTCCACGCGCTCAGTGCCTTTAACGAGTACGATTCCGATCGCGTCTTTACCGCGTTTCTCCCCGCTGTTCTTGAAGAGCATCCCGATATACGCGATCGTATTACGCCCAACGATTATGGTCTCCTGAAAGACCGCGCGGTGTTCCGACGCCTGTTTTTTCCGGTCATGCAGCGCTGGATCCAGGGACACGCTATTGACGACCCGGAGCACGAACCGTGGGTCGATTTTCGCACGCGCGTCGTCAGCGGCCTTGATCGCGTGAGCGCCGATCTTGAAGAAAATGAATGTGCGGTAGTCTTTACATCAGGCGGTGTTATTTCGGCTTCCATGGTCCATGTTCTCGGCATGGATTGTGAACGGGGGCCTGAATTCAACTGGCGCACAGCGAATGCGTCAATCACGCGGTTCATGCGTACCGACCGGGGGCTGGAGCTTGAGGGGTACAATAACTATACCCATTTGCTTTCTGGTGAAGATGGTCTCCGGGTTACGTACCTGTAGTCGTTTGTGCACGCCGCAAGCTCACCATCCGCAATGCACGTTTCAACGTATAGCTGCGATTTAATAGAGGGTATTTCATGACCGATCTTCTGGACCAGGCCAAAGAACAGCGCGACAGTGAACGACTTGATCAGGAGGTGTTGCAATCCTATCTGTTCAAAGAAGGCGTCATTGATTCGCCGATTACAGCAATCCAGCAGTTTTCCGGAGGCGCGTCCAATTTGACCTATCGCGTTCAGACCGAACGCAGCGATATGATCCTGCGCCGACCGCCGTTCGGGCACAAAGCCAAAACGGCTCACGATATGCATCGTGAGGTTACTGTGCTGACCGCGCTGAGCCCCCATCTCGAAGTGTGTCCAAAACCCTTGCACTATTGCGGGGACGAGTCCGTTATGGGCTCACCCTTTTATCTGATGGCGCGCATCGAAGGGGTAATCGTGCGCCGAAACATGCCGCAAGCGTTGCTTGATCGGCCGGCATTGTATACGCAGATGTGCGAAGAGTTTGCCGAACGGCTGGTCCAGCTGCATACGCTGGATGCTGAATCGGTGGGCCTTGGGGATTTCGGTAAACCGGCTGGCTACGTATCACGACAGGTGAATGGGTGGGCAGGTCGCATGCAGGCAGCGGCTACCTCCGAAACGCTGCCCTTTGAGCGATTGACCAAATGGCTCATTGACAATATGCCGGATGATCATGCGCAGTCGGCCATCATTCACAACGACTACAAGTTCGACAATGTCATCTGGGATGAGCGCAGTCTTCTTGACGGCAGCCCTAAAATGATTGGTGTGCTTGACTGGGAAATGACCACGCTGGGCGATCCGTTGATGGATCTCGGTTCTACGCTGGCTTACTGGGTTGAGGCCAGTGATCCGCCGGCGCTGATCGCCACCGGCATGATGCCAACGCACCTCGACGGCATGCTGACCCGACAGCAGTTTTGCGACTACTACCTGCAGAGTCGTGGCTGGCCATCAGAGGACCTGTCGTACTATCGAACGTTCGGTCTGTTTCGGCTGGCGGTCATCGTT
>CAWUKD010000149.1:0-8735 GCA_963922815.1 uncultured Gammaproteobacteria bacterium
CCGCTTCTCGACCTGCTCATTGGCAAGGACCCCAACAATCCTGAGGAAGCGGACGTGCCGGCATTAAGCCAACAGGTCTACTACCGGCTACTCGTCTGCCTCAACCTGCCGTTCGCCATTCTGAGTCTGGTCGGTGGCATGGCCATGGCCGTTTACTGGAGTGAGCTAAGCGTCATTGGCCAGGTCGGCATCGTACTATCGCTCGGAACCATACACGCGGGAATCATGATCAATGCAGCGCACGAACTGATTCACAAATCGACCAGATACGAACAGCGCATTGGCGGCATTCTGCTTTCAATGGTGCTCTATCCAAGCTTCAAGATCGAACACGTGCGTGGCCACCACGTCAATGTGGCAACTCCGAAAGATCACAGCACGTCCCGGCTTGGCCAGTCGCTCTATAACTTTCTTGGCAAGGCCATCTATAACAACGTACGTACCGGCTGGGAACTCGAAGCCAAACTACTGCGTAAACGTAACCGGCCGGTGCTGAGCTGGCACAATGAACTGGTGCGCTGGTATGCGCTGGTTGCGCTGATGACAGTCGCTGCGTTCGTGCTGTTCGGCTGGACCGGTCTGATGGTGTTTTTGGGCCAGGGCCTGGTTGCGATCATGGTGCTCGAAACGGTCAACTATCTCGAACACTACGGTTTGCAACGTCGCGAACTTGCCAACGGCCGATACGAACGCACCACGCATGAACATTCATGGAACAGCAACTATCTGCTTAGCAATCTGCTCACGTTTCAACTTCAGCGCCATTCCGATCACCACGCCAATCCCCAGCGTCGCTATCAGGTCCTCAGGCATTTTGAGGATAGCCCCCAGCTACCAGCCGGATACTCGGCCATGATTCTGCTGGCCCTGGTGCCGCCGCTCTGGATGAAAGTCATGAACCCCAAAGTGCGTCGGTACTATCACGACAACGGGGCTGATCAGAACGCGATCTGAGCCGTACGCGGCCAATAACCTGGCCAGTAAATTGACCAGTAACTTGACCCGTACCGCAGCCCCAAAACCGCAGACGGTACAGTGGCGCCTGATTGGCTTGCGCTGATCAGGCGCTTTCGTTTGCGCCAACCGTTTTCGGCACGAAACCATCTCTTTGATGATGCGAACAAAATCAATCCAGTTCGGTCGCACACTCCGGCTCGGCCAATGAATCAATGGCGATTGTTACGCTGCAGCCGGGCAATCAGACTGGACGTGTCCCATCGCCCACCGCCCATCGTCTGAACGTCGCTGTAATACTCGTCGACAAGCTGCGTCACCGGTAAATCGACGCCAACCCCGCGTGCGGCGCTGAGCGCGATGGCAAGATCCTTGCGCATCCAGTCCACGGCAAAGCCAAATTCAAACTCTCCCTTGAGCATGGTTTTCGCACGATTATCCATCTGCCAGGATTGGGCAGCACCCTGACCAATGGCCGCGATCACGCGCTCGGTGTCCAGCCCGCTGGCCGCCGCAAAATGCAATCCCTCGGACAAGCCCTGAACCAGACCCGCGATGCAAATCTGATTGACCATTTTCGCCATTTGCCCGTGTCCAACTGGTCCGATTAGCTGACAGGCCTTGGCATACGGCTGAATGACCGGTTCTACCCGCTCAAAGTCGGCATGCGCGCCGCCCAGCATGATGGTTAGCTGACCGTTTACGGCACCCGCCTCGCCCCCGGACACCGGAGCGTCCATAAACCGCACGCCCAGATCGTTTGCCAATTTGTCCAGTTCTTCCGCCAGCGTCGCTGACGCGGTCGTATGATCGACCAGTACGGAGCCAGGCTGCATACCCGCCAGTGCGCCGTCAGGGCCTGTCAGCACCGAACGAACGTCATCGTCGTTGCCAACGCAGCACATCACAAAGTCCGCGTGCCTGACCGCTTCTTTTGGGGATTCCGCCCGCCTGCCCTCATATTCCTCACACCAGCGGTTGGCAACAGACGCCGTGCGATTAAATACGCACACGTCGAAACCCGCTTTACTGAGATGCCCTGCCATCGGATAGCCCATTACTCCCAGACCTATAAACGCGACGCGATGACTCATGGTGACCTCTGTTCAGTTGATGTAAAAAGATGGCAGCGTACAGTATGTGACCCGCTGTCCGACCCTGTCTGTACGAACTCGGGCATGTCCTTGGAACACTGCGACATCGCGTGCGGGCAGCGCGTGTGAAACGGACAGCCCGGTGGAAGATCCAGTGGTGAAGGCACGTCGCCCTCCAGCAGCCCGCTCTTGTGTTCATGCTCCGGATCAGCCACCGGCACGGCGCTAAGCAAAGCCTGAGTGTAAGGGTGCCGGGGAGAGCAGAAAATATCGTCTGCATTGCCAACTTCAACCAGACGCCCAAGGTACATGACTCCCACCCTGTCGCTAATGTGCTGTACGACCGCGAGATCGTGCGAGATAAACAGGTAAGACATGCCACGATCCCGCTGAATGTCGCGTAGCAGGTTCAACACCTGCGATTGAACCGACACGTCAAGCGCCGACACCGCCTCGTCGGCCACGATAAAGTCCGGATCCAGTGCCAGCGCGCGGGCGATTCCAACTCGTTGTCGCTGACCGCCTGAAAATTCGTGCGGGTAGCGGTGCAAAACGCCGGGCCTTAATCCCACCAGCTCGAGCAACTCGACGACACGGTCAAGGCGGTCCCCGGATTCGCCGACGCGATGCGTATTCAAAGGCTCCAGCAGCGTTTGTGCGATCGTGCGTCGCGGACTCAGGCTGGCGTACGGGTCCTGGAAAATGACCTGCATGCGCCGCCGAAACGAAAACAGCTGATCCGCCTTGAGCGTATGCGCCTGAACGCCGTCCAGTTCAATCTCGCCTTCATCAGGGTTGTTAAGACGCAATACACAGCGCCCTAACGTCGACTTGCCGCAGCCGGACTCACCGACCAGCCCGAACGTCGTGCCGGCAGGAACTTCGAAGCTCACGTTGTCGACCGCCGTCAGCCACCTGGACGGCCGCAGAAACCCGCCGCCGACCCGGAAGCGCTTGGTGAGACGGCTGACCTTGAGGTGGCCTTTCATCGTGAGCCCCGCGGATGAAAGCAGGCGGCTGCGTGGGAGGCACTGTCAACGTGCCTGAGCGCAGGCTTGGCCGCATCACATTGCTCCGAATGAAACTCACAGCGCTGATAAAAGTTGCAGCCCGTCGGCAAGTTGGCAAGATCCGGTACCAGGCCCGGAATGACGGGAAGCCGCTCCAGCCTTGTCTCGCGAATTTGCGGAATGGATTTTAACAGGCCCTCGGTGTACGGATGAGCCGGGGCAGAAAACAGGGATCGGGCGCTTCCGGTTTCGACGACTTCACCGCAGTACATCACCATGACCGATTCGCACATTTGCGCCACAACACCAAGGTCGTGAGTCACCAGCACGACGCTCATACCAAACTGCTGCTGAAGACTCGCAATTTGATCAATCACCTGAGCCTGAGTAGTCACATCCAGAGCCGTCGTTGGCTCGTCGGCAACCAGTACTCGCGGACTACACGCCAGGGCCATGGCAATCATGACTCGCTGGCGCATGCCGCCCGACAGCTGATGAGGATAATCGTCGAGACGCTGGCGTGGCGCCGAAATACCGACCAGATCGAGAAGCTCAATCGCCCGATCAACCGCCTGCTTCCGATTCAATCCGGCCTGGCGCCTTAGTACATCGACCATATGACTGCGTACGCTGAACACCGGATTCAGTGCCGTCATCGGCTCCTGAAATATCATCGCAACGTCGCGACCCCGAATCGTACGGAGTTCCCGGTCAGTGCAACCGACAATATTGCGACCGTTAATGAGTATTTCACCGCTGACAACCCGCCCTGCCGGACCGGGCACAAGCCCCAACAGTGACAGGCAGGTGATCGTCTTGCCGCAACCCGACTCACCAACAATCCCCAGCGTTTCTCCGGCGGCAAGTTTAAAGCTCACGCCGTTTACCGCCCTCACCACGCCGCGCTCTGTCGTAAAGTCCACGACCAGATCGCGCACTTCCAGCACCGTTTCTGCAGCTGAGGTCATGGCGTATACATCCTGCTAGGCTGCCCGTGGGTCCAGCGCGTCTTGCATGGCATCCGAAAACACATTGAATGCCATAACCAGCACAAACATAAACAGCGAGGCAAACAGAAAATTGTTGTATTCCCCGGCGGCGACTTCCAGCGTTGATTCGGCCAGCATGCTGCCCCAACTCACCCCGTCCTGAATGCCAATTCCCAGGAAGCTGAGTATCACTTCGGCCTTAATGGCAGACACAAACACGATGGTGGCCTGAACCAGCAGAACGTGAAACGTGTTCGGCAGGATATGACGAAAAATAATCGTCAGCCGGGATACTCCGATGGCACGAGCGGCCTCGACAAACTCAAGCTCCTTAAGCTTAATGACCTCTCCGCGTACCAGTCTCCCGGTCGTCGTCCAAAACGTGGCAATCATCGCGACATGCATTCCGTACGGGTGCCCCTTCATCGCAAAGGCCACCGCGGCGACAAACAGGTAAAACGGAATGGCGTCAAGAACACCCTTGAACCAGAGCACGACGGCATCGATCCATGTCCCACTGTAGAAACCCGCTACGCCGCCTAAAACAGCCCCAATAATGGTCGACAGAACGGCCACGATGAGACCCACTTCAAAGGCCGTGCGAGTACTGTAAATAGTGCGAGCGAAAATATCCTGGCCGTTCAGGTTGCTGCCAAACCAGAAGTCCGCGGACACGGGCTCGAAGCGACCGCCGCGAATAATGCTCCAGTCGACGCCCCACCAGCCTAGACCGACGCCGAGCGCTATCAGCGCGTAGATCAAGACAACGAACAAACCAATAACGCCCGCCGTGTCGCGGCTGAACCGGTAGCGGGCCTTGGACCACAGCGTCTGACGTTCAGCCACTTCAATAACGGGCTCGTTGCCGACGTGGGTGGTCATGTTAGCTCAACTCGCGGATCCACCGCACGATACAGCACGTCGGTCAGCAGCAGGGTAATCACAAAAAGCACCGCCGTAAGCCCCACTACCGCCTTGAGCACAGGCTGATCGCCGGAGGTGATTGCGTCGTAGGTCAGCTTGCCGGCGCCGGGAATACCAAAATAGGATTCGATAATCAGACTCCCGCTGATGATCACCAGCGGAATGGAAAACATCACGCGGGTAATAATGGGAATCAGGCAGTTCTTGAGTACGTTCCGGTACAGCAGGCGCGCAGGTCCTGTGCCATAGGCTCGCGCTGTTCTGACATGATCGCGATTTAACTCTTCCACCAGAATGGCGCGATAAAACCGGGTGTTGTAACCGAGCGCTACAAACACTATGGCCAGCGTCGGCACCGTGACGTAGCTCAAATAACTGCCGAGCGAATACACTTCCCATCCACGCGAAGGAAACCAGTTCAGACCTTGGCTCGAGCAAAACACGAGTTGAAAAAATATGACGACAATCAGAAAACTGATGCTCATGCCGACGACCGACGCCCCCATGATCGTCTTGTCCAGCCATTTGCCGCGATGATAGGCCGCGATCAGGGCAAGCCCAAGTCCCAGCAAATTGCCAAGAACGAAGCCGGGAGCCATGAGAGCCACTGTAACCGGAACGGCTTTGCCAAGCTTCGCTGAAACGCGTTCGCCGGACGAAAACGAATGACCAAAATCGAGCGTTGCAAGTTCGCGCACATAGTCGAAATAGCGCACGAAAAACGGCTGGTCGTACCCGAGCTCCGCTCGCACTTCTGCAATGCGTTCGGCCGTCGGGTTTTTGCCCGTCAGCGAATAGGTCATGTCTGGTCCAAAATAGACCATCAACACAAAGCTGATAAAGGTCACGCCGATGATCAGCGGAATCCCGCCGATCAGTTTACGGAGTGTAAATCTCAACAGGTCCATCAGGCGTATGCCTGTTCGTCAGGCAACACTATTCGGATACAGGCACGTCAACGTAGGGAAAATAGAACCCGCTGACAAACGCCCTGTCCGGATAGGCAGTGACGTTCTTGTCCCACAGCAATATGGTGGTTCGGGTCAGTCCAGTCATTGATACACAATCGTCAATCACCATCCGGTTCATGCGGTGGTAAAGGCGCGTGCGTTCTTCGCCCGGCTGCATCACCGACGACTGTTCGAACAGACGATCGTATTCCGGGTTGCGATAGTTCGCATCGTTGGAGCCCGGGGATGCATTTGGCCCGTAAAACAGCTGCAGCGTGTTTTCGGCATCCGGATAATCAAGATTCCATCCTTTGTAGATAATCGGCAGCTCGGAGTTTTTCCAGGCTTTGGCAATATCCCCAAAGGTGGCATACCGCTTCAGTTTGATTTTGTCCGACGGATAGCCGATGTTGCTCATGAACCCGCGGAACTGTTCGTAATACTGGGTTTGCAGCACGGACGACGGAATCCCGTAAATCAATTCAGGCAGGCTCTCTGCGTCCCACCCGGCCTCACTCAGCAGACGTTTGGCACCCTCTACATCAAGCGTAACGCTCTCTCTCGACAGACTGGTATCAAATTCCGGTACCGTCGGCGGAATAATCCCCGGAAACACCTGCCCGAGATTGGAGTAGTAGCGGCTGTTACGCTCTCCCCAGTCAAAACCTTTGATAATCGCGCACCGTAAAGCGTGGTTTTTTTCGTTCTGCACAGGATCGTCACTCAAACCAACGCTCGGGTCGTCCAGATTAAAGTTTGAAAAGACAAAACCTGCTTCCAGCCCGGCGACCATATTAAACGAGTCCGCGTAGTCGGCATTGAGCACGGCAGGCTGGGTACCGGCCAGAAACTGGTCGTACATCGGCGAAGGCAGTCGCGCCGTGTGAAGCTCGCCGCCCTTGGTCAGTGAGGTCACGCGCGCCGTGTCTTCGGCAATAAAGCTGATTTCAATCCGGTCAGTTATGGGCGGAACCTTGCCTTCAACAGTCTCGAGATTCAGACCGCCATGCAGGTCCTCGCGGAAACCTTCGTCGGCGAGCACTATGGGCTCCTGGCGGAAGTCCGGGTTACGCACCAAAACGGCGCGTGTACTGTCGAACCGATCGAGCCTGTATGGCCCTGATCCAATGGGACGTATGGAAAACTCGCGCCCATATTTATCCACCGCCTCCCGGGGCACAACGCTCGAGTAGCCCTGTGCCAGCGTGTGAATCAGCTGCGGATAGGGCTTGGTCAGTCGAATCGTCAGCGTGTGACTGTCAGTGGCCTGAAGACCGCTTATCGTCGCGTCGTAGTCCGAACCCGCTTCTTTCCACGCGTCCAGCCCTTCTATCCGGCCCTTCCAGAACCAGTCGCCGCTGGACAGCGTCTTGGGGTCAAAGTGGCGCTGCAGGGAATACACAACATCAGAAGCCAGCACCTCGCGTCCTTTACCTGCCTCGAATGCCGGATCATCGATAAAACGCACGCCGCGCTTTAGCCGAATGGTATAGGTCAGTCCGTCTTCAGAGACTTCGGGCATCGCTGCGGCAAGGCGGGGTTTTAATTCATACGGACGCGCCAGATACTTGTAGCTGTAGAGCGTGTCGTACAGGTTTACGATCAGATGGTTTTGATAAAGCGTCGCCGCATGGGCCGGATCGAGATCGGTGGGCGTTTGATCCAGCGCGACTTTGTACACTTTCTGACCCGCCCGGCTCGGCGGTTCCCCACCGCATCCGGCCACCAGCGCGCCCAGCGCACACAACGTTAGAATCAGTCGTACGGTCATGTTGGAACTCCACGCGTATCGCCATTCCACACGCCGCAGGAACACGCGATCATCAATAATACAGTCGGATGATTTTATTCAACTTTTAATGGTTTAGGGTACCCCATGCCAATGACTGCAACAACCGCACTTTTGATACGCTTTCCAACAAGATCCGAAACTAATTGTCAAGCGTAATCAGCACGTTATTTCCGATACTCTTCCCAACTCCGATTTTCTTTTCAACAGACGCTACAGCCCACCACAGAATTTGATATCTTCGCCTATTCCGAAACAATTCTCAGGCCCTATGAAAGTACTGCTGGTAACCGATACGTTCCCTACACCCGACCGACCGTCGGCGGGTATATTCGTGCGCCATCAGTTTCGTTTCTTTCGCAGCCACTCAACGGATCATGAAACCTTCGACCTGTTCAAGATCCGCACGCACACTCGCGGCAAGCGACACTCACTGCCCCACCGAATGTGGTCTGCACTGAAGTTCGTGCCTCACTATTTCATACGCTACGATATTGTCCACGTACATTCGTTGTCGTCGTTAATGCACGCTGCGCGGCTCTATCGATTCCTGCATCCGAAAACACGCATCGTGCTTTCAATTCACGGAAGCAGCGTCCGCCAGATAGATCAGCACAGCAAGTACAGGCGCAAACGTTTTGCAAAAGCGGCCAAACGTTTCGACAAGGTCATTATCGCAGGTGAATCGCTGCGCCCGGTGATAGAACGGGAACTGGGCGTCACCGATGCCGAAGTGATCTGCGCCGGCGCCGATGATCTGCGCTTTCACACGTCCGAAAAAATCGCCAAGGAATACGACTTTATTTTTGTCGGCTCGTTCAGCAAACACAAAGGCGCCGACATTTTGCTTGCCGCCCTGAACATGCTCGAAAACGAAGAGCTCAAAGTATGTTTCGTGGGCAATGGTGAGCTGGCAGCCGATCTAAAGCGGGCGGGCCATCACCTGGACATTGATGTATTTGTCGACCTGTCTCAAACCAGACTGCGACAGCTCTACAGCGCGTCGCGCTTTCTCGTCTTCCCGG
>CAWUKD010000150.1:0-8646 GCA_963922815.1 uncultured Gammaproteobacteria bacterium
ACTAGAGAATAGATTTATCGCATCAAATCCGACATCCGGAATCTCCGAAAGTGGGCTGCGGACGCCCCCAGAGTCACAGAAGCCGCAAGCCGAGCCATTCAGATCTCAGCGCCAATCAACATGTAAAAGCTCATTCATCCACGGTAATTTCATCGTTTGAAAGCTCCACGGCAGCCGATCAAGCAACATGTCGAACGGCCTTGCACTTACTATCAATCTCCATTCATTATCGCTATTCATCAGGTGGCCATCGCGAAGCAAGAAAGATTCTTGCAACCCCTCAGTGGACGTATCTCCAAGAGCAGACCAGTGAGCGATGACGGCCGTCAACATACTTGCGATGAGCTTCGCTTCCGTATCAGAAACGTCGATACTCCTTGATATCGGTTGTTCGATGGGAATACCGCAGAGAATTTTATTCAGCGACAGATCATATTCGGGAGCATCAATATTCGCGCCGGCTATGTATTGCAATAAACGAGCTGCACGCCCTGCCGCCATCGCATCCGCAAACTCGTCGTTCGCCGTAAGGCTCAGCTCCGAATACAGCTGCGGCATGAATGGGTTCAGCAGCACAAGTCCGGCGTTTTGTACGTTAATCTTAATCATTTGGTCTGCCCTCTTACTGAGCTGAACGTTAGCCGTGAACCTGTCGTTAACGATGGCTAATCCTGGTTGACTGCCCCAGACAGCCATGGATCGATTTCAATCAGGGCAACCTTACTACGAAATACGGGAAGACCTTCTGACTTTAAACACTCCGAATATGCCATGAACGCTGATTTTTTCGCTCCGAAAATAATTACTCGGTTGCGTTGAGGAATACTGTGCTCCCGGTTAAATACAGAACATCAGCCGCGCCTGCTATTCGAGAGCGATTACGGTTTCAATTACTCTCCAACCTGCTAATTTCTCAGTAATAAAACTGATCCGCAATGAGAAACGCACTCCCCGCCGAATCCTCCCAGAATGAAGTCTCCGAAAGACGTTTCCGACGAGCCAAAAAAGAAGTGCTACACTTAAAGATAAGGACTCGCCTATATGTATAGAAGCCGGACTACCTGCGGAATCAGAATAATCGCACAATCATCGCTTAGGCTGCTTCTGTATTAGCATTCAAAAGACCGGATCCAATAAACGCTACTAAAGGGCTTTGATCATGAGAATTTTAATTATAACTATCCTGTCGCTGGGTTTATTGTCGCCGCTTACGGCAGGCGCAACCACGTTTACCCACTTCAGTGCCGAAATGAATGGCCAGCAGGCCAATGGCGGATTGGGAAGCGGTAGTCTGGCGACGGGCACCGCTGAATTGACGCTGAATCACGATACCAACGAAATATCCTGGAATGTCTCCTGGGAAGGTCTTAACTCGCCGGCTATTGCGGCTCATTTTCACGGCCCGGCACTACCAGGTATGGACGCCTTTGTAGAAGTCATTTTCGACTATACTTCGAACCCTTCAATCGGCAGCCGACTGTTGACCGATCTACAGGTCAGCAATGTTCTGGCGGGACTCTGGTACGTCAACATTCATACCGATTTCTTCCTTAGCGGCGAAATTCGGGGACAGATCTTGCCGGTCGCTACGGTGCCCATTCCGGCTGCGTTCTGGATGTTACTCACAGGCGTCGCTGGCCTGCTCGGTACACGGCGAAGCAGTCGGGCATGACTCCTGCAGACCAGCGTTCACATTGATACAACGGGCCGTGTGGCTACAATTGACTACCGTCTCCGCGTAAATAGCCAGGCCCTCCCTAAATGACCGTTTAGTATCGACGAACCTAATTTTCAGTGTTTTTCAGTGATCAGTTCATCGCCAGGCCTTACTACCGCCAAGCGAATTACGGATAGCAGCCCAGGACTAATTTTGAGCCCATTTGCTTTCAATATAAGTCGACACGAAATCAAATTCTGCGTCTGTTAAGTCTCGATCGAACACCAGCACCTCGCCAATCTGACCTTCCAGAATGGTATTACTGACGCCGATACCAAACCCCTGCCCCAGGCACATTTGCCTGACTGCGTTTGGAGTTACATCCGATGAGAAACTCTGCTGCGGAACATTGACCCCATCGACCTGCAGCTGCCTGGTGGTAAAGTCAGCACTGACTCTGGCAGCCATCGTGTAGGAATTGCCGATGACCGGGCCAGCATTCGAAGATTCATAGTAGGCAAATGATCCGGTAGAGCGATTCGCTGCCACGACCAGATTCCCACTCGCCGCATCTGTAGTGCCCTGCTGCCAGTAGATCTCCAGAGCCGCCTGCTGCCCGTTGGCAGTGTTACGCAAGCTAAACAGGCCGTTGTAGTTTTGACGAACGTCATTGCGGGCGGCGATTAATATTGTATAACCATTCTGCAAATTGGTCGTCGTACTTGCAAACAAACGATCATCCACTCCGTCAAACGAAACGCTGCCGCGCCCGTTGATACCGTTTGCTGTGTAAGTCGGGCGCTGGTTGCTGTTCAGGCTCGCCATCGACGGGATGGTGCCGCTGCGATCCTGCCAGTTCAGAACGGTGTCGCCAGCCAACTCGATCGAACCTTCCAGGTCTGCGTCAAACCAGCCGACGATACCCGGCAGCGGCGTTGGATCAAAGGATGTTTCGCACGAGTCACACTCCCACGTGGTTAAGTCAATTTCCATGTTCTGGGCAGTATTTATCGGTAGCGAGGATGCATCGGTAATCTGAAATCGCGAGAGGCGACCGCCATTGGTACGCATGCAGAACCAGTCGTTAAGCTGCATGGAACTTTGCGCAGTACCTTCAACCGTCATGCTCGCCGCCAAACAGTCATCCGGACTGGGTCGCTCCGAGCCCATCAACGCCAGGCTCGCGCCATTGATGGGTGACAGCTCTCCCGACGTAGAGGTTATTCTTTTGAAAAATACGTCCATTTCCGGGTTGCCGGGCGTACCTGAGTCTGCGCTGTCCATATCGTATGAAAACGTACCCAAGAGAGTCAGGGGCTGATTAACAGCCAACGGTAATGAGCAGAGGTCCTGCCGGGCGCTTGGTCCTGGTGCTTCCAAAAACTCCGATACCAGCATTGAATAGTCCACAAAATTTACCGCACCGCTACCGTCCATATCTGCATTTCTGCACTCAAGGCTGTCGTCGGAGCAGAAGAACACATTAGTCATTGCACCCACGTCAACAAAGTTGACGACACAGTCGTTGTTAAAGTCACCGTCACAGGCATTACCAAATCCATCACCATCGGCATCCAGCTGATTCGTGTTAGCAACCGTGACACAATTGTCAACATCATCACTGACCTGATCGAAATCAGAATCCGGATACAGTCTCGCCCAGTCAAAGCGAACCTCACTGTCAGTTTCAGTGCACTCCGATTGAGCATTCAGCAGGCACAGTGGATTGCCAATCTTGTATAAGTCCCCGTTTGGCAGCTGCAATACAACCGTATCATTGATGTCGAACGCCGAACCAATCAGCGATGACGTATAGTTCAGACTCTGGGCCATTGCATAGTCCACTATTTCAACAGGAGTGGACTCCAGGAAAGCAATCTGAACGGGTGAGCGCTGAAACAACACGATAGGGTTTTCTCTTGTGCTGTTGTAGGCAAAACTGAAGTCGCCCGCGGAACACCCTCCATCCTGATCGCAGGCTTCCACCAGCCCGCTCGCGAGCGAGAACGTCTCATCTTCAAACCGCATCAACGCATTGTTCGACCCGACACCCGTCGATATTTCTCCTGCGTTGTCACCGGTTGTGATGTCCTTCAGGACCAACGTCAATTGGCCGAATTCATCGGACCCCAAGACCCCGACTTCAGACGAATCGCCATCGACCACGGCCCGCGGAGCGAATGAACCGTCGAGAAAATTGCGCTCGGGCGAGACCGCGTTAGCGACTCCATCAAGCTCCGCCACTCTCAGCGCGCCAGTTTCAGGCGCGGCCAGCAGCAAGGCCAGGTTCGACGTGTCCGACAGCGCGACAAGATCAACCGGCACGGAACCCGCAATTAATGTTTCACCCATCAGAGCACCGGTATGCGCGTCGCGAACTTCGAGCAAAGCGCCATCCACTGCGTCCGCAGCAAGCACCGCGTATCGGGCCGCTCCTGACTCACCCATATCCACCGTCGCTAATGACAGTGCTCGTGCCGATGTATCGAGAAAGTCAGTTTCGCTAAGTACGCCCGAAGCCGATGATGAAACCACTTTGATGCGACCATCGTAGTGGGCAGCCAGAATCGCCAGCGTGCCGTTGGCCAGAGCGCTGATATCCAGCGGCTGCCAACCGACTCCCAATACGTTGACGGTGTCAAAGAGCGCACCATCCGCTGCATTTCGAATCTCTACGCTCAAAGTTCCATCAAAATGTTTTGCGACGACGGCAAGAGCACTGGCCCCATTGGCGGCTGCACCTGCCAGCTCCGTCACCGCATAGGTCACCCAGTTCGGATCAAAAAACGACAGTTCGTTCAGAACGGTGCCACTCACAGAATCTGTCAGCGTAACCCGGCTGGACCCAAACGAATCTTCGGCCAAAATGGCAATGGCGGAGCTTCCTGTCCCATCGACATCCGTCACTACAGCCATATCCAACGCGGTAAGATCCGGAGTCAATACTTCAACAACGTGCTGCCACACACCGTTATTACTCCCAATCCACAGTCGACTGCCCGAGTCCGAGCTGCGCAGAACAGCATAGTCGTCGGCATTGCCACCAGCGGGGCTAATCGTGGCCAGCGCCCTCGCCGTCATTCGTACATCACACACATCGCCGCGCCCGTCCAGATTGCTGTCGTGCTGATTACGATCGAAACGTACCGGGCAGTTGTCGCTGCCATCCAGGAATCCATCCAGGTCGGAGTCCGCACGATTGGGGTCTGCACCCGCGAAAAACTCCTGAACGTTGGTCAATCCATCACCATCGCTATCAGCCTCTCCGTCATCACTCAGTGCGTTAAGCCCATAGCGGTTTTCCCAGGCATCCGGCATCAGATCTGCGTCGTCGTCCAGATCAGCAACATTGCCGATGCCATCGCCATCGGTATCCACGGACTCATTCGGATCGCTTGGAAACGCGTCATCCTCATTAGTGACACCATCACCGTCGGCATCGCCAAATGGATTCAGGGTGACAAACACGTCTCTTGCGTTCTTGCTGACGGCCGCAAGATTGGCTTCATCCATTACCAGCTCTGTCGTGATCCTTACATTGCGATCCGATACGGCCTCCCCGGTCGAAGCGGTATTCAATACAATCACCACTTCAGAACCGCTTGGCAGATTGTCGACCGTACAGGTGACGGTATTTAGCTCCCAACTACACTGCGATTCGGAATTTATTACCGAGCCGGATTCCGACCTGTTACCCGAGGACCCGAGACGATCGCCAAACCCCGGCAGCGCTCTTGCAGCCACCGCTTCGGCACCTGTAATCGTCAGCGTCGGATCAACGTCTGCGATCAGCACTAGATTATTGGCAGTCAGACCACCTGCAACGTCCGGCATAATGTTTCGGACGCTCAGCGTGTAGTCGATGTTGTTACCGTCGACGGCCGTGCAGACCGGCACGGCAACCTCATCGGCAGGATCCACGGTACAGTTTGACGGCTCAATGTCGACCAACACCAAGGGCCGTTGCTCAACATTAATATCGGCCGTTGAGCATGTAGTGGTGGAGTCTGCCGTGTCGGTCTTGACCCCGTTAGGGTCAAGCTCGATCCGATCGGTGATGCACACTTCAATTGGGTACGTACCCTCATCCGTATACAAATACTCAGCCACGACAACGCCACTGTCACCTCTGCCTTCTTGCAGCAAAGGACCCGACAAAGATCCGTCGGACTGCGGCGCGCCCTCCAGCTCGATAGCGCTGCCATCACCCCAGTCGATAGAGACTCGATGCAGGTCCTGCTCGTCCGGATCTGTAAACGGCACCACAATCGTTCCAATGTACCCGACTCCGAACAGATTCATGCTATCTGGATTGATGACAACCGGATCGTTTGTGGGGACGATGGTTATCGCGACTGATTCCGGCGCTGAAGTGTTAGTTCCGTCAAACAAAACGAAACTGAAACTGTCACTGCCAGCGTAGTTCACATTCGGGGTGTAGGTCCGGGTCGCGCCCTGCCCGCTCAGCGTACCAAACTGCGGCGGCGTACTGATTTGAAACTCAATGGTATCCAGCGGAAAATCCGGATCATTACCATCCAGCGTAATAGCGACCGGCAGATCTTCATCTGTGGTGGCGGCAATGCCGGCATCCGCAATCGGCTGACGGTCATTGCGAATAACGGGGACAGTTACCGTCGCCAGGTTACTGGTGACAAATACGCCATCCTGACGCAGGCCATCTGTGACCTCAAACGTGAACGTGTCGGTGCCAATAAAATTATTGTTGGAGCTGTACTCCACCACGACGGAAGTGTCGCGAATCTCCTTTATGGGCGTGGTTTCTGAAACGTGAAGCAACTGGGTCTGGATATCGAGAATATAGAAGCGATCGGAGTTCACGCTGATATCGCTGGGCTTGCCGAAATTACCCAGGACAAAGCAGTTGGAACTGCAGTTGGACTTCGCTATTCCGGCCACATAGCCTTCGGGAGTGAAACGCTGTACGCGATTGTTGTCGAAATCCGTCACATACAACACGCCATTCGGATCAATGTCTATGCCCTTCGGGTTTCTGAACTGGCCCGGTTCCGTACCAAAACCAGAACCTCCACAGGTCTGATCTGTACACGCGAATCCTACCGAACGCTGATTGGCAACGTCGCAGTGTGTCTCCAGGCCCGGATTGTTATCGGTGGTGCATTTGCCCAGCCAGCCCTCGAAGGCCCCGGGCGTAAACGAACCGTCGACATCAAGTACCGAAGCCGCATACCGATAGATTCGATCGCCGTCTGAATCCGATGCGAACACGTTGCCATCGGGCCCGATAGCCAGAGAGTTGTAACCGAAGTTAAAACCCGGATTCGACAGACTACCCAGGTATTCCGGATGAATGGTCGTGCCGTTGGACTCCGGCGGCACACCTTCAATCTTATAGACCGATATATTGAAAGGAGTAGCTGCGTAGAGCAACCCATTGGGGTCGACTACAACGCTTTGAATTTCTTCGACGAAATCCTGATTGAATCCCGGGCCGTCGGCGTTATCCATGTTGTATAAAAACTCAAAGTCCAGATTTTCCGAATACCGCAAGATACTGTTGGTTGTATCGATGGTTCCATACACCATGTACACCAGTCCCGTATTCGGATTCACCCAGACGTCATTGGCTTCGACATCGCTGCCGAAAGACTGAGCATTGATAAGGGCTCCTTGCTCATCGAATACGGCAATGCGAAGCTCCAGCTCAGGAAGACCATCACCGTTATAGTACTGCTGGCAACGGACGTACCCCCGGTCATAGACATACGAGCGACCGTCATCCGTGACGGATACCCACTCAGAAAAATAAGGGTAATCCAGATCGTAGTTGTCCTGGGGATCGTCAAAGAGTTCGTCGCAACGTTGTTCGAGCGTTAACGGGCTGGGCCCCGCTTCAATTCGATAGTCTTCAATGAAATACGGATACAATGGCGCAATGAAAAACCCGTTCTGAGGCTGGTCGACCAATGCAAATGCCAGCCGGTCCCCGTCCATGTCTTCTGCCGTCAGCTCAATATCGATAGAATCGAATGACTTCACGGGATTGGTCAGCGTCTGATCATGCGCGACAGGTGTATTGTTGCTGCCCGGAATTTTGACATTGACCAACTGCATGGCCTGAGCCGCCTGACCGGAACTGTCGGTCGCCGTCCAGGTGATTTCAGTCACACCAACAGGCGCGCTAAAGGATGCCAGGCAGTCGACCGAGTTTCCGTTGGCTTCGCAGGTCACCGCAGGCTCAAGATCGACCACGTCAAACACCAGCGGCTGCCCCAGGTTAATCGACGCCGTGCCGGCACTTTCAACCACGATGTCAGCAGGAGGAATTAACAGAGGTGGGGTCGTGTCCTCGATGATAATGGTTTGAGTGCGAATGGTTTCGTTTCGTTGATCACCGCGCGGTGAATCGGGGTTAGGTCCTGCATCCAGCGCGGTCCACGTGACGGTATGCGTACCAAGAGGAAGGAAATTGGGCAGATTGGCAAATAAGCTCACGGGCTGGTCGCATCGATCGAACGTCGATACCGTCGGCTGTAGCGCATCTAAAGCAAGATCACCATTTGAGCCACCGGGACTGAGTGCTTCGACCCGAACCGTGTCCTGACTGAAGAAAATCTGAGGGGCGTCGCGGTCATAAACGAACAGTCGCTGCTGCTGGCGATTTACGATCGGAAAAAGTTCATGCGGCGTCGAATCGATCACAAATTGATCGAGAGAGATCAAGCCGGCTTCCAGCATGACGTTGAGAATAAACTCCTTACCTGCGGGTAACTCTTTTAATGAGGTCAGGTACATCAGCACCACCGGCAAGGCAACATCCAGCGGGTACGAAATCAGGGTTTCGGCCTCCCACGTCAGCGTGTGCGTGCCAATACCAAAGACCTGATTACCGGTACCGAGCAGCTCTCCCGACTTAAATACTTTGAGCGTGGCATCGGTATTGGCATGTTCAAGATACGGAGCACCTATCGCACCCCAGTCCGACGCCCCGCTCGAAAGCTGTGGAT
>CAWUKD010000151.1:0-8524 GCA_963922815.1 uncultured Gammaproteobacteria bacterium
CAACTGCAAACATCGCGGGTAAGAGCGAGTATGTAATCGCCAGTAATAATGAGGTTGTCCTGTAAGGCAAAACCAACGGGAGAGTACGGTGAAAAACAAAGTTGCGATTATTACGGCCGGAGGCAGCGGCATGGGGGCCGACGCAGCCCGACGACTTGCACAAGATGGATTCGACGTCGCCATTCTGTCTTCATCCGGCAAGGGGGTAGCGCTCGCCAAAGAACTCGGCGGCATCGGTGTTACCGGATCGAACGAATCAAATGAAGATCTTTCGATTCTGGTTGATGCCGCAATGGATAAATGGGGACATATCGACGTGCTGGTTAACAGCGCCGGGCACGGCCCGCGCGGACCGCTGCTGGAACTCACCGACGATGACTGGCACCGCGGCATGGATGTTTATTTTATGAATGTGGTCCGCCCCACGAGACTGGTCACGCCGATCATGCAAAAACGAAAGAGCGGCGCGATCATCAACATCTCAACGTTCGCTGCATTCGAACCCGACCCGGTATTTCCAACATCGGGCGTATTTCGTGCCGGGCTGGCCGCCTACACAAAACTCTATGCGGATCACTACGCCAAAGACAACATACGCATGAACAACGTACTCCCGGGCTTTATTGACAGCCTGCCCGAAAAAGAAGAGTTCCGCGCCCGCATACCGCTCGGCCGCTACGGCACCACCGGCGAAATATCGGCCACCATCGCGTTCCTGGCATCTGACGGCGCCGCCTACATCACCGGGCAGAACCTTCGCGTTGACGGTGGAATAACCCGCTCCGTATAAATTTAGCCTGGACAATTTAGCCTGGACAGGCACGCATCCGGTAAGCGTGGACAAGGTTTAGATGTGGACAGGCACACCTACCCATTAATTCTGGACAGGCACGCCTGGATGACGTCTGAACGACAGTTTAAATCTGGACAGGCACACTTGGCTGACCTCTGGCCGACAGCTATACATCTGATTATTAAGCTTTTTACAGGATCGCCTATAATCCAGTTGCCGAAAGACATCGTGCTCACTGCGTGCCTGTCCCAAAAGTGAAGTTGTGCCTGTCCAGACTGAGAGAGTTGAGAGAGTTGTGCCTGTCCATCGGTGCACGCAGAAATACCGGATAATTGGTCCGGGGTGATAGTTGCGTTAAAGTGGCGCTGAACAGCGCGTCTGTGGTGATATTTTGCATTGCATCATCGAATCGGCTCTCACGTAGGCGCCTGGGCAGCTGTGCTCAGGTTAGCTCGACCACACCGCACCTTACTGTTTATATTAAATATTTTAACCTACTATCACCTAATTAACCGGATATGAACCGTGACCACTCAGTTTATCCACAATGTTATCCACAATTTGTTCACATGTGGATAAATGCATCGTTCCGGCACTGTATGGAACCGACTGAATGACGCGTAATTCAGGCCCGATTCTGCAGGTTGCGATTGCGGTTCCCCTGCGAAAAGTATTCGACTATCGGCCACCAGACGGATACGACGTGGACTCCGTCGAGCCTGGAATGCGTGTCAAAGTGCCGTTCGGCCGCAGCCAAAAGGTGGGCGTGGTGCTCGACACCCGACACGGAAGTGATGTACCGGCCAATAAACTCAAGGCTGCTGTTGCCGTTCTGGACAGGCATGCCTGCCTGGACTCAGAACAACTCAAATTGCTGCGCTGGGCCTCAGAGTACTATCAGCACCCAATCGGCGAGGTGATCGCAGCAGCCCTGCCGCGAAAACTCAAAGAAGGTGAACCGGTTGCAGCCAGCGAAACCGTCTGGGCGCGCGCCGAGTCGGCTCCGGAAAACGCCTTGGAGGCACTGAAGCGAGCCCCGCGTCAGGCTGATCTCTGGGAATTTTTGGGCTCCCATCCCGACGGCATCAACACTACCCGGCTTGATGCTCTGGATTTCGACGCGCGATCGGCGCTGCGGGCGCTGGACCGGCGCGGCTGGATTACATCTTCCAATCGCAAGATAGACAGCACAATTGTGGTCACAACAGCTACTGAAACTCCACATGCGTTAAACGCCGAACAGCAGTCTGCGCTCGACAGCCTCCGACAACATGAGGGTTTCAGCTGTACGCTACTGTACGGCGTCACCGGCAGCGGCAAGACCGAGGTGTACTTCCATCAGATTGAAGACACGCTGGCTCGTGGACGGCAGGTACTTGTGCTGGTACCGGAAATCAGTCTGACACCCCAGCTGCTGGGACGATTCCAGCGTCGCTTTTCTGCCCCCATTGTACTGATGCACTCTGGACTTTCAGACTCGGAGCGACTGGCGAACTGGAGAGCCATTCGCGAAGGTCAGGCTCGAATTATTATCGGAACGCGATCCGCCGTATTTGTGCCCCTGCCTGAACCCGGTTTGATCGTGGTAGATGAGGAGCACGACGGATCGCTCAAGCAACAGGAGGGTTTCCGCTACTCGGCCCGCGACCTCGCCGTTGTGCGCGCGAATTTTTGCAACATCCCTATAGTTCTGGGCTCCGCCACCCCCTCTCTTGAATCACTGCAAAACGTGGCGGAAGGTCGGTATAAACTCCTGCGCCTGACTCACCGAGCCGGCAACGCCAGCCCGCCAGGCGTAGACCTGATCGACCTGAGCAAAGAACCCAGCCACCAGGGCCTGAGCACACGTGCCGTAACGCTCGCCCAACAGCATTTGAGTGCCGGCGGTCAGGTACTGTTCTTTCTCAATCGCAGAGGCTACGCGCCCGCATGGTTCTGTAACGAATGCGGCTGGATCGCCGACTGTCCCGACTGCGATGCACACCTTACCTACCACCAGGACAGTCATTCGTTGAGGTGCCATCACTGCGCGCGCCTTCAACCAGTGGCCAATGAGTGCCCCAATTGTGAGAACGAACTAAAGCCTGTTGGCCAGGGTACCGAACGAATCGAAGAATACGTTGAAAAAATATTTCCCGACTACGCAGCCGCCCGCATGGATCGTGATGTAGTTCGTTCACGCAATCAGCTCGAAGCGTTTCTCGACCGGGTCAACAGCGGCGAGATAAAGATACTGATCGGTACCCAGATGCTTGCCAAAGGCCACCACTTCCCCAATGTCACACTGGTCGTAATTCTCAACGCCGATCAGGGGCTGTTTGGCGTCGATTTTCGTAGCACGGAAAAACTCGCTCAGCTTATTGTGCAGGTATCCGGTCGCGCCGGCCGCGCCCAGAAACCGGGGCATGTCCTGATTCAGACCTCCATGCCCGAACACCCCCTTCTGCAGCACCTGATCAATGACGGCTACGAAGCCTTCGCCCAGGCCGCCCTGGCCGAACGGGAATCAACGCGCTGGCCACCATTTAGCTATCTGGCCCTGCTGCGCGCAAACAGCAAGAAACAGGCCACAACCATGGAATTCCTGCACGCCGCGCATCGTTATATGCGGGAAGAAGCAGCGCGTCAGGGCATTGAACTGTATGGACCGGTCTCCGCTCCGATGGCTCGTCGCGGCGGCAAGATCCATGGTCAATTGCTCATCCAGTCAGCACAGCGCAGCTCTCTGAACCACGTACTGCGAGAACTCTGCCGGTTTTTGCACGCTTCGCCGCCTATCCAGGGAGTACGCTGGTCACTCGACGTAGACCCCCAGGAACTGTTCTGAGCGACAATTCTCGTTCAACCCGCTGACCGCTTCAGGTAAACTTCCTGCCCAGACTGAAACTGTCAATAAAGAGTAGCCCCCCGTGAAGAACGATATTGCCCAGCTCATCGGCCAGTCCCTGACGCAGATCAACGCGTCCGGTGCGGCTTCCTTCGAAGCCCCCGATGCCATCAACGTCGAGCGTACCCGGGATCCCCAGCACGGAGATCTCGCCAGCAACGTCGCCATGACGCTGGCCAAAAAAGCCGGAATGCCGCCTCGCAAGCTAGCAGAGCTTATCGTGGAGCACTTTCCGGACTCGGCTCTGGTTGAAGCCATTGAAATCGCGGGTCCCGGATTTATCAATTTTCGACTGCGATCCGGTGTTACCCAGCAGGTTGTTCGCAGCGTGCTGGAACAGGAAGAATCCTTTGGCCAGGCCGAACCCAACTCGCGCGAGAAAGTGCTGGTTGAGTTTATTTCGGCCAACCCGACCGGGCCGCTCCACGTAGGCCACGGCCGCCATGCGGCGTACGGCGCTAGCGTGTCCGCTATTCTGGCAGCCGCCGGTTTTAGCGTACACCGGGAATACTACGTTAACGATGCCGGTCGTCAGATGGATATTCTCGCTGTCAGCATGTGGCTGCGATACCTCATCAAACGTGGCGAGGCGATCACCTTTCCGGCGAACGGCTATCAAGGCGACTATATTGTGGACATCGCCAAAGATCTGCAGGAAAAATACGGCGACCAGTTCCATCGCAGCGCCGAAAAAGTGCTGCACGGCCTTCCTGCTGATGAGCCCGACGGCGGGGACAAGGATCAGTACATTGACGCTATAGGCATCCGCGCCCGCGAACTTCTGGGCGACGACTATGCGCTGGTTCAGGACACCGTGCTCAATTCAATTCTCGATGACATCCGACAGGACCTCGACGAGTTTGGTGTGACGTTTGACGAATGGTTTTCAGAACGCTCGCTAACCCGCAGCGGCATGGTACAAGAAGCGCTGGAAAAACTGCAGGCCAACAAAAGCGTTGTCGAGAAAGACGGTGCTCTCTGGTTCAAGGCCACGGACTATGGTGATGACAAAGACCGTGTCGTTCGAAGAGCCAATGGTGTGCACACCTATTTCGCTTCGGACATTGCCTATCACCTGAATAAGCGACAGCGCGGATTCGACACGCTGCTGGATATTCTCGGCTCAGATCATCACGGATACGTGACTCGCGTACGCGCAGGTCTCGAGGCCATGGGTGAGCCTCCGGAGTGTCTGAAAGTAAGGCTCATGCAGTTTGTAACGCTGTACAGAGGCGAAGAGCGCATGCAAATGTCTACCCGCTCAGGCGGATTCGTGTCTCTGCGGGAACTGCGTGAAGAAGTGGGTAACGACGCCGCCCGATTCTTTTACGTCATGCGCTCGAACGACCAGCACCTCGATTTCGATCTTGAGCTGGCCAAGAGCAGTCGCGAAGAAAACCCCGTGTTTTACGTTCAGTATGCTCACGCCAGGGTTCACCGCATTTTTCAGCACGCGGATCTGAAAACGGCGCCCTGGGACAAAGACAATGGACTGAACCATCTCGGTTTGCTCACGCACGCCAAAGAAGATGCGCTCATGACCCAGCTCTCCCGGTTCCCTGAAATCATCCAACTCGCGGCGAAGAATCACGCGCCTCAAACGCTGGTGAATTACCTGCGTGAGCTTACTGCAGGCTTCCATAGTTTTTATGGCGCGTGCCGCGTATTGTGTGATGAACGCGATCTTCGCGATGCGCGCCTGGCGCTGGCAAGCGCTACTGCGCAGGTGATACGAAACGGCCTTGACCTGATTGGCGTTAGCGCACCTACCCGCATGTAGCCTGCGTTGGCCAACGCTTTTTGAGTGTCTGGCACAAGACCCGGCGGATCGTACTCAAAATGCGGCACCAGACTGTAAGCTGACATCGACAACTCACGACCACACAGAACAACGTACTTATGGCCCGAGACTACAAACGATCACGCAAAACGGCAAAGAAAAAAGCCGGTTCATCGCCCTGGACATTCCTGGGCTATGGCTTTGCGCTCGGACTAATCGCAGCGCTTGGTTTGTATCTGCAGCTTCGCCCTGCTGAACTGGAGCCACCCGACAGACCTGTCCCCAACGCATCCATCGCGCCGCAGAGCAGTAATGACACCGAAGAAGCTCCGGCGCAAATTGCCCAACCGGCCACCAGCACTACGGCGACAGAAACCCCGAAACCATTGCCTGCTCCGGTAGAAAACGAATACGGGTTTTACAAAGAGCTACCCGATTTTGAAATGGTTGTTGCGGACGAGAACAATCAGCCGGTTGCCGCGCGGCCCGCAGCGCCGAAGCCGATCCGACCCGCTGCTGCCCCCGGAGAACCTGCTACGTACATTCTGCAGGCCGGGTCTTTTCGAAAGTTTGTTGACGCCGATCGGCGAAAAGCGGAGCTCGCTTTCAAAGGAATCGAATCGAATATTCAACAGGTCGTACTCAAAGAAGAAGAGATCTGGTATCGCGTTTACGTAGGTCCGGGCTCAGACTTCGCTGCATTTGAAAATATGCGTTCAGAATTACGTCGCTCCAACATCGACGTGCTCATACTGAAAGTGCGCCAATAACCACTAACGGATCCAATATCACTATGACCCGGTTATCTCTCAGGCTTTCTTTGCTCGCCGTCCTATTTGGACTGGGCGCCTGCGCCACAGCGCCACAGACTCCCGTTCCGGTCGAGCCGGTCGATCCACCCGAAATCCAGGAACCTGCCGCCGAACCTGAACCACCTGCACCACCGCCGCCTCCGCCTCCGCCTCCGCCCAAGCCCCCGATCACATTTGCGGCTGTGGGCGACATCATGATTGGGACCGACTTTCCTGATGACCGTCTTCCGCCTGAAGACGGGGCGACCAGTTTTTCCATGGTGTCCGACGTTCTTCAGGACGCCGACGTCACGTTTGGCAATCTTGAAGGCGTACTGCAAGACGGCGGTGAGCCCTTTAAGGTGTGCAAGAACCCGAGTCTATGTTATCTGTTCCGGTCACCTGCCCGGTACGCAAAGTATTTTTATGACGCGGGTTTTGACGTGATGAGTCTGGCCAATAACCACGCCCGGGACTTCGGCGAAGAAGGCCGCGACTCCTCCATGAGGGCACTGGCCGAATGGGGCATCAGCCATTCCGGGCGAGTGGGTGACATTGCCCGTTTCACGTCGGGAGACTACACGATTGCCATGATCGCTTTTGCTCCTAACCCAGGCTCCCACGACATCAATGACATTGAGGGCGCCGCCGTTCTTGTCAGAGACCTTAGCCTGGAAAACGATCTTGTCATGGTGTCGTTTCACGGCGGTGCCGAGGGCGTTGATGCCCAGCACATAACGTTTGAGAACGAAGAGTACTACGGTGAACAACGCGGCAACGTCGTAGAATTTTCGCGCCGCATGGTAGACGAAGGCGCTGACCTTGTGATTGGTCACGGTCCGCACGTTGTCCGTGCCGTAGAGCTCTACCAGGGTCGGCTCATCGCCTACAGTCTCGGCAACTTCAATACCTACCAGGGAATCAGCATCGCAGGGCTGAAAGGACTCGCCCCCATTTTGCGAGTGACTCTCGGAGAATCCGGTGAGTTTCTCGGCGGGCGAATCATCTCAACGCGTCAGGGCAGACCCGGCGGACCCAGGCCCGACGAGTCTCATGAGGCTGCGCAGACCATTCGCGCACTGACGCTGAGTGACTTTGGCGAAACAAACTTGCATATTAGTGATGACGGAGAAATGACCCGCCACGAACGGGTACCGAATTTGCCAGGCCCGGATTCTGAAGAAACCCGCGTCGACGACGTTCGGTAAACGGCTTTGGCCATCCTCCGGTAAACAAAAGAAGACCAGTAGAGCGGATCGAGCGTAATGCCACAAATCATGATAAACGGCTGCAACGTCGCCTATGAAGAACACGGCACCGGCCAGAATACGATCGTCTTTCTTCACGATCTGTTTTTTAATGGCCGCAGCTTTACGCAGCAGATCATTGCGCTTCGGGACCGCTACCGGTGTATCACGCTTGATTTGCGGGGGCATGGTCAGAGTGTCGTCAGCTCCGCGGGTTACGCACTGGACACGTTGGCACATGACGTCAGCCAGCTCATTGACATTAACCGCTACGGATCATGTCATCTGATTGGCGCGGGTTTTGGCGGTACCGTTGCTGTCAAAGCCGCGCTTGACCGCCCTGAGCAAATCGCGTCGCTCACGGTCATAGGCTCGGCGCTTGGCAACAGTACGAGCGACGATATCCGGTCGCTAAGAACCAGGCGACTACATATCAAACTGTTTGGACTGCGCTTTGTAGCCAGGGCTATTCTTCGACGAACCTTCAGCCAGTCTTATCTGACAGACGCGGATCTCACCGAACAGATTGCTCACTGGCGCAACGAAATGCTCATGCTGGACCGAAGAGCGTTGCCCAAGGTCATAGGCGCCTACCTGGCACGGCCAAGTCTTACGGAAGCCCTTTACGCGGTCCGACAACCCACTTTGATTCTGGGCGGCCAACAGGATGCGGTTGTGACACCCGATGATTTCACGCACGCCAACAATATGATTTCCGGATCGCGCTTGCTGCGTATTCCCGACGCCGGGCATGCGGTTCATATTGAAAAACCCAATGCCGTAAATCCGGCGCTATTGGAGTTTCTGAAAAACGCGTAGCGGCTGGATCACAAACGCCATATTCGCCGGGACGATGGGACGATGGGGCGCAAAAAATAATCTCTATGCGATGGCACCAGAATAAAGCGGGTCACCCGATAGATTAACGCAGGGCCCGTGCAGCCAGCGCTACGTGCGTCCGTCGCCCCGGATAAAGCACGAAATAGTAAAACCGTGCATACTCTTTTTTAAAGAGGCGCATGACCC
>CAWUKD010000152.1:0-8454 GCA_963922815.1 uncultured Gammaproteobacteria bacterium
TCCCGTTAAAGCCCGGCGTAGTGCCATCGTCGACGGTGGCCACATCACTGTTGTCCGATTTTGGGGCAACAGTCCATACGCCTGCGCGGAATAGCCAGTCGCCTGCTTCCTGAGCGTTAGCCGGTACGCCCGTAATCACAGTCGCTGCGACGGCCGCGTACAACCAGTGTTTGGTATTCATCTCAATTCCTCATTGATGTTAATAAAACGGTTAAGTTCTGCTTCGTTTTTCACGGGTTTCAGTGCCCGTAATTGCGAAAGCGAGGTGAGTCTAGCAGTACGCCTGTACAAGGTTTATACGTAGTTTCACTACCAAAATGCGGTTCAGCGTTAACGGGAAAAGCCGCCCTGCTTCTGCTTGAACGAACGCCATCGGGGCATGTACATCGAGTAGTTTTCAGGTGAAGAGAATACTGCGCTACGCGTCAATAAAGGTCGATTTTTTTTGAACATAAGGATCGATATTTTTTCGCTGGGTTGCGGCAATAAACGGCTACTAAAATTAGAGGTCGGAGTGACCATCAAGCGAGATGTGCGTGCTCTTCGAACCTCATCTAAACGAGCGACGCTTAAAGCGCTGCAGGGAGAAAAGCAGCGTGTGGCATCGCTCTCAATCAATTGTGTACAGGTGCTGAAAATCTCGAAGACGAGGACATCCGACAGACGATAAAAGAATTCGTTTGCCGTGCGGTACTATCCGCGAGTGAGTTATGGCAGGATCATCAATACACCAGTCGTTGTAAGCTGGTCACGCAGGCAGGAGTAACCATGACGTCAGAAACTACAGACCGGGAATCGACATCGTTCGATCTGGACGCCCCCCTTCCAGAAAAAGGAAGGCGACAGCTAATTCGTGATATGGCGGTGTTTCAGGTGAAATTATTCGCTGACGGGTTCAAGGACGTACTGCTCAGTCCTGTTTCCCTGATTGCGGGCATCATGGGTATTTTTCTGGGAGGTCGAACTCCAGGAACCTTCTTCTACAGTGTGCTGCGTCTCGGAAAACAAACAGAGAACTGGATTGGGCTGTTTAACGCGGCCTATCCGCAAGACTCCGATCAGGCATCACCGGGCCCGCAATCATCGTCTCCGACCGAAGCGGCTGTCACCAATCGACCGGACGAACGGGAATTGGCTGACTTTGATGCACTGGTCGACCGGCTGCAGAGCTCGCTCCTGGACCCGGAAGCACGCGCGCACCTGTCTCAGCAGTCAAAGAAACAAATTGAAGCCATTGCAAAAAGACTCCGCAGGGACGGAGTCTGATGATGCTACGAAAATCCAGCCCGCCGTACGTACCGGCCGACCGTAAAGGTATGAACGCTTAGAGCCCAACCAGCTCCGAAGGCGGTACGTTGAGCGCTATCACTACTGAATCGAACATATCCTTCTCGTTGTCGCTAACCCGTCCATCGCTTCCAATGATTTCGATCAACCCTTTGACAATCGCTTTGCGGTGATCGGCATTGAGGTGTTTGGCGATTTTCTTCAGCTGTTTGTCCAGGGGAGCCGATTCGAACAGTTCCGACGATGCAGCTGTGCGAATGGTGCCTTCACTGATTTCGGCCCCGGTCGCGGTTTTCACATAGCCAATAACGGCATCGATCTCAGCGGGTTCCGTATTCAGGTCTGCCCGAGTCATTCGCGAAAGCGTCAAAATCAGCGTTTCTCTGAACAGCTCACTTTCCTGTTGCTCGTCAAACGTCTTGGTTTTAAAGAGGTTTGAAACAGTTCCAAAATTAAATATGTCCATCAATATCCCCGAATGGTCTGAAAGTGTGCCTGTGTGTCCAGGATCGGTACTGGCTTCTGGCCGCAATCATATCGCAGTTAACGTGCCAATCCTACTTTCGACACCCATTGCCTTGATCCGCTGAGGATTTCTATGCCCGATACGATTTTGACCGGAGGACTTCCGAGTCAGACAGCGGCCGAACTGGTCAATTTATGAGCAATTCGCCGAACCTGGCTGCGTGCGATTGTCCGGTTTAGATTGAGCCTCAAAATCTTGAGCTAATCTTCACATCATTACAGGTAACCTCTGCGCCTGAATATACGAAATGTGTTACATGATATGTATTTCGTGTAATGCATCGCATGAAAAGATAGCAGGTATCAGAGAGGCAGAAAACCGTGAGCGACCATGATTGGACATTTTTGAGCAATTACGCGCATGTGCTTGTTTGTCTTGCAGAAAATCCAGATGCTCGATTGCGGGACGTGGCCGAGAGAGTTGGCATTACCGAACGCAGTGCCCAGCGTCTTATCGCTCATCTCGACGATGCCGGCATTTTAACCAGGGTGAAACACGGTCGCCGGAACAGTTATTACATAGATACTAACGCGCACCTCAGGCACCCGATTGAAGATCGCAGTACGGTGGGCGAGCTGCTGAAAGCCATACTCTCTCCTGCCCGCGTACGGCGCCTGGCCGCCAGTAATCAAGCCTTCAACGAAGAACGAACGCGCTAATCCCTTTTGCACCTCGAGAACATACTATGACTATCAGAGACATCGCCGCATCCATCGTTGCCCTTTTTGCAGTCTGTGCCTCGCTCCCGGCGCTCGCCGTAGAAGCGTTGTCCACCGAAGAACTGATTTCGCACTGCAAGTTTTACGATGAGGACCCCGAAGGCGTTGATGGAATTTTCTGCGTCCGTTACATCCAGGGTTTTATCGATGGAGCGGTCGCGACAGATGAAAGAGTCACGTTGAACGTCGCCAAAGAGTACGATCAGGCAGAGACGATCACTCAGCGCGCAATACGCAACCGCCTCGGCTCTCGAATGGAACAGTTCGGGCCTTCGTACTACGCTGAATTCTGCCTTGGTGACCCGCTGCCACTCGTGGAAGTAGCCAAAACGGTTATGAAAGACCTTGAAGCCCTCAAAGAGTTAGAGGGTAATGAGTTGGCCCGCGACGTTGTCTACGCTACGCTGCGCCGGGAATACCCTTGCAACACGGACGCTGAATGAACACAGACACTGGCAATGGAAACCCGGAGACCGCCTCCGGCCCCATACCGTTTCTCAGTATCGCTATTCTGGCACTGCTTCTGGCAGTTGCCTGGGTTTTGTGGTCCGGTTTTTTCAAACCGCTGCTGCTCGGCCTGGGGCTGCTGTCCTGCGTGCTCACGCTGCTGATCGTGCGCAGAATGGGCTACCTGGACAAAGAGGCCTTCGCATTTCACTACAACCACCGCCTGCTTGGGTTCTGGGTGTGGCTGTGCAAGGAAGTGGTCCTGTCCAGCCTGGACGTCGCGCGAGTTGTCTTGAAACGCGAAATCAAAGTGGAGCCGCGCGTGATCAAGATTGATGCCCGCCGCCTGAGTCAGGGTGATCAGGCTCTGCTTGGCAATTCAATTACGCTCACGCCCGGCACTCTGACACTCGATGTTCATGAGGGACGGCTTCTGGTACATGCCCTGACGACTCAGGGGGCCGACGGGCTGGAAACCGGCGAAATGCTTCGCCGGGTTGAAGCACTCAGTACCAGAAGGTCAGTCGGGAGCTAGCGTGTATTACATTGTAACTATTGCCACTCTGATCACCATGGGCCTGGCGCTTGCACGGGCGCTTATTGGGCCTTCTGTGTATGACCGCGTTCTCGCCGTTAATATGTTTGGCACAAAAACCGTGCTTCTGCTTTCTATCATTGCCTTTTTGTTTGGACGACCCGATTTTCTTGATTTGGCACTGGCCTACGCGCTGATTAACTTTATTGGCGTACTGGCTGTGCTTGAGTTCTTTCGCCAGCGATCACTCCGCAGACCCGCGGAACAGCGTAAGGGACAATGAAATGGTAGCGATGATTATTGATGCTCTTAGCTGGGCACTGTTGACGCTTGGCGGAATAAGTGTGCTGATCGGCGGTATTGGTGCACTTCGCATGCCTGATCTGTATACGCGAATGCACGCGGCGAGTGTGACCGACAGCCTGGGCGCGATTCTGGTTTTAGGTGGAATCATGCTGCAAGCGGGCCTGTCACTTGCAACCATCAAGCTCGCTGCCATCTTGCTATTTTTGCTGTTGACGAGCCCAACATCTTCCAATGCGCTGGCCAGCGCAGCGCTGCTGGCAGGCACTCAGCCCTTTGGCGACATCGATCCTGATACCGAACTGGAGTCATCGTCATGATTGCCATGTTTGGCATATTTTTGCTGACGCTGCTGGTCATCACAGCGATAGGTATTGTTCGGACTCAAAACCTGTTTGTCGCCGTGATGCTGATGGGCATTGCGAGCCTGCTGATCGCGGCCAATTTTTTTCTCCTGGACGCTGCAGACGTTGCGCTTACGGAAGCTGCGGTGGGCGCCGGCATTTCAACCGTACTTTTTCTTAGCGCGCTGGCGCTGACATCGGAACGAGAGCGCAGTGCTTCATCGAACAGGGTGCTGTCTTTTCTGGTTGTAGCAGCCGCGGCCATGGTGCTCATTTACGCGACGTTTGACAAACCACGCTTTGGTGACCCCGACGCTCCTGTGCACACCCATGTGGCCCCGTGGTACCTCGAGAAAACACCGGAATATATCGACATCCCAAATATAGTGACGGCCATACTCGGCAGCTACCGTGGTTACGATACGCTGGGCGAAGTTCTGGTGGTGTTCACGGCCGGAATCGGAGTGCTGTTCCTGCTGGGCCCGGGCACACCGGGTTCGGTGCGCCCTACCCGGGAAATTAACGAAGGTCTGCGTCACCATTTGATTCCACGCGTTGTGGGCCGGATTCTGATTCCGTTTATTCTGCTGTTCGGCCTGTACGTCCAGTTCCACGGCGAATACGGCCCGGGAGGGGGCTTCCAGGCCGGCGCCATCATCGCCGCGGGCATCATCCTGTTCGCCCTGCTTGAAGGCGAACACCGGGCGCTGCAGGTCTTGCCGCGTCGCCTGCTCGTACTGCTCATGTCGATCGGACCGTTGATCTATGGCGCGGTCGGTCTGGCGGGCATCGCAGCCGGGGGAAACTTTCTTGACTATTCACCCCTCGCCGCAGACCCGGTAAAAGGTCAGCAGCTTGGCATTATTTTGATTGAAGCGGGAGTTGGCATCACTGTGACCGGCGTACTTCTCACGATTTTTCACGCATTTGCAGCGCGCGGCCGTTAAGTTATGCACATTCTTGGACTCTACCACTACTGGGTGTTTGCCGTTCTTCTGATGATCGGCTTCTATGTAGTGATCGCGAAACGAAACCTGATCAAGAAACTCATCGGGCTGTCCCTGTTTCAAGCCGCTGTGTTTTTGCTTTACATCACCATGGCCAAAGTGGATGGCGGTACAGCTCCCATCTTTTCGCCGTTAAAAGAAGCGATTTATTCCAACCCCCTGCCCCAGGTTCTGATTCTGACGGCGATTGTGGTTGGTATATCCGTGACGGCGCTGGGTCTTGGCATTGTCGTTCGCATTAAAGAGGAGTACGGCACTATAGAAGAGCATGAAATTCAGGAGATCGACGAACAATGAGTAACCTGAATTCTCACCTGCCAGCACTGCAGATTGTGCTGCCGATGCTCGTGGCTCCGCTGGTCATCCTGCTGCGCCCGCGCGGACTGGCGTGGGCGGCGTCTACCGCCGCCAGTGTCATGACATTTGCGCTGGCTATTGCGATCACCCGGATCGTCTTGGCGTCCGGGCCTGTCACCTACCTGATGGGATCCTGGCCTGCTCCTTACGGTATAGAGCTCCGGATCGACGCTCTGAGCGCTTTAATGCTGCTGGTGATTTCCGGCGCCTCTTCAGTGGCACTCATTGGCGGTCGACAGAGTATCGACGGACAAATTCAGCAAGAGCGGCAGCCCTACTTCTATTCGGCCTGGTTGCTGGCCCTTACCGGTCTGTGTGGTATTGCCGTTGCCGGTGATGCCTTCAATATTTTTGTGTTCATGGAGATATCGTCTCTGGCAAGCTACATACTGATTGCCGGCGGACCGGATCGACGGGCACTGCCGTCGGTATTCAAGTATCTGATCATGGGCACCATCGGAGCGACTTTCTATCTGATCGGCGTTGGCCTGATCTATATGATGACAGGCACGCTGAACATGGCGGACATGGAGCTACGAATCGCTGTAGTCAGCGATCAGCGTCCGATACTGGCAGCAGCCGGCTTTATCACCGTCGGACTTGGATTGAAGGCAGCTATCTTCCCGCTGCACGTGTGGCTACCCAATTCGTATACGTACGCACCTCACGTTGTGACCGCCTTCCTGGCAGCCTGCGCCACGAAGGTCGCGCTGTATGTGCTGCTTCGATTCGACTTTTTCGTTTTTCAGGGCAACCTTACAGGACATGCGTTCCAGTTCGCGGCCTACCTTATGCCCCTGGCAATTCTGGGTATCCTTACCGGATCGGCGGTTGCCATGTTTGAGCGTAACGTCAAACGGTCGCTCGCATTTTCTTCGGTCGCTCAGATCGGCTATATCATGCTCGGTGCCAGCCTGGTCACCGTCTCCGGGCTAACGGCCGGCGTGGTGCACGTGTTCAACCATGCCCTGGCGAAAGGCACACTGTTTCTGGCGCTGGCTGCGGTGGGCACGACCATCGCTACGTTGCGTATCGAGGACCTCAGCGGCATCGCCCGACGCATGCCATGGACGTTTGCCGCGTTTGTCGTAGCGGGACTCAGCCTGATAGGGATTCCCGGCACGGCCGGCTTTATCAGCAAGTGGTACCTGATCAGTGCCGCCATGGAGTTTGGCGCTCCGGGTTTGCTGCTGGTCGCCATCATATTGATCAGTTCACTGATGGCGGTGGTCTACATCTGGCGGATCGTTGAATCGGCCTATTTCGGGAAGGCCGCTGAAGCCAGCAGAACAGCACCTGCGGTGTCACCGCTTACTGTAAGCATTGTGTGGATTGCGGCGCTGGCCAATATCTATTTTGGTCTGGTACCCGATCTGCCGCTTGAGCTGTCGTCATCCGCCGCCAACGAACTGTTGAGGCATTTGCCATGAGCGTTGAGATGACAATTGCACTGGCAATGCTGCTTCCGCTTGTGGGTGCCTTTGGCATTGCACTGGCCGGACGTATAAGCGACAACCTGCGCGAGGCGGTCACGCTAATAACGGCCAGCGCGCTGGCGGTCACCGTCTGGAGCCTGTTGCCGGTCGTAATGGAGGGTGGACGCCCTGCGTTAACCGTGGCGGAACTGCTGCCCGGTGTCGAAATTGCGTTTCGGGTCGAGCCGCTTGGCATGCTGTTTGCCGCCCTGGCCTCTGCGCTGTGGATTGTCAATTCCGTCTACTCCATTGGTTACATGCGCGGTAACAACGAGAAGAATCAGACGCGGTTCTACATCATGTTTGCCGTGTCGCTAGCCGCCGCCATGGGCATTGCGTTCGCCGGAAACCTCATTACGCTGTTCTTGTTTTATGAAGCGTTGACGCTTGCAACGTATCCGCTGGTTTCCCATAAGGGTGATGAAAAAACCGTGCGATCAGCGCGCGTGTACCTTGGCATACTGCTAACGACATCGATCGGCCTGTTCCTGCCGGCGATCATCTGGACGTACAACACTGCCGGCACGGGTGATTTTATTGCCGGCGGCATTCTCGAAGGGCATATTGCCGGACCCGCGGTCGGACTTCTGCTCGGCTTGTTCGTTTTTGGAATCGGTAAGGCTGCGGTAATGCCAGTGCATCGCTGGCTACCGGCGGCGATGGTTGCCCCAACCCCGGTCAGCGCCCTGCTCCACGCGGTCGCCGTTGTTAAGGCCGGTGTTTTCAGCATCACGAAAGTGATTGTTTATATTTTTGGCGTTGACTTCCTCGCTTCGGAACCCAGCTCCGGCTGGCTTGTTTATGCAGCCGCTTTTACGATTATCGTTGCCAGTATCGTCGCCCTGCGGCAGCAGAACCTGAAACGTCTACTGGCCTATTCAACGATTGCCCAGTTGTCGTATGTAGTGATGGCCGCGGCCATCCTGAAACCTCTCGCCGAGATTGGCGCCGCTATCCACATGGTGGCGCACGCCTTTGGCAAGATCACCCTGTTTTTTGCCGCCGGGGCAATTTATGTAGCTGCAAAGAAAACCGAGCTTCATCAACTGCGTGGAATTGGCCGCCGCATGCCCATTACCATGACGGCATTTACTATCGGTGCACTTAGCATGATTGGCGTCCCGCCAACCGGCGGTTTCGTGTCCAAGTGGTACATCCTGGCTGGCGCGTTCGAAGCCGACAGCTACGTTCCCCTTATTACGATTATATTGAGCACCGTACTGAACGCCGCATACTTTCTGCCGATCGTCTATATGGCGTGGTTTATGCCGGAAGACAATCCTGGAACCGAAACTCACGGTGAAGCGCCCTGGCCTGCAGTGCTGGCGCTCGCGTTTACCGCGTTTTTAACGATTGCGTTTTTCTTTTTTAATGGACCTGCTCTTGAGCTTGAGCGCCAGGTCGTTGAGCATTTGTCATGAACAATCCCGGGTACGATGACCACTGGCTGGTAC
>CAWUKD010000153.1:0-8446 GCA_963922815.1 uncultured Gammaproteobacteria bacterium
CGCCCTGGATGGGTTCCGTCTGGCCGCCGCGGCCTTCATTGAACGGAACTCGATAAAGGTCAAATTTAAACGGTTCTTTGTCTTCAATGAACTCGGGTACGTCCTTTTCGTTGAGCAGGATCGAGCTGGCGTCCGCAATCGAATCTTTTTGGTACACCTTGCTCCGGGCAAACACGACTGACTGGCCGTCCGGGCTCCAGGTGGGGTTGCTTTGCACATAGTCGGGGTCATCGGCACCCGGTAACGGCGCGTACGAATCGTTGACCGAGTCATACACGACCAAAATGCCTTTGATTGGAAAGAACAGCTGCGAGAATTCGATGCCGGGTGTGGCGACAAATACGGCCCGGTCTTTCACGGTGCTGATCACGTATCGCCCGTCGGGCGACACCTGGGACAGCAGGCCAAAGGTGGCTTCGCCGTCATCGCGTTCGTAGTCGCTCCAGGTAATGATTTTCTCGTCATCCAGTACCATTTTTTCTGATACTGGCAGAATGGCATAGCCGCCTTTGTCGTTACCGTAGTCGACGTCCAGACCGAGCGTTTTTCCATCCCCCGAAAATGAGTGGCAGTTGCCGCATACCGGAAGGTTTTCCAGCACAACCGGTGGCCGTGTGAGCGAGTCGACCGAGCCAAAGCGCCAGCGAATTCGAGAGGGATCCTGTACGGCCTCAATAAACGGTAGCGGTACTTCGCGATAGAAAATGGAGTCGCCTACCGGGTCGGTTGACGTTTTAATCGTCACCGTAGACGAGGACACGGGATCATTGTTGGCATCCACGCCAATGACGGCAATGGCCGCGCTCTGTTCCACAGACGATGCTTTTATTTGCGACCAGATTTCTTCGGATGGCTGCCAGCTCTGTGCTGAAGATATAAACGACAGAGGAGTGGATGCGTTAGCCAGGCGAATCATCACGTGCCATTGCTGCGTACTGTCGGTCTGGTCTTTCCAGACAAACGTGGGCGCTACGATGTCAGGTGGGAACAGCGTTTCGTCAAGCGGATAAGTTATATCCAGATTGCCGGAGGAGTTTTGTGGAAACGTCAGGGATGGCGCCGTTGTTGGCGCATCACACGCGCAAATCATTAGAGCAAGTACCGTCAGACTGAGTGCACGGGGTCGATTCAAAAGTTGATTCATAGTTGGCATTGTTACCGTCAGGCGGTCCCGATCGCTGATTGCTGCAGCATGTGTTTACTGGAGGCGACTACTACCGTGAGATGCAGTCGGAGTGGGTTGATTGCACTTTGAATAAAGTCTGTTGGATACCCCTGGTAATGTCAACGCAGGCGCGTTTTGATAATGCTGATTGTTTTTCGCAACTTATCGAGTTAATGCTGTGATGCAAACACACTTTGAACCTGAGACCCGGTGGACGTAAACGGCGTTGATTCTAATCGAAGAAGGAGTGACGGAGCCTCCTGATCCGGTCGGCGAATATCCCGGCAGGAGGGCCGATTTAACAGGAGCATTATGAAATTGGCTTAGCCAATATGTTTTCGCAGGAGAGGTAGCAGGCGGGGGTGCCCGGCGCGCATTGACAGGTTCTGAAGCGGCTTATAGAGTAAGTTATGTAATAAGGCTGCGAATTCACTGAGCGGAAATTATTTCCCTCATGACTGCCCGACGCTAAAGCAATTCTATATCTGAAAACGCTTGCACAATCGGGATGGAGAAAAATAATGATCAAACGCTGCGTTCAACTAGCATTCACTGTTTTAGGGCTCATTAGTCTGGTGTCCGTTCAGGCCGGGGTACATCGTGTATTCGAAGGCGAATCGATTCAGGCGGTCATCGACGCGGCCTCACCTGGCGACACCATTATTGTCGAAGCAGGAACCTATGTTGAGAGTGCCAGCAGTCGATACGGATTAAGAATTTCGACAGAGAATCTGCGTTTGGTTGGTAAGGTTCGAAACGGTGACGACCCCGACGGCAAAGTTCGCCTCTTGTATAACGACGCCGACGGCAGTCTGCAGGAGACCGGTGTGTTCGCCGCTCCTGCCGGGTGCGAGTACGATCAGGATCTTGAAGAGTGTGACGAGCGGTTGCAGGGGTTTTACATTCGTGGCTTTAGCGTCGAAGGGTTTCCGGTTAATGGAATTCAGACGCGATGGGTTGATGATTTCGAATTTGTCGGCAATGAATCGATCAATAATCTGAACAACGGTATCTATCCGACGCTGTCAGCGAACGGTCTGGTTCGCGACAACGTGTCTTACGGCTCGCTGGATACCTCCATGTGGGTAGCCGGGTCTGAAAACGTTCGCGTGATCGGAAATGAGTTGTACGGTAGCCCGATCGGGTTTGAAATTTCGGTATCCAATAACGTGACCGCCACGCAGAACAACATTCACAGCAACACGCTGGGTGTTGGCCTGTTTCATCCGAACGCGGCCGGTAATGGTCCGCTTCCTGTAATGAGAAACTGGATCATCGCCAATAACAATATTCACAACAACAATCTCGCCAATCCGGCTCCTCCGTCCAGTTTTCAGGGCGCGCTTCCTCCTGGTGGGGGTATTCTGGTGCTGGGAGTGAGTGATCACATTATTGCCAACAACACGATTGAAGATAATGACTTTTTCGGTATTGGCATGCTCGGCTGGTGTACAGCCAACGCATTCGACCCCGATCGCAACTGCGAGGTGCGTCCGCCGATTGCTGATCCTTCGGCCAACAACAACAAAGTGTTCAAGAACACATTGTTGGGCAACGGATTGGCGCCACCAGCGGATTTTCCACTGGCGCCGCTGGCGACCGACGTTATCTATCTGCAAACACCGCCATTTGAGCCAGGCACCGACAACTGCTTTATGAAGAACATGCCACTCAATGAGTTCACGTTCTTCTCGTCGGAACCCGATGGCCAGTTGCCAACCGCTGGTTGTATCAGGCCGTAGGTCGGCTGCTTTAGACACGTAGCAGCGTGAGCAAGTCAGATATCCCGGGCCCGGAGGCGGGCAACGGGAGAATTTTCGACGGTCAACGTCCGCCGCGCAACATCGAGTATCGCGGTTGCGTTGTTTCTGCACGACGGGTCGCAGGGCCTGTCGCGCACGAACTCTTTTTGCATGCGCGTCCTGATGGCGATGCCTCGGATATCCATAGCCAGGCGAAAGCCATCTATCAGGCGATACACGACTACCTGAACGCGCTGGGTGCAGACGCCGTGACGATCGTTAACGAAACGGTTTTCCACCGCGACCTCGATCTTGGCCTTGCTACGGTGCGAGAGACGCGGCAGCGCGTACTGGACGGCGCAAGTGGCCCTGCGAATCACTCCATAGTCATCGATATCGAACAGCCTCCATTGGACGAACGAGCCTGGCTGGAGGTTCAGCTACAGGCAGTGCTTCCGGTGGATGCACCAGAGATTGTCACTTCGGTGCCGCGACCTCAAGCGTGTGAGTGTGCGGAGTGTGCTCGCTCACAGGGAATGACCTTTTTCCTGGGTACCCAATCGAGGTTCGTTTCCGGTCCGCTTTACGGGGCAGGCGCGGATGCCTACGCGCAGACTCACGACCTGTTTACCGCAGCCGAACACATGCTGCAACAGGCCGGTATGGGGTTTAAGGATGTTGTTCGCACCTGGATTTACCTTGAGAAAATGGAGCGCGATTATCCGCAGCTCAATCGTGCGCGCCGAGAGTTTTTCGACAAACACGGCATTCGGCCGCCTCCGGCCAGTACAGGTATTGGAGCGAGTCTGGTGCCCGACCAGCATGATATTTGCATGACGGTCCTGGCTATTAAGGATACGGGGTTGATGACGCGTACGCTGATGACCACGCCAACACTGAATGAAGCCCCTCAGTACGGGGCCGATTTTTCGCGCGGCATGCGTATCACAGAACGCAGTAGGGATACGCTCTATGTGTCCGGAACGGCGAGCCTCGATGAGACCGGTCAGTCAGTGCACGAGGCCGACTTTGATGCTCAGGCTGACCGCATGCTGCTTAATGTTGGTGCTCTGTTAAAGGCGCAGGGCGCGGATTACTCCCATATTGTGTCAGCGACGACGTATATCAGGAATAAAGAAGACGCCGGACGTATTCGACGTAAATTCGAGGACGCGGGCTATGTGGGGTTCCCCAATGCGCTGGTGGAAGCCACGGTCTGCAGGCCCGAGTTGCTGTGTGAAACCGAGGCGCTGGCCGTAACCGGAAGTGACAGCACGCCGATTCGGATCAAAGGGTAAGCCGTTCCATAGATTGTTTTCGATCCTGCCGCATTCCGGTGTCGTGCCCTTGCCAGTAGTCATCAGGAATCACGCGGCTTTCAGGCCGTCAATGCTATGATTACTTGTAAAAATGCACATCGAGTGAACTACGGTGTATGCCCGGTCAGGAGAATGATTCATGTCGTTCAGCAAGTTTGCACTCTTCGCATCCTGCGTTTTACTAATGCTCCCTGCCAGCCAGGCGCTCTTTTCAGAGCCTTATTTTGCCCGGGACGAAAGTGCCACCAACGTGCAACGACAAAGCAGGCAGATAGCTGACGCTCCGGCTGATGACTCAGAAGAGGAGGTCAGGAGTCGCGCCGAGATGCTACGGGAAAGCGCTCAAATAAGACAAGAAGAAGCCCTGAAGCGAGAACGGGAAGAAGCTGCAAGGAGACAGGCGGCGGGCGTGGAAGGGCGCGTACAAAGTCGTGAAGATATGCTCCGGGAGAGCGCCCGCATCAGACAGGGGGTCGCGCAGAAGCGCGAACAGGAACGAGAGGAAGCGGCAAGAAACCGTGCCATCAGCGTTCAGCAGGGTATACGAAGCCGTGAAGATATGCTCCGCGAGACGGCCAGAATCAGAGAGGAAGATGCCCGGAGACGTGAAGCGGAGAAAACTACTGACAGTCAGGTATCCGATCGCACAGACGGTGCAGGTGACCGGTCCGGATTGCGCGAGGTAGACATTAGCGTTCCGGAAGAAGTGGCTGGTGATAACGCCAGACAGCATGCGCTGGAAACGCGTGAAAGGGAGCGGCTAGAGGCCGAAAAGGAACGCTCCCGAATTCAGGCGAACGAGGCCATGAAACGAGAACGCGAAGCGGCAGCTCAGGAAAATGCACGTCTCCATGCAGAAGAAGATGAGCGTCAACGAATCGAAGCCGAAAAAGAACGTGCTCGAATTCAGGCTGATAAAGTGATGCAGCGTGAGCGCGAGGAAGCGGCACGTGAGCAGGCGCGGCTTCGGGCAGAAGAAGCGCTGCAGCGACAAAGAGAGCAGGCCGAAAAGGAGCGGGCACGCGTTCTGGCCGACCAAACCCGGAAGCGAGAACGTGAGAAAGCGGCAGAGGAAAGCGCCCGTCTTCGCGCTGAACAGGCGGAGCGTGAACGAGTCGCGGCTGAGAAAGAGCGAGAGGGCGCTCATGTTCTCAGGACGGAAGATCGCGATGAGGAACTTCGAAGAAGAGTGATCGAGCAGGAAAACGCTGCGCAGAATCGTGCGCGATCGCGTGAGCAAATGATGCGCGAACAAGACGTTATCCGCCGTAACAGGTTACAGAGTGATGAGGACAAAGAGGATGAAGACGTGATTGATTCTTCCGATTAATTTGAGCTCGTTCTGCCCGAGCCTCCGCCCGTGCCGGCTTGTATCGACTCGGTTCCAAACGCCTTGATACCTGAAAATACTGGCCGCTCTTATGATGATTGGACGGCGTAAGCGTCGCATCCACGACTCGGCACAGTGTTTGGGCTAAACTCGGATCATGAATCGGAAACTCATACTCACGGTTGCGTGTCTGCTGACGGTGTTGGCAGCTGGCACAGGCCACCTCGACGAGTTTGGCAAAGAGACGGCCGAAAAAGCCTTTCAGCGCGCATTGGTCACCTTTGCGGCGGCCCGCACGCTAAACGGCGTTATTTCAGTCGCGCAGGGTACAGAAGTCGCCATAGAGCCGGCCGGTGTTGGCGTCAATTTCACCGTGGGCCAGATCCTCGATCCGGTTAACGATCTTGTCGAACGGTTTTCATCGGTCATGCTCGTCGCCACCAGCGCGTTGGGGTTGCAGAACATCTTGCTAACCATCAGCAAATGGTGGGGCGTGAGTCTGTTAATGCTGTTGTCGATTGTGGGACTGCTGGTAACACTGTGGTCGCCCTCCGCGGGGCGCTGGAACAAGGCGGCTCTTCGCATCGTGCTGATTACCGTGGCGATTCGCTTTGCACTGCCGCTGATGGTAATTGGTACGAACCTGGTGTTTGATACGTTTCTTGAGCAGCAACATAGCGCGGCGGCGCTTGCGCTTGAAGCGACGAGCGCCGAGATCAGTGAGCTCAGCGAGCAAAACAAACCACCCGAACCTGTAGAGGAGCAGTCGCTGCGTGACAAGATTGGCTCCTTTCTCGACGACTCTCTGGATCGCGTAAACGTAACTGACAAGCTGGAACAGGTTCGCGACCGGCTGTCCAATGCGAGCGAGCACATTATTAATCTGATCGTGATCTTCGTGCTGCAGACCATAGTCATACCCATCATGTTTTTGTATCTGCTGGTCAACCTGTTCAAAGCCATTGGCTCGCGGACCTTTAATTAGCGCAGACGCGTTGGCGTTTCTGGTTGAGTTGCTCCTCGACTTGTGAATATCGGCTTGCGGCTGTTCAATGGGCTCCGGCTTTCTGCTGTGAGATGTAACCCAATGGTGCTGCTTCAGAAAGCGAGACTCTCGCTGGCAGGTCGCCGCTGAAGAACCGGGCATACGGTCAACCGTCAAATAAACAATCAAAGACTTATAGTCCGGGCGCGGTCAACGGCCATTTATGGAAAATTGACAACGTTGTCAATTGACGCTATAAATGAGGCTAGACAGATAATAAGTTATTAGTTTCAGGGGGTTAACATAATGCAGAACCAAATTCGAACACGGGTGCTGGCGTTCGTCGCTGCGGCCTTTTTTACCACTGGCAGCATGGCCAGCGGGCTCGGTACCTACAGTCAGAATTTTGATGGCGTGGATATCAACGGATCGGAAATTGGAGGCGGCTGGATATTCTTCAATAATGTCTTTCTAATAGACACGTTTTTGTTTGACTACTCCGGTGCCGCACCAAATGGTCCACAGATTTCGGCCATTGTTGACGATCAGCGGGATCCAGGCACGCAGCAGCTTTCTGTATACAGCGATTACGATTGCTGCTCCCCGGACAGCGGGCACTTCCAGCCGATTGGTTTGGGCGTCGTCCAGACTAACGTTTTCCAGGAACAAACGGTGGCTTCGTGCAACATCGGACAAACCTGGACGTTTACGTTTGACGCAAAACGCGGCAATCTCGGTGGCGCATCAACCGCCACCGCCTTCCTGAAAGTGCTCGACCCTTTCAGCGGGTTTTCAACCACCGTTGAGGCCACCGAAGACATGACCGTGACTTCGGATACTGATTGGACCACCTACACACTCGACGTGACCATTGGCGACTGGGCAGGACAGCTTGTTCAGTTCGGTTTTCAAACCGAAGCAGGAAGTTTTGAGCCCTCTGGTGTGTTCTACGACAATGTGAGCTTCGACGGCGACGGCGCTGGCATTTGTCCGTTCAGCGATGACTTTGAAAGTTACAACGATACGATTCCTGCAGTGCTCGGCGATGCCGGCTACCAGGTTTTCGCCAACGTTTCTCTTCCAGACGGTACGTTCCTGTTCGGTTATGGCCCGTTTCCGGCGCCTAACCAAAGCGGTGCGTTTTCTGGTGTTTCAGTGGGTGAAGGTGGCCCGGATCAGGGTTCACAGCAGCTCAACGTGTTCAGCGACTACAATAATTCAGACGCTCACGTTGCCGGTAACCTGATTGAGTCGCTGGTCTTCAGAGAGCAAATTATTGGCGCGGACAACGTTGGCGAGACGTGGAGTTTCAAGTTTGATGCGAAGCGCGGCAACCTGGCTGCACCGAGTACAGCAGAAGGGTTTCTCAAAACGCTTGATCCCAACGCGGGATTTGCCACGACCAATCTTGTCACTCAGGACACGACGTCAATCAGCACCACAGACTGGAGCAGCTACGAACTGACGTTAACCATTGATGCCGGTCTGGTCGGACAAATCATTCAATATGGTTTTTCCAACGTCGCGACTAACTTTGATCCGTCAGCAGTGTTCTATGACAATCTGAACTTCGACCTCGCTACAGTTCCGGATGCGGACGGCGACGGCATTGCTGATGATATGGATAACTGCACACTCGTAGCAAACGCTGATCAACGTGATAGCAACGGTGATGGATTTGGTAATATCTGCGACCCGGATTTTAATAATGATGGGGTAGTTAACTTCGTTGATATTAGTGGTTGGGTACCGTTTTTCAACACTCCCTGCGGTGATGTTGATCAGGACCTGAACGGCGATGGCGGCTGTAACTTTGGTGACTTTTCATTGATACCTGCCTATTTCGGCCAGCCTCCTGGACCAAGCGGGCTTGTACCTTAAAGCAGTGATGTGATGTACCTGTTG
>CAWUKD010000154.1:0-8252 GCA_963922815.1 uncultured Gammaproteobacteria bacterium
GGGGTATACGCTATCCGTTGCGGAGGCGTTTTTCGATGCGCCAGCTGACGGAGAACTATTCTGCGACGCCTCGATAATTGCCTCCTGAATTTCAAGGTCACTAATGTCGCAGGCCTCCAGCCACTTTGCCGCGTCATCGCGGCTTAAAGACTCCAGAGAATGCTGGTTCCCCTTAAGGTCATCGACCCAGTCAGGGTGACTGTCCCACGGAAGTGTCTCCCTCGAGAAGAACACACACAAGAGTCCGTCGACTTCACTGATAAATTGCCTGACGAAATTATCGTGTTCGTTTCGTTTCCAACGTTCGCCCGTTCCACCATTCGGAAACAGCTTCTCATACTCATCCATGATCAGCAGAAAACGCAGGTCAGTGTTTTCGGCTCGGTGCCTGTTCAAATCAACGCCCAGGTAGTAAGGCAAGTCATTCGCAATGTCGGCGGGTGGGCGTAGCCGGCCATCCTCGTACAGACGACGCAATTCAGGGAGCTTTAGCGACAGCAGCGACTTTCTGGTCTTATCGTAAACCCAGCGGGAAGTTTTCGTAATCAGAAGACCCAGACCTGGCAATGTAGATACAGCCTGTTCCGTCAGTTCCATCAGAAAACTGGCCGAGTCTGTCGCTATCGATGTCATGTTCTCGCCCGAACGGGCCAGCCAGGGATTGAGCAATCCCGGCAAAGGGCGATCGCCATACTTTTCCTGCCAGAAAACAGCGAACGCAATATCAAACACAGGCAAGCTAATGCCGGCTTTCGCGAAGCCGTTGCGTATCCAGACCATCATCATGACCGGGTCGGAGAGCGTTTCCTTATGCAAATCTACAGTCGATACCTGTAGAAAATCATACGCAGAATCCGAAGCAACGGCACGTTCAAACTGGGTACGTAGCGCTGTTTTGCCCTGGCCACCAACACCGTGAAACACTTTCAGTGACAAGCCATCGGACGGAATGTCAAAGGCCGCCTCTTCCAGCACCCTCAAGTAAGTCTGCCTTCCAACAAAGACCTGTCGCCTGGGTGACTCAGCGTATCGTCTTTTTTGAGCCATAGGTTCACACCGGATTACTGGCCTTGATCCCGTCAATCGTGCAATCAAGTGCCGCTGAGCATTTAGAGTTATTATTTAATATCAGGTCTCGGGACGCTCACCAATCAATGCAGCTCCCTCACTTTCTGATCCAGCCATCAGTATACCGCCCCTATAAACTCCAATTATTATTAATTGGTCATACGAAGGCATTAAAGGACCGCCACTTAACTTAACGACGCCCAATCAAAATCATGCTACAAGACTAACTAATCGTTCGCGATCCATTGGGGTGGTTTCTGCGGAGCCAATCCGGAAACCGCGCTGTCCGCGCAAACAGCGAGACTACCCAGGCGGACTTCGCGCCCGCTCAAGCCTGGCCCATAGTGCGCGTATTTACCGGAATTTGTCAGCACCACTCGTGCTGTCGGCGGAAAGACCGGCTCGGAAATCGAACACCAGCACAGGTCGGCAACCAGGGTGACGCCTGCTTCAATGAGCCTGGCTTCTGTGCCGTCCCTACGAAGTTGGCCGAGCGTTTCGCGGCCCAGCGTTATCAGCGCCGTCACGGCATCGTTCACCTTCCGGCCGTTCAGGGCCTGAAGAAAGGCCCGGCTTTCGGTCGCGGAAAAATGGGGGCTTCCCAATGCAACCAGATCAATAGCCTGCCCGCCCTGATTAAACTGTTGCCACACTCTGGCAAAATCTTCGGAGCCAATGCGCAGTTGCTCGACGTTTTGTGCGTGCACTCGATCCGCCTCTGGTGTGATGCCTGCAATGTGCAGCATGGGCGAAGCCGACGTTGTGCCAAAGGCCGCGCACAGCGCTTTTAAGTCATCCTCACTCGGCGACGTGTGCTCCAGGCCACGCAGCAACGGAATGCGATCCGGCGCCGCTTCGCCCAGCAGCCAGCCCAGCATCGGCCAAAACGCGTCATCGGCGCTGTCAGGACGCGTAACCGTAACGATACAGTCCGGTGCCCGGTTCGCCGAAGAATACACGCCAGACCTTGGCGCCCGTCCGGTAATGGCGATACACATATCCAGAAAATCAGGGTGCTTGGTGGTACGGGCGCCCAACACGCTGTTAGCGTAAATCACCGCGTTCGACTCGGCCCAGGCAACGCTCTCGCCCTGCTCCGGTGCATTGTCGAGAAGATAAGGAGCGCAGGTAAAGCTTGGTTGCGCACCCATGGCAACATAGCTGTCTGCGAGCTGGCTGGCCGGCGCGCCGAACGCCTCATCAACGCCCTGAGAGCGCCAGTTCGCATGATCAACCGAGATGGCATTCAGGGTTGTGGGTACGCGCACGCGGGCACCCATAGCTTCCATTTGTTTGGCAAACTTCAGGCAGGCGGGATCCGCATAGATGCATCCATCGATGTGCACCCGGCTGACACTGATGAGCCGGTCGGCTCGCTGCACGACGGCCATCGCCACGATAACCTCCATCGCAAGCTGGACCGCCTGACCCTCGTCCCCGGCCAGCATATGCCGGTCGGATTCATTCAGTATCAGCTGACCGGCATCCAGTGACCCAAGAGAAAGATTTAAGGATCCCGCCACTACATGATCCGGATGCACCACCGCCCGCGACTGCTGCGACAAGGCAACATAGTCGGCGTCGGACAGTCGCAGCACGGCAATTTTGTGGCCGAACATTTTGTCGGCAATCAGCGCGCCTAGCGTGAGCACACTTTCTGCTTCGCGAAACACCAGTGCGGCAGGAGCCAGTCCATTAAGCGCCAGGCCCAGCAGTACGCCGCTGCCGGTGCAGGAACCACGACTACCCGGCATCATCACAATGCGGCCGGCAAGTCGTTCACCAAATTGCGGATGCAGCGCATCCCGAATTGCACTTGTTCCAGGATCAACACCACCCCAGACGCTCAGGCCCTCGTCGCAAACAAGGATCTCTCCTGCGGCCTCCGCCGCAAGGACCAGTTGTGATGCAGTCACAGGCAAGTCGTCATCCCATATCAACCAATTTGTTTACCCTACCGACTTCAACAGCAATAACAACACGCGATGCAAGGACGGGTACGGGCCGCGTCGAGGCAAAAACAGCCGGTTCGGGCATTACAGCTGGATACAACCCGCCTGAAAAGGTCAGGTGCCTAAAACCCCACTGCGTCTATCAGTGCCAGGTACCTTGGGTCGTCGCGAAACTCATCGAGGCGCGGATCAGTTTGTAAAAATATCGCCCCTCTGGAGCGAACCTCAATCACTTGCTCCAGAACGTCAAACGCCGCGTCGATCTCACCGGCGGCGAAGTGCACTTCGGCCACGATCTCGGGGGATACGTACCCGGTGTCGGCAATCGCTGTGAGTTCTTGAAACAGCTGACGCGCTTCCTGCTGCCTCCCGCTTTCGAAATAGGCCGAAGCCAGCGACGCCAGCTGCCGCGGGCGGCGCCCATTGAGACGCAAGTCCGTCTCAAACTCTTCAATGGCCCGGCCTGTGTCCCCCATTCGCAGATAGGCAAAACCCAACACGGCGCGGGCATCTGTATGTAGCGGCGCCAATTCGGCTTCAATAATGGCACGCTCATAGTCACGAGCTCTCAGAAACGTCCAGGCGGCATTGATATGCACATAGGCACTGTCCGGATATCGTTCGATAGTTTCTTCAATCAACGCAATAGCTTCTTCATGCCGTAGCTGGGTAGACAAAAACAACACGTAACCCAGCACGTTACCCGGGTCCAGCGCCTGCGTTTTGACGTACTCCCTTTCAGCCGCTTCAAAGTCCCAGTCGTACCACGACAGAATGTCGGCGTAGAGTGAACGCGCGTCGCTGAGCTCATTGTTTATCGCCAGCGCCCGCATGACAGCCTGCTTGGCTTCTGGATACACATCGCGCGGCGGCTGACGACCATAGAGCGTTCCGCCAAAACTGTAGGCCCAGCCTAGCGTTGCCCAGGCCTCTGCAAACTCCGGATCGATGTCGACCGCTTCTCTCAGAAATGCTATCGCGCGATCGAGATCTTCCGGCGTCTGGGCAAACGTATGCGCACGACCTAACAGGTAGGCGTTGTACGCCTCGATGCTGGTCGTCGGCAACAGTACGGGTGCCGGCGCCCCATCGCCCGGATATTCAAGCGCCAGTGCCTTGCCAATCTGCTCGGCCACTTCCTCCTGAATGGAAAACACGTTTTCGACCGACAGTTCGCGATCGTAAACGTCAGACCACAGGTGGCGATCTGTCGCACCGTCAATCAGCTGTACTGTGATACGAACACGGTCATCCGCAATTCTTACACTGCTTTCGATGACGGCGCTCACACCCAGTTCCTGCGCAATTTCCGGCAAGGACTTGTCGGTGGAGCGGTACGCTTCGACCGACGTTCGCGACGCAACCTTAAGCCTGTCCAGTTGCACCAGTCTGTTGAGCAACTCTTCCTGCATGCCATCGGCAAAATAGCCATGATCACCGGCCGGGCTCATGTCGACAAAGGGCAAAACGGCGATTGAGTTGATGTCCGCCGCTGCCGGAGCACCGGGATTGTGGGAGACCATTGACCAGATCCCCCACATCAACAGACCGGCAACGGCCAGAGCGGCGGCCAGCCAGGTCAATCGACGGGTTGATCCATGGGTCGTTTGCGATGCTGTTGGATGCGACGATTGAGCCGGGCCGTGGGACCGTTCCTGAACGGGTTCAATGTCACACAACAGGCGATAGCCGCGACCGCGCACAGAGCTGATGTATCTCGGATCCTGTCCGTCCTCGCCCAGCGCCTGGCGCAACAGCCGCACTCGCTGGGACAGCGTCTCGTCACCCACCACCACTTCGCCCCACACTTCCCTGACCAACTCGTCCTTGGAGAGAGTGTCGGGTGCATGACGAACCAGTGACGCCAGCAGCCGGAATGACAGATTCGGTAGCGGAATCGGCTCATCCCCGCGCTTCAGCGTCTGGCGACCCAGGTCAATCTCCAGATCCAGTAACCGGAAAAGGGTGTGTTCTGGGATGGATACCGTCTCATTCACGCTTGAAATTCATCCCCGGCGAGGCTTTATCTATTTGAAATAATTGAAATAATAATAGCTTCAGTGACTCTTCATGATTCTTCATCGAGCCTTCAGCAAGTTTAGCGGAAAACCTCTTACATTGCGTGCCATCACCCTTCGAAAACCTACCTGGAGACAACGATGAACTCACGCAAAATGACCACGTCAGTACTACTGTTACTGGCTCTGACAGCTACTACCCGGATCAGTGCCTCAGAAGGATTTTACGCTGGCGCCGCTATCGGAACCGCCAGCCTGAACGAGGACTTTGACGGTTTAAACGTCGACGATGACACGACGGCGTTCAGAATCGTCGGGGGCTGGCAGATTAACGAGTATTTTGCCCTGGAAGCCGGCTACCAGAACTTTGGCGACTTTGAGGAGACGTTTGCCATTAACGGCGTATCAAGCGACGCGAGGCTCAGCGCAGATGGCTTTGTCTTCGGCGTGCAGGGCCAGTTCCCAATATCGCCCAAAGTCGCCACCACTGGGCGCCTCGGGGCATTTTTCTGGGACGGAGAAGCACAGATCAACGACGTCAGTCAGGCGGACCCTGGCGACACCAACCCGTACTTTGGCGTGGGACTCAGTTACCACGTGAATGACGCGTTCTCAATCACCGGTGACTGGACGCGCTATGAGCTTGAGGACACCAGCAGCAACGTATTCTCTGCCGGATTTCAGTTCAGATTTGGCAGCGAGCGCTAAACAGAAAGGACAGCCGGAGAAACACCATCGGCGCTCCCCGGCTCGCTACACTTCTTGCACAGCTTCTTGTGGAGGCGCAGGCAATAGCGATCCCGTGGGGGCCCGATAATCTGTGCCACCCGGCACGTATCTCGCCACGACGGGAACCGGGTTGGTGTAGACACACAAATCGTTAATGCCTCGGCTCTCGGCCGTTTCCCGAATAACGCCCTGCACATGCCTGGCCACATCGGGGCGCAAAATACAGCGATAGAGCGCGTACTCATCGTTAACCCGGGCGCCCGCAATCTGACAGCCTTCTTCTGCCGCAGAGAACGAGGTTTGTACCACGGTCAGTCCGGGTGCACCGGCCTCAAGAACCATATCCGAAAACGCATCGGCCTCTCCGCGACGGACAATTGCCGATACGCGAACCTGGTCACGAAGAGCACTGTCGTCTGCTGCTGTTATTAATTTCGAGCCTGACTTACCTTCGGCCGCTGCGTCTGCGTGGCCGCTGTCGCGCCAGTGCGAATGACCGGACAGATGGTCGATCGCGCGAATGATCTGCTGCATGTTGGCGTCGTAGTTACGTGCCGAAATACGGCTCGGCAAATTCACCATGCCGTGGTCGACCGGCATTCGGTACATCAGGCCGTTACCCGGACGATGAAACTCGCCGGCAGCTGCAATGGCTTCGAACACATTGTCGACATGCTGCTCCTCCGCAAGAACAATCAACACTTCCTGATTGTCTTCTTTGGTAATGCGCAGCCAGCCAAGACGATCGCGGAGTCCGCGACCCTCACAGTAGTGCACGATGGGGCCGTGCGCGCCTGCGTTAATCGCCGCGCGACATACCCGGTCACTGCGACTCTGACTCACCATGCAGTAGATAATGCCCAGTTTCTTCTCGCCCGCGAACGCGGCCGCTGGTTCCGAACCTGGTTCCGGCTCGGGCCAGTGATGGTACTGCGATCCAAAATACACGTTGTCACACGGCATACTGAATACCGCACCCGTGGCCTGCTGATGCAGACGACCTTTGGTAACTACCCGATCAATGACGCACGCCACATCGCGGTCAGGCACCAGCACCTGCAGCATGGTTTTGGCCGGGCTAATCGGCGGCATCCACCGTTGCCACCACTGATCCTGAAGCACCGTGCCACGGGCACGCCACACCAGAGCGCTGGCTCCGTGCTGCGCGATGATGTCGTCAATGACAGCGCCGGAGCGATTACTCGGCAACAAAGCCGTGACGGTCGAAAAAGTCGATTCGTATTCAGACATTATGCAACCACCTCTGTATTTTCTGTACCGACGGCTACGTCGGTTTCCCGTTCATTCTCAAGACGCGTCTGCCGTTGGGTGTAAAGACCGACCGTGAGAACCGTGAGAATCGGGCCTACGGATGCCAGGGCAAGAATACCGAAGCCATCGGATACACCAGGCACGTTTGCTCCGATGCCCAGACCCATGGCCAGAACCAGGGGTACGGTAATGGGACCGGTAGTTACACCCGCACTGTCCCAGCTGAAGTTCACGAAGTGGTGCGGAGAAATAAACGTGAGTATCAGTACGACAACGTATCCGGGTGCCAGCATGGCGATCAATGGAATCCCATAGGCAATTTTGACCACACCGGCGGCAATCCCGATACCGACGCCGACGGCCACTGTTTGCATCAGCAGCTTCTTGCGAAAGGCACCTACGGTAATGCGTTGTACCGTATCACCCAGTGCATTAAGAGCGGGTTCGGCCAGCGTAGCGCCGTAGCCCAGGAAGAAGGCGAACCCCACGGCGATAAACTTGCCAAAGTGTTCGGTAAACATGGCTTGTTCAAGATAGTCGCCACCCCAGGGTACGATGCTGGCAAAAGTCAGCGGCACGTTACTGCCCAGCTGCCCGCCGAGTGGCGTCAGCCCAAGGCCTATGCCCAAACCAAAAAGGGCCATGCCTCCCAGCGCAAAGGTAACGCCAATGCCCACGTCGGAATCCCGACCCAGGTCCTGACGGAGCACTATGCGTAAAACGATATACAGAAACAAACACAGAGGAATGATGGCGCGAATCGCATCCATCATCGCCTGTCGCGATTGATTACCAAATGCGAGCGTGTCGTCCCAGTTCTTCTCACTGACCAGATCGATACGGCGTTTGGCTTCTTTGCTGATAATCACCTGAGGAACAGTCAGTACGACGTCACCGTCTACAAATTCGGGCTCACCGCCGGCAAACTGTACCCGATAGCCCGGAGGAACAACGCGGGTATCCAGATAGGTTCGATATTCTTCTTCCGACATCGGCGGATGATCTCGCGCTGGTGCCGTCGTGGCAGTAACGTCTTCAACTTCAACGGTTATGGTCTCGCCTCTATAGTTGGAAGCGCCGTAGTAGTCGTCTTTCACGTAGTGTACAAACGCCAGCAACAAAACGGCGAGTACAGGAAACAGGGAAGCCAGCGTCACGATGCCAAAACCGGTGTGACCGCCGCCACCGCTGCCGCTGCTAACGACACGACACA
>CAWUKD010000155.1:0-8251 GCA_963922815.1 uncultured Gammaproteobacteria bacterium
ATCAGCAGGTACAGCACAACCAGCGGCATAAAGGCGTACAGGTCGGCTGATTTCAGTAGCGCGGGTAATGCGACGCTTGAGGAGGCGGCGTGCCACATCAGGTAGGCGCAAAACGGTAAGATGACCGGAACAAGGAAGAGCACGAATCCAAAGCGTTTTAGATTCAATTTTAAAGGATCTTTGATAATGTGGGCGGTGTGGCTCATGGCGGGCTCGCTGTATGAATGTAGTTTGTCAACAAGTAGGATTGTAGGACAATTTAATCATGATCAACGAAGTCTCGCAAGCAGCGACGTTTGAGCCGTCGCCGGGTTTGGCCGATCAGATCGCCGATCACGTACAAAAACAGATAGTTAGCGGTGAACTGCGACCCGGTGAGCGAATCGCCGAAGCGCACATCACGCGCGAACTTGGCGTAAGTCGCGGCCCGGTCCGTGAGTCTATGAGGCTGCTCTCGCGTCGCCACCTGGTGGAGTTGTTGCCCCGAAAAGGGGCTCGAGTCAGTGATTTTGGCGTTGATGATGTCAATGCGCTCTACGATCTGCAGAACGCGCTTCTGTTGCTGTTGGTGCGAAAAATCAGCGAGTGCTGGAAACCTGAGGATCTCGGGCGCTTTTCCAGTTTGCTCAGCGGGTTGTCAGAGGCCGCCGGTGAAGGGGATACCCTGGGCGTGATCGCCGGATCGTTTGAGTTTCAGCGTGCCGCCTGCGATCTGGTCAACAACACGTACCTGACAGCGGCGGTGGTCGATTTGCAGCCCAGCTTCAGCCGCGCTTATTATCGCGCCCTGGCCATTGGCAAGCAGGAAATGAAGGGGTTGGCCAACTTCATCAATGAGCTCATTTCACATATCGTCGAGAACGACGTGGCAGCGGGAGAAGAATTGATCATCCGCTTTTCTGAACGACAGCGTCAGCTCGTTCTGGCGACGTTTGAATAATCTGAACGCCCTCCAGTTTGCTATACAACGGCCGATAACAGGGGTATCGTTTGGCGGTCGGTCCCGGTGTCCCGGGAACCGACGAATTGCAGGAATTTCTACATGTCCAAAGTTGATGCTATGAGTTTACCGTTACGCGACGAGTCGCGAGAAATTACCGAAAACCAGGTTGTCGACTGGCTCGTTCAAAGTCAGGTGTTTTCCAATCTGTCAGCGTCTGATTTGCGCCCGCTGCTGCAAAACATCCGCATTATGAATTTCAAACCCATGGATGAGGTGATCGTCAAAGATCGCTATTCCGCCGCGCTTTATATCGTAACGGCGGGCCGATTCATGGTGTTGCGCCCGGAGAACTCCGTAGTTCATCCAGCGACAACGGCAGATGACCTGATGGAGCTTGACACGTTTACCAAAGGGCACTGCTTTGGTGAGTACTCGCTCATTGACAGCAAGCCGGCTTCGGCCTCTGTCGTGGCGGCGGAGCGATCGCAGGCGGTGCAGATTCCACGCATGGCCTTTGAGGCTACGATGCTCGCAGACTACCGGGTTGCAAAGACGGTCTATCACAATTTGCTGCTTCTGCTCACCGCCCGTTTGCGGCGCGGCCTGCAGGTCTGATTGCACCAGGCGTTTCCTCGATCCGACCGACGTTACCGCGGATTGTGTTGGCAGTGCGGAGTCACACGACGCTTCCTGAGTCGGTATCCCAGAACCGATGAAAGTCCACGAGCGCCGCTGTGCTCGAAGCCTGTTCGCACCGGACATGCGAAAACGAATTAAACGCTCAGGACTTGCCTGGTTTTACAGGTTGCTTCAGCACCGGGATAGCGGTACTCGCAGACGTACCGGTTCCGGACAGCGGTTGACCCAGCGTTGGAATGTTCTGCGACGACTTGCCTTCCGATACTTTTTGGGTGAGTACCGGAACGTTACTGTCGACGGGTAGCTTGGTTCGCTGTTCCGAAAGTTCCGTTCGCAGACGCTGGTTGGCTTTTTGCTGTTCGCGCAGAGCCGTATTCAATGACTGTTCAATCGCGGCGTAATGCTGCTGCTGTTCGGCGAGTTCGGCCAACGCGTCGTTATGATATTGCCGGTTCGCATCGCGCTCGGATCTGATGTGCTCAAGTGCGCGTCTGGTTTCCTCAAGTTCACGCTGTTGTTCTTCTACATCGAGCCTGGCCTGTTTCAGTGACTGTTCATCCTGTTGTCTTGCTGATTCGGCGTCGGCCAGCTGTGCCTCACGTTCACGCAGCTCATCCTCGGCGTTCTTTCGGGCGGCCTGCGCGGTCTGAAGCTCGGTATCTGTTTCGAGCCACGCTTCCTCGGCGTCCGTAATCTTTTGCCGGGCCGCTTCGAGCTCGATATGCGATGACTCCAGTTCATTCTTAATCTTGCCGAGTTCGCTCGATTGAGCCGCGAGCTGCTGACTGGCGTCATCCAGCTGACTCTGCAGAGTATCGAGCTGCCGGCGTTGTTCCTGCTGGTTCTGTTCGCTGACCTGTGATTGGGATTGCAGCTCGCCCTGAAGAGATTCGAGTGCCGCCGTATGACGGTCCCGCTCCACCTGATGCGCTTCACGCTGGGCGTTGAGTTCCTCTTCGAGCCGGCCAAACTGTTCCTGAAATTCATCCTGAAGGCGTTTTCTTTCTACGTCATGCTGTTCTTCCATGACGGTTGTCGCAATGGAATATTCTTCAATCGTTTCGGAGAGCTTCGAAGCGTGTTCTTCAGCAAGTTGTTCCCGTTCCGAGGATCGTTCGGCATCGACCTGTGACAGCGACTCGAGGTGCGCGGCGTTAAGTTGCGCAACGCTGTTCGTATGCGCGCTTTCGATGTCGTCTATGCGCGCAGCGTGATCAAGCGCGAGCTGATCGAGGCTTTCCGTATGGCGCTTTTCAAGCTCGCCAATGTTGGTCTGGTGGGCGAGACGCAGCGCTTCAAGTTCATTCGTGCGTTCCTCAACCTCAGCCAGAAGCAGATCGTGTGCGTCACGCAGTTCTTTGTGACCCGCTTCGTGAGACTCGCGTTCCTGCGCAAGCTGTGCTTCGCGGTCCTCGGCCAGCGCCGATAAACTGGCGCGGGCTGCGCGCAGTTCCTCCAGTTCGCCGAGCAGTTCCTGCTGCTGACTGGACGCGGCGTCAAGCTGTTCCTGCATATGGCGCTGCTGCTGGTCAAAATCTGCCGATCGTCGTTCGCCTGTAGTATTAAGTTCCGCAATCTGGCTCTTGAGCGCCTGCTGTTCGGCAGACAGCTCGCTGTTGCTCGCGTCTGACTGTTCCAGAATGCTGACCACCGCAGCGCCCTTGCGTAGCAGGGCAGCCAGTTTCAATTCGGTCGAGCCGTCGGGCGAATCCGCGTGAGAGAGCTCACCTGATGCGGAATCCTCAGCGGCGCCGCGCTCGGCTAACGCCTGGTCGACCAGCTGTTCCATCGACAGAAATACGTCATGCACATCCAGCAGTTCGGCTTCCAGCTCTTCTATCGTGTTTGATTTCAGTGCAAGCTCTTCCTGCCACCGCTGTCGGTCTGCCTCAAGTGTCTGCAGCGCGCCGTGCTGATCATCGATCGCGCGGTGCTGGTGCTGACTGTGTTCGGTCAACGCGTCTATCTGAACTTGCTGCGCAGTAATTAGGGTTTCGAGTTCGGCGAATTCTTCCCGGGCCTGGTTCAGTTCACTCTGCAAGTTTTCGTGCCTGGCCAGCTGCTCTTCGAGAGACTGAATTTCCTGTTTGAAGCTGGCGGTGCGGGACTGATACTCGCTGACACTGTCTCGCAGCATGTCGATCAGGCGGTTTTTACTGGACAAATCATCGCGGTAGGTTTGCAGGCTGTTGTCCCAGGTTGCCAGGCGCTTTTCTACTTCCTCGGCGGCTTTCAGTTGCTCACCAAGCCCCGTGATTTTCTGATGCTCTTCCTCAATGGTAGAGAGTAAATCTTCAATTTCGACATTCTGTGCAATGACCTGGCGCTTTTCATCAGCGAGCTGTTCCTGCCAGCTGTGAATCTGTTTATTTTTCTCGCCAATCTTGTGCACCATGTCGGCGAGGTCTTCGCGTAACAGTTCGACGCTTTCGGTCAGTGCCGTATTCTGTTCCCGTAGCTCCGTATTTTCATCCGTCTGCTGCTGGTACTCCTCGCGTAACGACTTTTCGTTTCGGGCAAGGGAGTCGTACTGTTCCTGCACGGTTTTCAGCGTTTGCTGTTCGCGATCGAAATTGCTTCGGGTCTCGGCTAATTGCGTAAACGTGTGTTCGAGCTCTGCCTGACGATTCTGCAGGTCATCACGGGTTGCACTGGCCTGTTCCTCGAGTTCGGCAATGTGCTGGCCGGCTTCCTCCAGTTTCTGTGTGAGTGAGCGATTCTCAGTCGTTACGTCGTGTGCTTTCTCTTCGGCCGCGTCGCGCTCACGCGCTACGGTGTTCAGATCAAGCGTAATCTGGCCAAGGTCTTCTTCAAGCGAGTCTGCCTCCGAAGCACGCGCCTGGGCCTGATTGAACAGCGTGTGCAATTCGCCGAGCTCGGATACGTACTCGTCGCGTGCGGTCGAGACTTTTTCAAGATCCTGGCGCAGAGCATCGCGCTCTTGCTCCAGATCATCGGCTGACCGGGCGCGCTCCTGTACGCTGTCGAATTCCCGGGCCAGTGCAGCCAGCTGGTCGGTCAGCGAGCGATTGGTTTCACCGAGCTCTTCGTGCCGCAGGTCGAGCGCGTCAAGCTGCTGTTTGTGCTGTGTGCCAAGCGCAACCTGTTCCTCGAGGTGCGCGACCTGTTCAACGAGCTTTGAGCGGGATTGTTCGAGCTCTGTGATGATCTGATTGCCAGCGTCAAGATCGCCCTGCGCTGAACTTAACCGCTTTTCAAGATCTTCAATGCTGCTGTGAGCGGCTTCGAGCTGTTGCTGCTGCCGGAGGCCAGTGGTTTGTGCCTCTTCAAACTGGTTGCGCCACTGATCAGCTTGCGCGGTCAGCGAATCGATGGATTGATTCGACGCGTAAAGCTGTTCGGATAAGGCCTGTTGATGCTCGGCTTTTTCGTCTTCATAGCGAACAAGCTGCTCTTCCTGGGTTCGACTCAGCGCGTCGTAGCGCAGTTCGCCCTGCGTGAGTTCTTCTCGGAGTTCGTCAATGGTCTGCTCAAGCAGGGTCAGGCGTTCTCTCGACTCATTGAGTTCCAGCTCGCGGCTTTGCAGCTGTTCGCTCAACGCGTTGACTTCGTCGACGTGAGCGGACGTATCCGTATCAAGCAGCTGCCGGGTCTCGTGCAGCTCTCTTTTTACTTTGACCAGTTCGTCCGCGTCGGCGCTGCTGGTAAGAGCGGGTGGCTGGCGAACTTCGACCGGTGTGTCTGCCGAGGCGATGTGCTGCGGGGTCCGGGACGGCTGTAAAGACCGTAAACCGAGCACGCCCAGCGCAACGGCGGCAAGGAGAATGGCGAGCTGCCGGAGCTGACCACCATCGATGTTCGAAAACCATGACGCTGATGGTTGCGCGCGGTCGACCGCCAAGGGGTCGGGCGGGGTGCCAAGAGAGCGGTCGAGTTTCAGCGCCAAATCAGGCGAAGACGGCTCGGTGGCGGTTGGAGACGAGGTGTCGGGTGTATACAGTGTCGGTTGGGCGGGGCCTTGAGAAGCGGTCGGGGTCGGGGCTGTTTGCACCAGCGCATAGAAGAGGCCGCCAAAGACCAGGGCGAATAGACCCAATAAACCCAATGTTCGCATGTTTACCTGCGTGTTATTAGTGTGGCGCTTTGTACCCGCGCCGCCCGATTATGACACTGCGTGCGCGTATTCACTACTGATTAGAGTACTGGATAAGTATACAGTCATCCGATATAGTTTTGTCATGTCGACAGATTCACCAGCCACGGAATTTTCCCTGAATACGCAGCAAAAGCGAGCCGCGCAATTTGGCGTAAGCACGTCAGAGCCGTCGGCCACCGCGGGTCCGCTGCTGGTGATGGCGGGTGCTGGAACGGGCAAGACCACCACCATTGCTCACCGGGTCGCTCATTTGCTCGAGGCCGGGGTAGCTCCGACGGGCATATTGCTGATGACCTTTAGCCGGCGGGCGGCTCGGGAGATGACGCGTCGTGCGGTTCACGTGCTAAACCAGCAGCAGGATGCCGGGATTCAGCACCGGTTTCCGTGGGCGGGTACCTATCACAGCATTGCTCACAAGCTGCTAAGAATGTACGCCACGCACATCGGGCTGCAAAGAGAGTTCTCAATTCTCGACCGGGGTGATGCAGCGGACCTTATGGATGTTTGTCGACAGGAGCTCAAGCTGTCTTCGATCGACAAGCGTTTTCCGCGTAAAGCAGCGTGTCTTGAGATCTACTCGGTGTGCACCAATCGGCAGCAGACTTTGAACGACGCGGTGTTGGCCGACTATCCCTGGTGTGACGGCTGGCAGGATGAACTCAGCCGCCTGTTCAAGCGCTACGTTCAGCTCAAGCAGGAAACGCTGTCCCTCGATTACGATGATTTGCTCTTGTACTGGTACTACATGATGCAGGAATCGTGGCTTGCGAAACAAATCGGCGACCGGTTTTCGCACGTGCTGGTGGACGAATATCAGGACACCAATGTCCTGCAGGCTGCAATTTTAAAAAGGCTCAAGCCCGATGGTGAAGGGGTAACCGTCGTTGGGGATGACGCGCAGTCGATCTATAGCTTCCGCGCCGCCGATGTGACCAATATCAGGGAGTTTTCCGAACAGTATGAGCGTCCGGTTGAGGTTATCGATCTGGAGCAAAATTATCGGTCGCACCAGCCCATTCTGGATTTTGCCAATGTCCTGATGAGCGAAGACCCTGGTGCCAGACGCCGGTCGTTGTTGTCCGCACGCACAGAGGGTGAGTCGCCGTCCTATGTCACCGTTGAAGACGATGCCTGCCAGGCTCAATACGTGGCCGAACACGTGCTGCGCCAGCGCGAGAATGGGCTAATGCTCAGGCAGCAGGCCGTGTTGTTTCGAAATTCCCATCACAGCGATCTGCTTGAAGTCGAGCTGTCGCGACGTAATATTCCGTACGTGAAATACGGCGGACTCAAGTTTCTTGAAGCGGCTCATATCAAGGACTTGTTGTGCCTGCTTCGCTGGAGCGTTAATCCTAAAGATCAGTTGGCCGCATTTCGCAATATGCAGCTGATTAGCGGCATTGGTCCTACGCTGGCGAATAAGGCCTGGCATTACTTTGTACTGAATGACTACTCTTTTGTGGCGTTGAGCGGCTTTGAACTGGCCAAGCATCTGATGCCTGACTGGTTGCGATTGGTTGCGCTTATGCGTCGAAGCACCTCTCCCGATGAGTCGGTCGATACCGTGCTTAATGAAATGGCCCAATGGTACCGTCCTCACCTTGAACGAAACTTTGACGATTCCCACGTTCGCTGGCAGGACGTGCAGCAGCTGCAAATGATGGCGTCCCGGTCGACCGATGCGGAACATTTTCTTGCCGATCTTACGCTGGACCCTCCGGTCGCCAGCGGCAATCAGGCGGGAGACCCTTTAAAGGATGAGGACTATCTGATTCTGTCCACGGTGCACTCGGCCAAAGGCCAGGAATGGAACAGCGTGTTCCTTCTGAATGTTGTCGATGGCAGCTTTCCGTCCGAATTTTCAACAGGGGACGACCAGCTGATCGAAGAGGAGCGTCGTCTGCTTTATGTGGCGGCAACGCGTGCTAAAGATCATTTGCATTTGATCGTGCCGATGAAGTTTTACGTGCCGCAGCAGCAGCGACATGGGGCAAAGCACGTGTATGGCGCCCAAAGCCGTTTCATGACGGCGCCCGTTCTGGCCACCTGTGAGCGGCGTTTTTTTGGAGAAGCCCAGTCCAGAGGGCCGGTCGGTGAAGCGATCGCCCAGCTCGATTTACCTTCCAAAATCAGTGCATTGTGGTGACAGGTGGTTAACATTACGTCACATGTAGTCAGGCATTCTTACAGTGAATCAATATGTTACAAAGTGTGTATCGACTTGTTCGATTAAAAACAAAGGGTTACATAACATGGCATGAGTCTTGCTTTATGTTAGCTGCCTTTGGGGGGTAATGAGTGTAAATGCGTTGAAGCGGGATGCTGAAGCACTTTGCACGCAGTGACGGAGAGTCATTTAACTGCGTTGCATGAAACAGACAGACACACTGACAGGATCTGACATCATGACCTCTCGACTGATTAAAATTGTAACACTAATAGGCGCAATGGCGCTGACCGCTGCATCGCAGGCCACACCTACATTGGGATGCAATGCTGCCAGCCAGACCAACGTTGACTGTGCCGAAATCTTCGGTGCGAGCTGGACACCA
>CAWUKD010000156.1:0-8249 GCA_963922815.1 uncultured Gammaproteobacteria bacterium
AGATGGAAGGCATGGAAGGTCGTATCGAAGCCTATGACATGGGCCTCAAGAAAGATCTCGACCGCGAGTTTACATCGCTGGAGAACGCCGAGAGTGTAGAAGCTGAACTTGCTGCACTCAAAGCCAAGATCAGTGGCGGCGAATAATCGCCGTCACTGGTTGCCCTGGTAAACACTGGAGAAGCACATGTTCGCAGAGTACGCAGGAGTTATTGGAGTCATATTTGTCTCCGTCATTCTCCCGATTCTGATTACGTTTCATTACATTACCAAATGGAAAGAAACCAAAGGACTGTCCACGGAAGATGAGCGCATGCTCGAGGACCTTTGGGAAAATGCACAGCGAATGGAAAGCCGCATTAACACGCTTGAAACCATTTTGGACAAAACTTCCGCCGATTGGCGCAAGCACACATAGAAGCCTGGAGAGCACACATGTTGTATCGAGATAGTGAGAACGGAATTGTGATGGGCGTTTGCGCAGGACTGGCGCATCGACTGGATCTCAGCCGCACCGGCGTTCGGATTATCGCGTTTGTCTCATTACTGATTTTTACTGGCGCCACGCTGCTGGCCTATTTCGTAGCAGGTTTTTTGCTGCGCGACCGCCCGCTGCATCTGGACAGCCGCCGGGAACGGAGTTTCTGGCGCTCTGCAAGTCGCCGTGACTGTGGTCATGATTACCACTACTCACGTTACCCATCGAGCCGAGGATAATTGAATGTATGACCACGAAGAATTTCGTCCGCGTCGATTATACCGGAATACGCGAAACCGCCGTCTGGCGGGCGTGTTCTCCGGAATTGCCGACTACATGAATTTCTCGGTCTGTGCCACGCGAATTCTAGGGCTGATCGCCATTCTGATGACGATGCCCCTGGGCTTGTTCGCCTACGTTGCGGCGGCACTGATGCTACAACCTATGCCGGAGAACGCGTACAACGATCCCGTAGAGGAACGCTTTGTGCGCTCAATTCGAAAATCGCCGGAAGAAACCTTTTCCAAGGTAAGCTACCGCTTTAAAAATATTGATAGCCGTTTGCAGAAAATGGAGCGCTACGTAACCTCTACCCGCTTTGATCTCGATCGCGAGTTCGATGAGTTACGAGACAGCGACACGCCTCGCAGTTAACTGCATCACTTGTCTATCACTGGCATACACTAAGGAGTTGTAATGCACGTATTTGAAATGGTTGTCCTTATTGTGCTGATCGGCGCTGTCGCTTCGATAGTGACCAAGTACATGGATCGCAGAAAAGATGATCTCCCGGACTGGCTGGGAATGGGCGAAGGTGAAGATCCGCTGGGCCTGGGGCTTGGCGGCGGCAAAGGCGTTACGCTTGAGCGACTGGAAAAGCTCGAAGAGCGAGTTGCTGTGCTTGAAAAAATCATTACCGATAAGAATTACGATCTTAAGGAAGAGTTCGAACGTCTGTAATCGCGCCATATGACAAGGCGCGCATCCGGCGCGCAACGCCGGGGTATTGATAAGCACTGTCTTATCGCCCCGGCGGCCAGAACCGGTTCCTTCCGGTCTGATTCTCCATCCCGCGGTAAATTTGAAAAATCACCAGACTCGATCGGCCCGGCAATCTGTTGCCCGGCCGGTTTGATGACGTTCGCACATCGGGCGGAGCGTTAGCTTAACGTCACCGCCCGACAGTGCAATGGATGCTTTGAAGCGTTACAGGAAGTAGCGCTCGATAATGCCGAACACCATGATGATGCTGATCATGATTGGCGCCAGGTATTTCACCAGAATAAGCAGGAATCCGGCCAGCTTCTGGTCTTTCTCATCCAGCTGATCGCTGAGAATGGCCGCGTCCAGTCGCCAGCCGACAAACAGCACGATTACCAATGCCGAGAACGGCAGCATGATCGGTGCGGTCAGGCCGGTGTCCAGAAAATCCATAAACTCCAGACTGTACAGACTGCCAAAGCCCAGGGCGATGACGCCGGCGCCGCAAATAAGGGCAGCTTTAGGCTTGCTCATATTGAACTGTTCGCTGAGGTGTTCAGCCGTCGGTTCCAGTAGCGACACGGCGGTCGTCAGAGCCGCAAAAAAGGCCATGCAGAAAAACGCTGCGCCAATCAGGTTGCCGCCCGGAGTGGCGACCAGTGCGGTGGGCAGCGTCTGGAAGAACAGGCCGGCGCCAGCGCTGAAATCAAGGCCATACTGGAAAACGATCGGGAATATTGCGAGGCCGGCGGCGAGTGCTACGAGCGTATCGCAGGTGGCCACAACAATAGCTGATCTGGGAATACTGATGGAGCGCGGCAGATAGCTGCCGTAGGTGACCATGATCGCCATACCAAGACCAATTGAGAAAAACGCCTGTCCCAGTGCGCGAACGACAACTTCTCCATCTACCTTGCTGAAGTCCGGACTAAACATGAATTCGTAGGCGGCGGCTGTGCCGCCTGACTTCCAGCCCGAAATCATGCTGAAGATGCTCAGGGCAATCAGCAGAAAGAAAAAGGCGGGCATCAGAATCTTTGAGGTCATTTCAAGACCCCGATTAACGCCGCGCGATACCAGCCAGATCGCAAGACCGGCGAATAACAGGAACCAGCCAAGCAGCTGCATGGGTGATACGATCATTTGATTGAACTGATCGGCAATCTCTATCGGCGTCTGACCGTCAAACGCACCGGTGAGAAAGCGGGGAATATAGGCCATGACCCAGGCTGCGACGACGCAGTAGAAGCTCACGATAAAAAAACTGCTGAGCAAACCGGACCAGACGCCCGAGGCCCAGAGCCGCGATACGCCGCTGCGCTCTGCCAGGTCGCGCGCACTGTTCAGTGCGCTGCCGGCCCGACCGGCGCGGCCAATAAGAAACTCACTCATCATGGTGGGAATACCGATAAACGCCACGCACAGCAAGTAGATTGCGATAAACGCACCGCCTCCGTTTTCTCCGGCTTCGGCAGAAAATCGCCAGAGGTTACCCAGTCCAACTGAGCTGCCGATGGCTGCCAGAGTGAAGGCCCATCGAGAAGACCACTGAGGGGTTTGAGCATTGGGAGCTGAAGATGGAGACGCCATGGGAGAAGTTTCCTTTGTTGGTTATTGTTGACGGAGTTTACATGATTAATAATGAAATCTAATCACATTGGGGTTTGAAAATGGTTGAATGCCGTCGTTTTCGTTGGTGCACACATCATTCAGGAAGTCGTCCGTCGCGATTTGTTGTCGACGACACCGCCTGTGTGAACGCACCTGAAAAGGCGTTTGCTCGTGGATAAGCCCGGCGCCCGTCTGGGCGCAGACATCGGCGGAACGTTCACCGACGTTGTTCTTGAAGTGTCTGGTCGCCAATACTCGACCAAAGTGTTGACGACCTACGCGTCGCCCGAAGACGCGATCATTGAAGGGATGCTCGAGGTTTGCGACAACGCAGGCATCGCCCCTGACGGGATCGGGCAGGTTATCCATGGCACCACGCTCGCCACAAACGCCCTGATTGAACGAAACGGTGCCAAAACTGCTTTCATTACTACCCGGGGATTTCGGGATGTCATTGAAATGCGGACCGAATCCCGGTTTGAGCAATACGATCTGAACATGGTGGTCCCGGAGGCGCTGCTGCCGCGACAACAGCGCTACACACTCAACGAACGCGTGGGTGCGAGTGGTGAAATATTTATTCCGGTGTGTCGCGACGAGCTGGAAACCCTGATCGACACGATTGTCAGTGAGGGCTACCAAAGCGTCGCCGTGGGGTTTCTGCATTCCTATTTAAACGCGGATCATGAGCAGATGGTAAGGGACGTGCTGCAGCGAAAAGCGCCTAACGTCATGGTATCACTGTCGTCCGACGTGTCGCCGCAGATGCGAGAGTACGAGCGTTTTAATACGGTGATTGCCAACGCGTATGTGAAACCTCTGATGAAAAGCTATTTAAGTCGGCTTTCGGACCAGCTGCGCGCTCGTGGAGTCCGGGGCACGGTATTTCTTATGCATTCCGGAGGAGGGGTTATTTCTCTTGAAAGCGCCGCAGAATATCCGGTTCGGCTGGTTGAATCGGGTCCGGCGGGCGGGGCCGTGTTCGCCGCGAATATTGCGGCCAGCTATGCGCTGGACAAGGTGCTCTCGTTTGATATGGGCGGGACGACGGCGAAGATTTGTCTGATCAACGACCAGACGCCGAAAACCAGCCGCGTGTTTGAAGTTGCCCGCACCTACCGTTTCAAAAAGGGATCGGGCATGCCGATATCGATACCGGTCATCGATATGGTCGAGATTGGCGCGGGCGGAGGGTCCTTGGCTCACGTCGACGCCATGCGTCAGATACGGGTAGGACCTGAGTCTGCCGGGTCTGAACCGGGGCCCGCATGCTATGGGCGAGGTGGAGACCGGCCGGCGGTTACCGATGCCGATTTGATTTTGGGCAGACTCGATCCGGATAATTTTGCGGGTGGTTCCATCACGCTTGATACCGCTAAATCGATTGACGCCATAACTGCAATGATTGGTGACGAGCTGCACATGAATGCTGAAACCGCGGCGTTTGGTGTTGCCGAAGTGGTTGATGAGAACATGGCCAATGCGGCGCGCGTGCATGCGGTTGAGAATGGGCAGGATTTGTCCGAGTACACCATGATTGCCTTCGGAGGTGCCGCGCCTTTGCATGCGTCCCGTCTGTGCGAGAAGCTCGGGGTGAAGAGATTGCTCGTGCCACAGGGGGCCGGAGTCGGATCGGCCATTGGTTTTCTTCGGGCGCCGTTTAGCTTTGAAGCGAATCGCAGCGTTTACATGCGGCTATCCGACTTCGATCAAACCTTGATTGTGGAAATTCTGGCGCAGCTTGAAAAAGAGGCGCGCGCGTTCGTTCGAAGCTGCGATGCCAATGCGGACATCGTGTCAGAGTTCAAAGTGTATATGCGCTACACAGGGCAGGGCTGGGAGATTCCGGTGCCGCTGACTGTGGGTGACGCGAGATACCCCGATCCGGCCGACTATCAGCGTCTTTTTGAACAGCAATATGAACGCCTGTTTGGCCGTGCCGTCGAGGGCATGGATATTGAGATCACCGTGTGGTCGGTGAATGCGACAACACCCGATCAGGCCGTCAGAAGCGCAACGCTCAGTCAGCGTGGTGACATGGCGCAGGTGTCGTCGACGAGAACGATGTTTGATTCTGCGCTTGGCAAAACGGTAACGGCGTCCGTGCATACGCGTGAACAGCTTGTGCCGGGGCATGTTGTTGCGGGGCCGGCGATGATCACAGAGAGCGAGACCACCATTGTTGTTCCAGCGAGTCGGCAGGCCATAAAGCATGACGACGGTTGTGTCGATATCACCCTTGCCGGTGGTGCAGCGGGAGATGCGCGTGACTGATACCCGTAATGCCGTGTCGAATCAGGTCATGTGGAATCGCCTGATCAGCGTTGTTGAAGAGCAGGCGCAGGCGCTCATACGCACGTCGTTCTCCACTTCGGTTCGCGAAGCGGGCGATTTGTCAGCCGGCGTTTACGATACGTCGGGTCGCATGCTGGCGCAGGCGGTTACCGGAACGCCCGGTCATGTCAATTGCATGGCGGAAGCCGTTCATCATTTCATTCGCCGGATAGGTCGCGAGAACCTGTTCGAAGGCGATGTGTATATTACCAACGACCCGTGGGAGGGGACCGGACATCTGCACGACATCACCGTGGTCACGCCGTCCTTTCTTGACGGTGTGCATGTCGGGTTTTTCGGGTGTACAGCACACGTTGTTGATATTGGCGGACGCGGGTTCGGGGCCGATGCGGCTTCGATATATGAAGAAGGTTTGTATATCCCGATCATGAAGCTGGTGGAGCGGGGGCGCGTTGATAAGCCGTTTCTAAATCTGGTGCGTGCAAACGTGCGTGAGCCTGATCAGCTGGTGGGTGACATTCATGCGCTCGCTACCTGTAACGAGATCGGTCATCGGCGTCTCGTGGACATGATGGCCGAGTTTGGCCTGGTCAATCTGGACGGGATTGCAGAGTTTATTCTTGAAAACTCGCGACGGGCAACGATAGAAAGCATTGCCGAGCTGCCGCGCCGGTCGGCAAGCGGGTCGATGACGATCGACGGGTTTCATTCGCCGATCGAACTCAAAGTCAGTCTTGAGATCCGGGAAGATTCGATACATTGCGACTTCGCCGGCTCCTCCGGTCTGGACCCAAAAGGCATCAACGTACCCCTGGTCTACACCCAGGCCTACGCGTGCTACGCCCTTAAATGTGCCATAGCGCCGGAGATTCCAAACAACGCCGCGTCGCTGGCGCCGTTTGTGATTACCGCGCCGGAAAACACGATTGTTAACGCGCCGCACCCGGCACCCGTCGCGTTGCGGCATGTTATCGGCCACATGGTCCCCGATGCCGTTTACGACGCGCTGGATCGCATGCTGCCCAAACGCGTCCCGGCCGAAGGTGCCGGGACCTTGTGCAATTTTCAGGTATCTATTCGTCCGAGAACCGACGAGAAGGCGCCTGACCATGCGGTGCGCGCCGAGGTGCTGACCTTTAATTCAGGCGGGTCCGGCGCGCGACCTGCGCTTGACGGTATGAATGCCACAGCGTTTCCGTCTGGCGTCATGACCATGCCGGTCGAGGCGACAGAGCATGCCGGGCCGATCATCATCTGGCGCAAGGAGCTTCGTCCGGACAGCGGCGGCGCCGGCGAGTATCGGGGAGGACTGGGCCAGTACATGGAGGTAGGTGTTACAGAAGGCCACGAATTCGATTTTTCCGCGATGTTTGATCGCCTGCATTTTCCTGCCCGGGGCCGGCACGGGGGGCATGATGGCGCGCCTACAACAATAGCGCGTGACGACGGCGTCACTCTGAGGGGTAAAGGCAAACAGTTCGTACCTCATGGTCGGCGTGTGCTGATGGCGTTTCCTGGCGGCGCGGGATACGGCTCACCGCTCGATCGAGATCCGAAGCGCGTTGCGCAGGACTTGCGACGTGGTTACATCTCGCCTGCCGTCGCGCATGACGTTTACGGAATGAGCGCCGACGATATCGAAACCGCACTGCGTAATGGACCGGCTGACTGATTATGCAACAGTGCTAATGCAGCCGTTCTAATGCGATTCGGGTTCTCGGTATTTCAACGGCACATACTCCCGAAGACATTAGCCGCGGGTGGCTTTGATTCGATGAGCTGGCGTCGATGTGAAGCGGTCTGCCGCCTGTTTCGGGTTCTTGTTATCACAGCGGCACTGGCCCAGTCAGGCTGCAGCTCCGAGCACGAAGCAGGCTCCCCGGACAATACGATTGCCGGCTCTGTTCTGGAAGGCGCTGTGGTTGTACATGTAAAAGATGGAGACAGTCTCGTCGTCCGGCATAAGGGAAGCGAGATTGAAGTCCGCCTGTATGGAATTGATGCGCCTGAAAAACGTCAGCCCTACGCCGGTGAATCCAAAGACGCGGCTCATCGTTTGCTGGACAAGCAATCGGTTGTGCTGGTCGTTAAGGACCGCGATCGCTATGACCGTGTTGTTGCAGAAGCGTATGTTGCGGGAGATCCTGTTTCCATCAATCAGCAGCTGGTTGCCGAGGGCGCGGCCTGGGTTTATGAGCGCTACACCCGGGATCCGGGGCTGCTGGAGGCGCAGAAACGCGCCAGGCAGCAGCGCCTCGGAATCTGGCAGCTTCCGGAAGCCGAGCGGGATGCGCCTTGGGTGTGGCGAAAAAACAACACTAAACAACGAAATTAGTCCCTGTTCGGAGGGCTTTTCGGTTGACCCTTCTGTCCTGACAGTATAAAAATTAGTAGTGTGAGATATCCAGTCTGTAAGGGAGAACGGAATGAGATCAATGCTGATAATGATGAGCGTATTTTTGTTGCTGGGATGCAACAGTGATGATGAGCCGGTCAATGAGCCGGATGTACCGCTCACCGGGCAAAAAGCGCTCGATGTGAATCAAACCAAATGGGCCGACGCCAACCTCACAACGTATACGTTTGTGGTGGCGTCATCGTGTTTTTGTGTTCCCGAAGAGAATATTGTCGTTAACGTGGTTGACGACGCTGTGGCCTCGGCTTTTTTCTCGCCCAGCGGCGTCCTGCTCGACGATGTTCGTCTCGCCGAAACCCTGACCATAGATGGATACTTTGGCCTTATTCAGCAGGGAATCGACGGTGAATTTGCTCAGGTCGATGTGGAATACAACGCCGACTTTGGTTTTCCGACCAGGCTCTATATTGATCGCAGCGAGGGCATCGCTGACGATGAGGTGGAATATCAGATTGGAAGTCTTCAATAG
>CAWUKD010000157.1:0-8172 GCA_963922815.1 uncultured Gammaproteobacteria bacterium
TATGACCTGGGCAAAGGTGAGAAGCCGCCGTCCATCGACAACATTAAAGAACTGTGGACCACTATCCTCACGGAGATCGTGGAGTCCGGCAAAGTGGTCAAGTTCAATGCGACTGTGATCAAGCCGCAGGGCGATGAAGTACAGCAAGCAGTAACGCGAGCCGGTGTGTTTACGTCGGTAAGCGAGGGGGCGTTCCTTCGCTACCTGCCCGATTCCGGCAAGCTCGTCGAACTGAGTCGTCAACCCGCCAAGCGTTTTCAGCGCATGGCCATCAATCTCGAATCATCCAAAAACGGTGTGCAGGCCATGGCGCTTGACCCTTCCAAAGGCGCCATTCTAAGCCTGATGGTGCAGTCACCCGACCTCAAGGAGCGACTGCAGCAGGGCGGCAGCATTGGTTATCTGATCCTGATACTCGGTGCGATAGGTGTACTGCTCGTGGTGCAACGTGCGCTTGGCTTGTCCATTACCCGTCGTCGCGTAGTGAGGCACATGAAGGGAATAGGCAGGAAAACCAAGAACCCGCTGTTTCGACTGGAGGACATTGCGGCGCGCAAGGACAAAGACGGCGTAGACAATACGCTGCTGCGTCTTGATGAGCAGCTCGCCGAAGAAAGCTCCATGCTCAACAGAGGACTGCCCACCGTGGCGGTGCTCGCCGCCGTCAGTCCGCTGCTGGGCCTGCTGGGTACAGTGACCGGAATGATCGAAACCTTTCAGTCCATCACCCTGTTTGGAACCGGCGATCCCAAACTGATGTCCGGGGGCATCTCACAGGCGCTGATCACCACCCAGCTTGGTTTGGCCGTTGCGATTCCGCTGGTGTTGTTCCATAGCCTGTTGACCGGACGCGCCAACCGACTCACGGAAAGCCTGGGCAAATACACGAGCGACCTGGTTACCGGCCATGAACTGGGCTAACTACACCGACGGCTTTTCAGCGCTGTTTGAGCAGGGTGGCTTGATCTTGTGGGCCATTTTGTTCGCGTCGCTGCTGCTTTGGTATCTGCTGGTGGATCGCTATCTGTTTCACTGGCTGCAGGCGCCCAGACTTCGCGAGCAGCTGCGGGGCCAGTGGGACGGTAAAGCAGACCTGCCGCAAAAACTGAAAGTGCGAAGAATGTTTGCCCTCGTTGGCGACCTGCGCGCCGAGGCCAATCGCAATATGCTGGCACTCCAGGCGCTGATCGCCATTCTTCCTTTGCTGGGCCTGCTGGGCACAGTGTCGGGAATGATCAAGGTGTTCGAAGTCATCACGGTGTTTGGCAGCGGCAATACGCGCGGTATGGCATCCGGAATTTCAGAAGCGCTGGTGACGACCATGGCCGGTCTGTTTACCGCCCTGTCCGGCCTGTATTTCGTGTCGGATCTTGAGCGTCGCGCAGAGATGATCTCGCGACGATTTGAAGCACAGCTGGCAGAGGATCAATAGATGGCTACGAAAGACCACCTGAAATCGGAATCCGGTCCTGCGGCTCTGAATATTACGCCAATGATCGATATGGTGTTTATTCTCTTAATCTTCTTCGCGGTCAACGCCTCGTTTGTGAAAGAAGCCGGCGTTGAAATCGAACGACCCAGTGCGAAGAGCGCGGTGACGCAGGAGCAGGCGAACATCATGATCGCTGTGACCGTAAACGGAGAGGTGTGGGTCGATCGTCAGCGCGTTGATCCGCGCAGCGTGCGAGGCCACGTAGAACGCCTGCATGCAGAAAATCCTGAAGGTGCGGTTGTCATTCTCGCTGACGACAAGTCGCAGACTGGCCTGGTTATCGAAGTGCTCGATCAGGTTCGGCTGGCGGGCGTCGAAAACGTTGCGGTTGCCGCAAACCCGAACCTGTGAACACCGGCGCCGCCATCAAGCTTCCGGTCAAACTGCTTAGCGCGGTCGTGATCAACGCGCTGCTCTTTACCGCCATTCAGCTCATGGTGATCAATCGCCAAATGAGTCTGACGGAAAAGAACGATTTTGATATTGCAAGTTTCATACGTATGCAGGAACAGTCGCGCGAAGTGCGCTCGCGTCGTGATCCCAAAGCGCCCCAAAAACCCAAATCCGAGGCGCAGCAGGATGTGAAGCGACTGGCGTCAGTAGCCAAAGGCGGCACGGTGTCGGGGCTGGATGTGAGCATGCCCGAAATTGACATTGATGTTGACGTGGGCGGCGACATTCAGATTGCGCGCGAACTAACGCCGCTGGTACGAATTCCTCCCGAGTATCCACACAGCGCTTTGCTGAACGAGACGGAAGGTTACGTCACGCTGATGTTTACGGTGACGGAAACGGGCTCGGTTGCCGACCCCGAGGTCATTGCATCGCAGCCTCCCGGCGTATTTGACCGGGCGGCCATCAAGTCTGTGCTGCGCTGGAAGTACCAGCCTCAGCTGGCGAATGGCAAACCGATCAGCGTGGTAACCCGCACCCGTATCCGGTTCAGCATGGAGGGTTTGAAATGACGCGCCGGTTTACCGTTGTTGTCTGCCTGATGATAGCCGGGGCTCTGTGTGCTGCAACGGCTTCTGCTCAATCAGTGACGCGTTCGACCTTTAAAGCCTTGCAGGACATCCAGAAACTGGTGGAGGCCGAGCAGCACACGCAGGCACAACGCCTGCTTGAAGCGCTCGTTGTCGAAGTCAGCGACATACCTTACGACAATGCGATTGCCAATCAGTATCTGGCGCACACGAGCATCATGCTCGACCAGCCCAAAAAAGCTCGCAAAGCTTTGGAGAGCGCGCTTTCTGCCGCTGAGCTACCGCCGGAACTGCGTACAGAACTTAATCTGTTTTTCGGGACGGTGCTGATTGGCGAAGAAGAATTTGAGCTTGCACTGCCGGTTCTCGAAGAGTGGCTGGCGGCTGAAAGCAAACCCAAAGCCAATCAGATATTTTCGGTCGCATATGCCAACTATAAAACCGGCAACCTCAACCGCTCTGAAACGCTGCTGGTCCGATCAATCAATGCAACGAGCGACCCGTCCGACTCCTGGTATCAACTCTACTATCGGGTGCTGTTTGAGCAGAAAAAGTATCGGCGTGCCGAAGGACTTCTGCACGAGATGCTAACCAGAAATCCGGGAGACAAGCAGCTGTGGCGTCTGCTGGCAAACCACCATCTGCAGCTTGAGAAAAGCAGTGATGCGCTGGCAGCGGTCATGGTGTCCTACATCAACGATCTGGTGACGGATCAGGAGGAGCTTCGCCAGATCGTGTCGATGTTCAGCTACATCGATATACCCGATAAGGGCGCGCGTCTGCTGCAGCAGTGGATCGATGAGGGTAGGGTAGAAGACGACGTAGAGACGATCCGCTTGATGGGCAACCTGTGGCTTATGGCACGGGAACGCGACAATGCCAAGGTTGTTCTGAAGAAGTCGGCGAGCCTTGCGCCAGACGGGGAAACGTATGAGCTGCTCGCCGGAATTTATTTTGAAGACGAGGACTGGCAGGAGGCTTACGCGGCCTATCAGGACGCGTTGCGACTCGGCAATCTCGAAGAACCGTTTCGGGTTCATTTGCTCGCCGGCATCAGCGCCCTGCGTGCAGGAAACAACGATTATGCGAAGCGCTCGCTGAGAGAGGCGGCCAAGTCCGCAGAGTTTCGCCAGCAGGCCGAAGGCATTATTAAAATGCTGGATCGCAAGCAGCCGGCGTTTTCTATGGATCGCGCTGAGTAACGGTCACGAACTTGCTTCGCTGGCCGATTCCGGCCGATCCGCAACGTATCCCATAAAGACCGGCGCACTAACCGCCGTGCGCTGTCATGTGTGGCAAAAAGTCAACGGTGATTTACGGCTATCGCGGCCGCACGGGCATCGCACTGTACTCTGTCTGACGTATCTCGCGGGTGCTCTGGTTGACCTTGTGTCTTGCTTGCCAGTATATATTGGTACGCAAAGGGGCTAAATTTGAGTGATTCAATAAACTCCGGATGGGATGAATCTACCGAACTGCGCTGTCTGATCATCTTCAAGCGACTGTACGTTGAAGATTTTCCGCGAGGCAGGCACGTGCAGTATTGCCGTGAACTGTCCAAAGAGTTGAACATCAGCGCCGAGCGTCTTAGTGCCCGCGTGACCGACTATAAAACGGCGGCCGGCATGAACGCCGCTTCCGAGGCGCCAGCCAAAGCCGTCAGGTTGTACAAGAAATATCGGCACACCAGTATTGGCGAACTCGAAGAGATGGCGGCGCGGTACTGAACGAATCAAAGTGTCTGGTAGGTAACCGCCGAGTCAACGATTTCACCAGGCCGATGTGTCACCGGTCGATCGTCTTGTTTCAACTTACCGAATGGTGTGTTCAGCACGCGATGCTCGTCGTCCGCCCAGCCGCAAAAGCGACAGTCCGCCCAGCAATAACCAAAGAGCAGCCGGTACGGGTACGGGCGCTACCGATTCGTTAATGTTCAGCGCCCACGACGGCGGCGTTGTATTCAGCTGACCCTGTGCAAAATCCGCAATGGTTAACGTCCAGTTGCCGGCCACCAGCGAGCCCATCAGTACAGACAGTGGGTCGGTTGGGGACGCTACCGGGTTCAGGTCGAAGCTAGAGACTATGTCCTCGGCCGCCAGGATGGCCGCGTCGTCAAACGTAATACTCTCAAGGTCGGCGCCGCTTCCGCAGCAGGACCCGAGACCGGAGCCGGGGCGAAGGCCGGGTCGATCCAGCAGCGTAAGCAGGGTGCCGTCGGGCGCCGTCAGGTACATGGCAAGATCTCCGATCCACGGATGATCAATATTTACGGTGATACTCAAACTGGAAATGACGGCGGTATCGGCAACGCTGATCGTTGACGATATTCCGGTGGCATCCGCTTCCGGAACAGTCGTTGCAAAGGAACCTGTGAACGATGTCGCATGGGATGCGCTGACTACGAACAGACCGAGTGTCAGTGTCAGCAGCCCAGCAGCAAGTTTATTTGTTTTCATTATTATTCCTTTTGCCCGTGTACGTTTATGTGTTCAGACTAGCATAGACACATGCCTCAGAAGCAAGGTGTGAATACACGGCAACCCCGGGCACCGGATTAACGGCACCCAGGGTCACGGTCACCCAAGTGTTCTAACCTGTCATCACTCGAGGTTGGCTTGCGCTACGCTTGGGAAATTAATTTCCGCCAGCGCCTGGGCCAGCGTGTTGTCGTAGCATTCTTTGTTAATTCGCAACTGCTTGACCGAGCCTGCGATTTTCAGATCGCTCTGATTACCGCACACCGAGCGCGCTGCATTGCTGAGTCGGGTGTAAAGCGTGTTCATGCCGGCCGGATTGGAAAGATTCAAATCGGTAAAAGGCACCTGTACCGTGGTCTTGTTCGAATCAACAGCTGGCGTGCCGGCACTGGCAGCCTGAGGAGAGGCCAGCACAATCAGTGTTGACACAACGAAAACTTTTCTAAGCGACAGAGAACTATTCATGGTCTAACTCCTTAACGAAAAACAAACTCCCCTGGAAACCCCACTTCATATCGACACGTTCTGGTCAGGTTGTATGGTCAAGCCCGATCGAAACCATCTGTATCCTGAGCTTTACCCGGTGTGCCGTAGCACATTGCAGACTCTTGATGATCGATAGTTAATAGACGCCTCACTAAACGATTTGGTTGCATCGGTTCATCGCACGACGAATCGCTGTGTCGGAATTGTTACTGCGCATCGCGTTTTTCGCCGGTTGATTGCGACGCGCTCGCGACCGCAATTCAGTGTGGTGCACGAAAGAGCCTGGCCTGATCCAAAGAGGCGTAATGCATCTGAGATTCACCCAGGCGGGAAATAGCGCCGCAATACGAAGAATTACGGCGTGCCGAATGCGGCATTGTTGCACCGGGTCATCGCGACGTGTGGTCGGCAAATGGTTTCATGTAAAACACACTGCAATTGCGTTACTCTCTTTACACGTATTGATTCAATTGCCGGAGAGATTCATGAGTTCAGTAGCCCAACGCGTGTTAGCAGTCTTGTTGGTAATGATGATGCCGCTATCATTGGCCGGCGATCGCGTAAGCGGCAGTCAGATGGCCACGCGCTCTGAAGTCATTGCGACTCACGGCATGGCGGCGACCAGCCATCCGCTGGCGACGCAAATCGCGCTCGATATTCTCAAAAAGGGCGGCAGCGCCGTTGACGCAGCGATTGCGGCCAACGCAGCGCTGGGGCTAATGGAACCGACCGGCAATGGCATTGGTGGTGATCTGTACGCCATCGTCTGGGATGAGAAAACCAAGACGGTGCATGGCTTGAACGCCAGTGGCCGCAGTCCGGCATCGCTGACGCTCGAGTATTTCAAAGAGCAGGGCATGGAGAAAATTCCGTCTCACGGGCCGCTGCCCGTTAGCGTGCCTGGTGCCGTCGACGGCTGGATTGAGCTTCACAATAAATTTGGCACGCTGCCCATGACGGACGTGCTGACGCCGGCAATCGACTATGCTGAAAACGGATTCCCCGTTACGGAGCTCATCGCCTACTACTGGAATCGAAGTGTTCCCAGGCTTTCGAAGTTTCCTGGGTTCAGCGACGTATTCATGCCCGAAGGCGCAGCGCCCAAAAAAGGCGAAATATTCAAAAACCCGGCGCTGGCGAATACCTATCGCATTATCGCCAAAGAGGGTCGCGACGGTTTTTACAAAGGCGAAGTCGCACAGACAATCGCCGACTACATGCAGGAGAACGGCGGTTTTCTGAGCGTCGAAGACCTCGCTAACCATACTTCGGACTGGGTTGAGCCGCTGCACACCGACTATCGTGGCTACCGGGTTTATGAGCTGCCTCCGAACGGGCAGGGGCTTGCTGCGCTGCAGATGCTGAATATCCTCGAAGGATACGATCTGGCCAGGATGGGTTTTGGCAGCGCCGACTATTTGCATGTGCTGACAGAAGCCAAGAAGCTCGCGTTCGAGGATCGAGCGAAGTTTTATTCGGACAGCGATTTTAACAAGCTGCCGATCAAGGAGCTGTTGTCAAAAGACTACGCGGCAAAGCAGCGTGAGATGATCAGTATGAGGCGCGCGTCGGATCGCTATCCGGCTCTGGGTGACGCGGCGCTCGAAGAGGGCGACACGATCTACCTGACCACCGCGGACAGCGACGGCAACATGGTGTCGCTGATTCAAAGCAACTACCGTGGCATGGGTTCCGGCATGACGCCCCCGGGGCTGGGGTTTATTTTGCAGGACCGGGGCGAACTGTTTAGCCTCGACCCGGATCATTTCAACGTGTATGAGCCAGGCAAGCGACCTTTCCACACCATTATTCCGGCGTTCGTGACCAAAGATAACGAGGCGTTGATGAGTTTTGGTTTGATGGGCGGAGCCATGCAACCGCAGGGGCACGTGCAGATTCTGGTCAACATGATCGATTTTGGTATGAACCTGCAGGTCGCCGGAGACGCGCCGCGACTGCGCCATGAAGGTTCGTCACAGCCTACAGGCGAAGTCATGACCGACGGCGGCAAGATCAACCTTGAAACCGGCATCGATGCGAAAGTGATCAAAATGCTGCGTCGGCGAGGGCATACCGTCAGCGTCGGGGGCAGCGGGTACGGTGGCTATCAGGCCATCATGCGGGATCAGGTTAACAACGTGTATTACGGCGCATCCGAGTCACGCAAAGACGGCCAGGCGGCGGGCTTCTAGCGGTCTTCAGTCGCGCCTGAACCAGGACGAGTTTCCGCTGCGTGACGCGGCTCAGTTAAACCGTGCACAGGCATCGCTCGCGCCAGGTGAGCAGATTAGCGCGCTGATTAAAGCGCCGATCCGGAATTCTGTTGGATATTGAGTACGTCCGGCCATGAAGTGCGTGCGAATACGCGTCCGGGCGGTGTACAGGGATTGAATTGGGACCAGACTCGTTTCTATCGCCTGGGGGGCAAACGCGCGCAAACTACGCCGTCAGATTCAAGTCTGGCCCCAAATTTAATCGTAAAACCTGGCTTAGTTTTTCTCTTCTTCAATCGCTTCGTCAGCGGCGTCCGACGCTTTATCCATCAGGTCGCCTGCGGCAGACTTGGTTTTGTCCACGGCGTCTGAGGCCATTTCGGCAGTCGCATCCAGAGCGGCACCACCGGCATCGGCGGCGGCGTCCATGGCATTGGATCCAGCCTCTACCGTTGCGTCAGCGGCGTCTTTGGCCGCATCCATCGTGGCGCTGCCTGCATCTTTGGCGGCGTCCATAGCGG
>CAWUKD010000158.1:0-8059 GCA_963922815.1 uncultured Gammaproteobacteria bacterium
GCCATGGCCGAAAATATTCTTCATATGGTGCTGGCGCGGATGCCCGACGCACCTCCCGGGGTCAAAGGGATCTCGCTGTTCCTGGTACCAAAATATCTGGTCAATGAAGACGGCTCACTCGGTGAACGTAACGATTTCAGACCGATCAGCCTCGAACACAAGATGGGCATTCACGGCAGTCCTACCTGCGTGGTCGAATTTGGCGCCAACGAAGGTGCTATCGGGTATCTGGTAGGCGCTCCCAACGAAGGGCTCAAATGCATGTTCACGATGATGAACAACGCCAGACTGAAAGTCGGACTCGAAGGTCTTGGCCTGGCCGAAAAAGCCTATCAGCACGCGCGCCGCTACGCCTTCGACCGGGTGCAGGGTCGCCCCCCTGGCGGCACCGACAAGTCGCCCATTGCCGGCCACCCCGACGTCCGCCGCATGCTGATGCTGCAAAAGTCGGTCAGCGAAGCCATGCGCGTTATGTGCTACACCGCGGGCGCCGACTCCGATCGGGCCGAACATCTGAGCGACGCCGATGCGCGTGAATTTTTCGACGCGCGCGTTGCGCTCATGGTTCCCATGGTGAAAGCGTGGTGCACAGAATTGTGTCAGGAAATGGCGTCAGTAGGCGTGCAGATTCACGGCGGGATGGGCTACGTTGAAGAAACGGGCGCCGCGCCGATTTATCGCGACGCGCGCATCACCACCATTTACGAAGGCACGACGGGCATTCAGGCCCAGGATCTGGCGGGCCGAAAAATCATTCGCGACAGCGGCAAGGCAGTGTTCGCGCTCTGTGATGACATTCAGACCACGGTTGTCGCCCTGAACAAAGCCGGCCTTGGCACCCAGGCCCACCAGCTGAGCGCAGGCCTCGACGCCATGAAATCGTCGGCAAACTGGCTGCTTTCCAACTACTCTGACGACCAGTTTGCGCCTAATGCCGTGTGCTACAACCTGCTGATGGCCTGCAGCACTGTGGTTGCAGCCTGGGGTATGGCTCGTAGCCTGCTGGCCGCCAAAGCCCGGCTGGAATCCGGGGATAGTGATAACCTGTTCCTCAATGGCAAAATAACCACAGCGAGCTTTTTCCTCGACAACGTACTTCCCAGGGCCGGCGCGTTTGCCCAGGCTGTCGAAGCCGGTTCGTCGAACATCATGGGATTAAGCGACGAGCAGTTTTGATTGTCGGCGCGTCGACCAAACGCCGGGTGACTACAACTGATCGAATGAAGCGATTCAGCGTGACCGGGAACAACCCGTCGACGCCCAGGGCCGCTACCGGTTACGCCTTCCCTGAACGCGGAAACTACGCATGACCCAAAGCTCGGAATTCACCAGCAATCTCACCGATGAAACGCGCAGTGTGACGGGCTTCGTGGTGGATCTGGGAATACGTGTCTGGCAGCCCTCAGGCACGCATCAGACCGTGGATGACGGGCTCGTTCACCTGTTCTACATCGTAGACGGGATTCTCGGCATTGAGCCGATGCCGTTTCCAACCAGAGTGCTGCCGCGTGAAGTTCTGCGTATCGGCGCTTCCGATGAACGCATTCTGGAAAATCCGTCGCGCTCCGATACCACTACAGCGGTCCAGCTTACGCTCAGGCCCGCTGACGACACCGCGCTGTCAACTCGTCACCACTACTTTTCGGATGACCAGAAAGACAACAAGCTGTGCCGGATTGCAGCCCGCAATCGTGACGGGCGAACTCTGGCCATCGGCACACCCGTCGATGTGTACCTCGCCGCACTCGGGCGCTATGACACAGTGTTGCTTGATCGCCACGCTGATCAGCCGCTTCTGGTAATGTGCCCGAGAGGCGCGGCTACCGTAAACACCGTACCGGTCACCGCCGACAGCCCGGCCGTATCCGTCGACACAGACACAGGTATGGTCGTTGGAACCCGACCGTGCACGGTCTTGATAATTCGCGGTGAAGACCCCACATCCTCCTAGTGCGTATGCGCTTTTTGCGCGACTAATACCGATACTGCAGTCGATGACCAGCCGTTAAGCTGTACACTACCCCTAGCTGGATCCTAATGCGGTAACACCTCAGATCCCGGATCTAATCCGGTTGCCATTAATTGCACACAGAGCAGGACCAAAAGCATGGAAAACACTGAATCCAAACTCGCTGGTTACGTCGCAAGCGTGATGGACTTTTTCACCCGGCGGCCTGACTCCGGACGCGTCGGCAACTGGATGCGCCGCGGCGGTCTGGTTCTGGTCGTGGTGTTAATCATCATGAGTATCCTCGCATTCTACTGGTCGCGTGAGCCCAAAGTATTCTGGGTCCACTCAAACGACATGACGTCCAGCAACAGCGCCATTACCGGATACGCCACGGCAGATTCTTTGGCACAGGTTATCGATACGCTGCTCGAAAAACCGGGTGGTTTCCTGCTTAATGACGTGACGCCTCCGAGCGTCTTTTTGGACAATATGCCCAACTTTGAGAAAGGCGCCATCGTCCAGGCACGCGACCTGATCAATGCCATGCGAAACGGCTACGGGCGCTCACAGTCGCAGTCTCTTGAAGATCCGGACCTCGCAGGTGCAGAACCCAAACTTCAGTTTCAGGCGGACAAGTGGATTTTACCGTCAGCGGAAAGCGGCTTTCGTGATGGCCTGAAGCTGATTGAGTCGTATCGTGAACGTCTGGCCGACTCCAATGCACAGGACGCACAGTTTTTTGCGCGCGCGGACAATCTTCGCGAGTGGCTGTTCATCGTCGAGAAACGTCTGGGCGGCATGTCTCAGGCGCTGACCCAGAGCGTCGGCCGGCGCACCCTGAACACCGACCTGGCAGGCGACCCGTCAGCGGTCAGCACAACGCCGGCAGCAACCGACACCATTACCAAGACGCCATGGCATAAAGTCGACGACATATTCTTTGAAGCGCGCGGCACGGCATGGGCCCTGGTGCACTTTTTGCGCGCAGCCGAGCTGGATTTTGCCAGCGTACTGGAAGACAAGAATGCAACGGTGAGCCTGCGGCAGATCATACGCGAGCTGGAAGCCAGTCTTGAACCGCTGCACAGCCCGATCATTCTTAACGGCGGAGGTTACGGAACCTTTGCCAACCACTCACTGGTCATGGCCTCATATCTATCCCGGGCCAATTCAGCCGTGATCAACCTGCGGGAACTGCTCGACAAGGGTTAGTCGCGCTCGACCATCAAGACCAAAAAAAAGCCGCGATCAATCGCGGCTTTTTCGTATCCCCTGCCCGTGGCTCAGACACCACCACGTTACGGTTTTCTCAGTCGGTCTGTTACTGCGACTGCTCAATAATGTAATCAACAGACCAGCGTACATGGTCGTCGGTCAGGTCGGTACGACCGCCTTTCGCTGGCATCACACCGGCGCTGCCCTGATAGCCTTCGATCGCGTGGGTGTACAGCACTTCCATACCCTGGGCTATGCGCGGCGTCCATTGCGCTGCGTCGCCCGTTTTGGGGGCACCGGCCACACCAAGGCCGTGGCACGCCGTGCAGGCGCTGTTATACACGGCTTCGCCGGAATCGAAGCTGGCCATGACGGTTTCTGTGGCCGCCGGAGCCGCTGACGCAACCGCCACCGATTCGACCGCATCCTGTCCGTAAAGCGTCTTGTCCTGCCCCTGAATCACCACATCTCCAATCGGACGCAGTCGGGCTTCCAACCGTTCCTGATAGACCGGATTGTCGGTGACGCTCGCAGAGCGGTTAGCAATGCTGATGGCCAATACGATACACAGCACGGTAAAAATCAGCAGCCCGGCGAGGACGGCTGAAAAATTATCAAAGAATTTCTGATCGGGCGTTGAATCCACGGTCGGGCTCCTGGATGTATGTCGGTTCTGCACTGCAAGACAGTGCGGGCGCAAGTATAACGGCAGCAGCCGGTGCCGTGAAGGGCCTGCCCACCCTAATTATCGACCGGAAGCAGTGAAATTTCACGAATTCCTGTTTTTCGCCGTTCAAAAATGGCCGACCGCCTACCTTGTCAGGTAAGCGGCTGATATTCTGGGCTTAAACTTCTTGCGAGAACTCCCTATGCCACAGGACCTGACTGTCACGCTGGTGCAATTTGACATCAAATGGCACGACCCCGGCGGCAATCGGGCGCATGTTGACGACATGCTCGCCGCTACCGACCTTGCCAGCACCGATGTGATCGTACTTCCCGAGATGTTCACCACAGGTTTCACGATGGCGTCGACCGAGGTCGCCGAGCCGGTCAACGGCCCTACGGTCGAATGGATGCTGGAGAACGCGCAACAGCATCAAGCGGTGGTGACCGGGACGGTGGCCGTCAGCGTGGGAGGCAGCTACTACAACCGGCTAATCTGGGCCAGGCCGGACGGGTCTGTCGGGCACTACGACAAACGCCATTTGTTTCGCATGGCAGATGAACAGACGGCGTACCAGTCTGGCACCGAACGGCCGGTCTTCGAGGTCGCGGGCTGGCAGATTCGACCCATCATTTGCTACGACCTGCGCTTCCCGGTCTGGTGCAGGGTCCGGCAGAACGATTACGACGTGCTGCTGTGTCCGGCAAACTGGCCTGATCCGCGCCACTCAGCGTGGCTTAGCCTGCTGACTGCCAGGGCCATCGAAAATCAGGCCTGCGTCATTGCCAATAATCGGGTAGGCAGAGATGCTCACGATAAGAACTACAAAGGCAACTCGATGATCATCGACGCCAAAGGCCAGACGGTGTGTGACGCGGGTTCGGCCGAAACCGCTGTAACCGCCACGCTGTCATACGCGGAACTGCAGCAGTTCAGAACGAAATTTCCGGTACACATGGACGCCGACCCGTTTGATTTTGAGGACGACGCGTAGCGGCCTGTCAGGATGTGATTTTTAATCTCGGTGCGGCGGGGTACTCGCGGAGAAACTCACCCACTTTATCCGCCGGCATGGCGTCGCTGATTAACAGCCCCTGCACGCTGTCGCAGCCTTTCTGACGGAGAAAACTGAGCTGCCCCTCATCGTGAACGCCATCGGCCGTGGCCAGCAGCCCAAGGCCGTGCGCCATGGCAATTGACGCCGTCACCAGATGCTGATTGTCCAGCGACGTGTTAACACCGGACACCACGCTACGGTGGAGCTTGATTCCCGACACCGGCATGCGGCGCAGTCTGTTCAAAGACGTAAATCCGGTCCCGAACGAATCAATCCACAAGCTGATGTCGTATACGCGCAGATCGCGCAGGAGCTCTGCTGTTAACACCATGTTCTTCGAAAAACTGGACTCGTCAACTTCAAAGCTGATGTCACGCGAGTCAATTTGCGTGCGCTCCAAACCTTCCATGATCATTTCAGACAGCCAGCGAGGGTCGAAATCCAGGGTCGCCAGGTTGTACCAGAGCCTCAAGTGACTGTAGCCGGCCTGATGCCAGACTTTCAGATCATCCAGCCCCTGATTGAATCCCCACTCCCGGAAATTTTCACGCAGACCCGCCGACACCAGCGCGCCCATGAAATGCTTCGGCTTTAGCACACCGCGTTCCGGGTGATTCCATACCACCAGCTGTTCGAAACCGGTGATCATGCGGCTCGTACTGTCCGCGATCGGGACATACAGCAATTCAAACTGCGACTCGGCCATCGCCAGACGCAGTTCCGACTCGAGCACCAGGTTCAACCGGGTACGCCCGTCGGTTCGCTTGGTGTACGCGGACACCAGGTTGGTACCGCGCTCTTTGGATGTGTACATGGCCAAATCGGCGTAGCTCATCAGCGTATCGGAGTCGATCGCGTCGTCAGGAAACACGGCACAGCCGATGCTGGACGAGAGCACGACGTCCATGCCGGCTACGTCACTCGGATGAGACAGCGTCTTGAGCAGCTCGCGCGCGAGCGGCAGCACGGTCGACGGGTTGACGACATTTTGTAACAGCAGTACGAACTGATCACCACCCCAGCGAGCGGCATCGCATTGCTGAATACCGGATTGTTCTTTTGATATGCGGTCGGCCCATAAGCGGAGTTTTTCAGCAAACGATTTGAGCAGGCGGTCGCCAGCACCATGTCCCAGGGCGTCATTGACTCGCTTGAACCCATCAATATCGATATAGACAAGAACATGTTTGGCGGTTTTGGGACTATTTACAAATACGTCGCTCATCAACTGGTGAAACGACGCGCGATTGCGTAATCCGGTCAGCTCATCGTAGTACGCCTGAAATTCGATACGCTGATTCTGTTCCTTCAGACTCCGCCGCATCTGGTCAAACGATTTAGCCAGGTCGCCTATTTCATCTTCACGTTCAAAACCAACGCGGGCGTCGTAGTCTCCTCCACCCAGCCGCTCGGCCAGCGTGCTCAGGCGCATGACCGGCTGCGCCAGGCGACGACCAATCAGCATGGCCGCAAAGCTCAGGCATACAACCATCAGCAGTCCAATGGCTCCCAGTTCCACAATACTGGTTCTTACAGAACTGTTGGTCATGGATTCGAGCTGCTCATGAAGTCGCGACAGACTCTCGTCGGAGGCGTCCGTACTCAGTTCAACGACGACACCGCCAAGCAGCTCAAGCTCTGAGCGCACGGGGCGTGACACCATGATGGAAGACTCCAGAACGATCTCCCTGGAGTCACCGGACCCGGGGTTGATACTTCCGAAGAAAGTGCGAACATCCTGCTCATAGGCTTCGATCTCACGCGTACCATCGTGCAGAATCTCGCCGTCGCGATTGTAAAAGAACACCTGCTGAACAGAGGTCGAACGCCGTATCGGGCCGATCAGGTCGTATAGCGAAACCATATCAAGGGCAAGATACGGTTCAGCAATGTTGTGTGACAGCGTCTCTGCCAGGTCTACGCCCCGCTGTCTTAGCTGGCGCTCAGCTTCTTCATGGAATGAAAACTCGCTCTGTTGAGCCATCTGGTTGGCCGTCTGTCGCAGCTGGTATACCTGCAGCGAGAACATAACCAGGAGCAGTATCAACGCGATAGAGGCAATCGTGATTGCGTATCGTTGCTGAAGACCGACTCTGGTTTTCATGGCTTTTCGACCTCTGCCACCGTCGTGTCCGATTGAGTCATCGAGTCCTCGAATACCGTCAGGGTCTGGCGAATTTTGTCCAGCGCGGTCGTCTGCTGCGGCGTTATCTCGGCGAAGTCGCTCGCTGCGTAGTAGCCTCTCAACATGTCTTCCGCGTCCGGATTGTCGTTGAGCGCCAGCAGTGTTTGACGAATCCGGCTTCTCAACAGGGGATCGAGCCCGGATCGCAACAGTTCGATACTGCGAGGCACTTCGCTGGTCTCATGAAATATGGCAATGTCCTTGCGAAACGCCGGTGGCGTACGCCAGTCCGATTCCCAGTCTTCATTGCTAAACGCGGCAGCGTGCGTAATGCGCTTGTGCACCCAGGTTGACGAGTTGACCTCATCGCCGGAAAACAGGTAGCCGATGGCGTCGTCCGGTGCTGTCGCTCTGGGCGAGTCGAGTTTTACCAGCTTGTAACCGGCGCCCAGCAATTCCATCGCAGGCATAAAATACGCGCTGGTCGATCCAGGCTTTTCGAAGGCGATGGTCTTGCCCTTCAGGTCTTCCAGAGACGTAATGCCAGCGTCTTTTCGAGCAAAAAACACGGTCCGGTAGGCGCCCCGTCCCCGGGACTTTTTGGTCAGCATCAATTCTACGTCGGCATCGCGTTCGTACATCAGGGCCGCATACGGCGTAGCAGCAACCCAGTCAACCCGCCCGCTCCGTAACAACTCGATCATTTTGTCATGCGAATCGGTGGTAACCACTTCCACCGCGTCGATGCCGAGGTCCCTGACCTGACTGAGCATGTACAGGGAGAGCGGCCTGATCTGGCCAAAATTGTATCTCGGCGCATTGGTCAGACTGCCAATAACAAGCCGCCGGTCACCGTCCGCATCACCATAGACCGCACGGCTACTTGTTAACGCAAGATCATCGGCCGCGGCGGCCCATGCAAACAGGACACACCCCAGCGTCACGCAAAAGCGTGTGCATGCGCGAGTAAACGTTTGAATGGCAGGCGTGTTCATCGTTATCAGTGACTTTAGACCGGTTAAACCAGCCATAGTACGACACAAT
>CAWUKD010000159.1:0-8048 GCA_963922815.1 uncultured Gammaproteobacteria bacterium
GTTTGGCCGATATCATGATCGAAAAGGTGGGCATTTTCAGACACGGCGATGAATTGTCTGAAGCGGTTCGCGATATACGTTCGTTGATGGCTGATTGCGACAGTGCCGTACTACGCTCCCGCGGTCCCGGCGTCAATCCCGAGCTGTCGTTTGCTCTGCGACTTCGAGGCATGCTGCGGCTCGCGCTGACCACTGCCATCGGTGCGCTCGCTCGCACCGAGAGTCGCGGTGCGCATTCGCGCACGGACTACCCGGCGCGCGACGATGCGAACTGGCTAAGGCGCTCTCTGGCGCGCTGGCCGGTCGGACTGAGCGATCCGGTAATTGATTACGAACCCGTTGGTCTGCTCGACCTGCCGCCGGCCGGGCGGGGCTATGGGAAAAGCTCGATTGTTGATATGGACGAGGACATGGAAAGATACAATAACCGCGTCGACGCCGAGCAGCGAAAACAGGGTCGCCTGCCTTCGGTCGAAGCATTCGGTGCACAGCTACGAACCGGCGAATGGCGTCGCGCCAAGGAGTCCTCATGAGCGAGTCGCGAACGCTGGCCTTCGAAATATTTCGATATAACCCTCAGGATCCGGACACTCCGCCGCGTATGCAGCGCTTTGAAATTTTGGAAGAGCCACATCTGACGCTGTACCTGGCGCTGAATATCATCCGGGAAACCCTCGACCCGAGCCTGCAGTTCGATTTTGCGTGCCGATCTGCCGTGTGCGGGTCCTGCGCCATGATTGTCAACGGTCGTCCTGTACTTGCTTGTCGTACTCGCACGGCCGATCTCGACGACACCATCACGCTGCAGCCGCTGCCCGTGTTTGAGTTGATCGGGGACTTGTCTGTCGATACCGGCAGCTGGTTTCGGGGTATGGCCGAGAAAGTCGAGGCGTGGATACACGAACGTGAACCGTTTGATCCAGAAGCGCAGGAACAGCGCATGGAAGACGAGCTTGCGCAAACGATTTACGAAAGCGAGCGATGCATCGAATGCGGTTGCTGCGTAGCAGGCTGTGGAGTGGCGCTGACCCGCGAAGATTTTGTTGGTCCGGCCGGACTGAATCGCATCGCACGGTTCATGCTGGACCCGAGGGATACGCGCGAGGATGCCGAATGGTTCGATGTGGTTGCCAGCGACGAGGGCGTGTTTGGCTGCATCGGATTAATGGCGTGTCAGGACGTCTGTCCGAAAGAGCTGCCACTACTCGAGATTCACGCGTACCTGAGACGAAAAATGCTGCTCAGCAAGTCGCCGGCACTGCTTCGGAATATTGCCACACGCAAGGGTTGACGTCGTGAGTAATGTAAGAGTGTAAGAGAGGGCAAACCACGGTTTGATTAAACCGTGGTTTGTCCCCGTTCCAGTTTCGCAAAAGAGTTTAAGCTGCGTTAGCGCAAGCAACCTCTGACTTAAAAACTCCAGGTTACGTGAGCTCTCAATGACCTGGGCTCCATGGGGTGGAAGTGGATGTCTTCAACCCCTCCCGCTGGTTCTCCAGGCAATCGCGATGCATAGAAGTAGGTAATGTCGTCGTCGGTTTCATCGAATACGTTCAGTGCGTCGAGGCGAACATCCCAGTTGTTGCGACGATAGCCTACGCTCAGATTAAATACTGTGGATGGGTCAGACTTGACGCTGTTGTCCTCCAGCAACGGACGCTCGCCAAAATGACGCATACGCGCGCTGCCGTACCATCCGCTCGGAACCTGTGCCGAAATACCGGCCGAAACCACGCGATCAAGCGCCCCTGGAATATCGTTACCGCCGGGATCGTCGCCTTTGAAGCGAGCTCGACTCAGTGAGAGCTCCATGTCCAGGGTCCAAATATCATTGAACCGGTAGTAAAAAGGAATCTCGAGGCCATAGCGCCGGCTGGGGCGACTGGCTTCCGTGTTCCCGGCATCGCCGACAAACAGCAGCTCTGACTCGAGCTCCAGATACCAGAGTGATGCTGACACGTTCAGACGTTGATCGAAGACGGTGCGAAAACCGATTTCTGCACCGTCAGACGTTACCAGTGGGTCTACGCGTTCGGCCGGATCACCGCTGACAGGATCGGTAACAATAGTGACCCCTCTGGCGTCGTTGCTGTGGAACGCTCTTCCGGCGCTCAGGAAGACTTCGGTTGAATCACTGACGGCGTAAATAACGTTGAGTTTTGGGGTGACAAGAAAGTCGCTGTCGCTCCCGGTGTTGGCTTCGAGCGTACTGCGCTCCACGTCGAAGTTAAAATAGTCGGCCCGAAGTCCAAAGCTGGTTCTCCAACGTGCGTTCCACTCGGTATTGACGTCATAGAACAGTCCGAGACTGGTCTGCGCCACGCTGTCCTGGCGTACGGTGTCGAAACGCTGGCGCGCCGTCGTGCGAAACAGTCCGACTTCGTCAATATCGTCATGGCGAATCATCAGACCCAGGCTTTGACGGTGACGACCCACAGGCGAAAACTCCCAGACGACATCGCCGCCGAATACCTGTCGATCGTCTACCTGCTCAAACTGATCGCCGTTTACCGGATCGTCAAGGAAATAGGTGAAGTTGGAAAACAGGTCAAGTTCGTAATCGATCCAGTACACTCTAGATTTAAGATTGCCCGATGCGAAATCCTGATGCCAGCTCCCCGACAGGCTGAAGCGCGAACTGTCGCCGCCGACCGTGTCATCAATAGTGCCGAGCTCTGGCACGAAGCCACTCTCAACGGCTCGCAGCGGTACCTGGTCGGCTGAATCCCACTGAGCGTCGTAGGCCATGAACGTCAGGTTCCACTCGCGCTTCTCGTTCTTGCGATGATAACGGGCGACGCCGTTGTAGCGTTTGAGGTTTTCTTCCACGCCAACCCACGGTCCGTCGTAGAAGTGGGCTTGTGCGCCGAGTAACAGGTCACCACCGCCGGCCTCAAAGCTGTTCGCCGCCAACACCCGGTTATAGCCGTTTTCGCCGACGCCAATTTTCAGCATGCCATTGTCAAGTCGGTTGAAGGTGGAGAGGTAGGCTGCGCCCGCCGACGAAAAGTCGGACACTTCGGCATAGTAGGGGCCCTTGCGATACTCCACTGTGCGCACGAGCTCGGGGATAATGAAATTCAGGTCGGTGTAACCCTGGCCATGGCCGTGAGTCGGGTTGTTGACGGGCATCCCATCAATCCACGTCGCAAAATCGGTGCCATGATCGAGATTGAATCCCCGTAAGAACATCTGATTGGATTTACCACTGCCGCTATGTTGCGTAACAATCAGTCCGGGCACGACTTCCAGGATTTCTCCGGTGCGCAGCCTCGGCCTCGAGTCAATTTCGACCTGGCCTACGACCCCCTCTGAAGCCGAAACGAGGGCGCCCGTTGGATTCTGCCAGCGTCCGGATTTTACGATTATTTCATCGAGTGGTTCTTCGTTTTCATGGCCAGACACCGGGAGCGGCGACACAGCGACCAAAAACGCAGTTACAATCCATGTAACAGGTAACCGTTTTGAAACAGCAGACAGCACGCCTTTCTCCTAAACATTTTGTTGTTATTACCTAACAATAAGGAATACCAGATGGTGTGTAAACCACGCGTGAATTCCGGGGAATGTCTTGTGTTTCAATGAGGGATCGAACGTAGCCTGCGTGTGCCTGTGTGGCTGAGGCCACATATGCACTATTGTTGCCTGCAACGGGACGTCGTGAGCGATGACGTGCACGATATCTTGTCGTACCGCGGGACTCGACCGTATTTGGCGCCAGATCGATATCTGTTAACCGAGAACGGTACCTGCAATTTAACCGCAGATGCGGTTGCTCGCTCATCGAGTGGAGAGGAGGTGTGGATGGTTATGAGAATCTCCGCGGCGTGCGTTCAACATAATCGCGAATTTGAAGTCTTGTTGTTCCCGAGCTTGCTCGTGTTCCAGTCCCAAAACTGCCGCACAAGCCCCCATTCTCCATCAGCATTGTCGATGGCCGTATAATCGACCCGCCAATTTTACGGAAAAATCAATGGGAGCCTCTTATCATTGCACAGGCTACCCAAGCACCGGGTCCATGTCGCTTTGCCGGGCTCTACCGGTACAGCTTGCCGGAGATTCGACTACTGTGCTTCCTCAGCACGTGTCCGCCACAGTTCAGCTTGAGAAGTATCGCCAATTTCTTCGTAAACCTGAACAAGTCGTTTTGCCGTGCGTACCGAAAAGTCACCGTCTTCGCCGAACAGAGTCACCAGGCCTTCCCAGGCCTCGCTGAGCGGAGCGATAGCCTCGCGAAGCATGCCGGCGCGTCGCCGGTTTTCACCAAGTAAACCTCGTGTCATGAGGGACTCAAAGTGGTTAGTGCCAAGAATGTCAACACGCTTCCGTAGTACGTCGGCCAGGATATTATCGGCTTCTTCGTGGCGACCGAGCAGCATTTTCAACGCGCCATAGTTATGGCGTATGGTTTCGAAGGAGGCCGTGCCTACTTCGCCGGCGGCTATACCGTTGGCTATGGCTCGGTCAAGGTAGGGTTCGGCGGCGGCGAATTCACCCTGGTTCATGTGTAGCAGGCCCATGTTGGCTTCAAGGCTGATGCGGTGATAACTCGTTGGAGGTGTGCCTCTGCGTTCGAATCCGGCTTGAGCGCGCCTAAACGTTGTCATCGCGTCTTCAAAGTTGTTCAGGTTGCTGTGTATTTCGCCGAGCGTGACCAGGCTGTGCAGCGTTCGCCAGTCATCTTCACCCGACACGGATGGAAACGATTCAGCCACGCGCTTAGCGTACGGTAGTGCTTCCCGATGTCGACCGGCGTTCACATAGCGTAAGGCGATGTCGTCAACCACGTCAATGGTTCTTAGGTCATCGGTGCCGAATACGCGTTCGTGATTGGTGAGCGACTGTTGCATCGCGCTAAGACCCGCATCAAGGTCTGCCATGGCACGGATACTGGCGACGCTATGGGCAACAGACAGCACGTCGGGATGATCGGCGCTCAGTCTCGCCAAACGTTCATTGAGTACGCCCTCGTAGATCGCCAGGCCGGTAGCAGGATCGTCCATAGCAACGGCCAGACCGCCTCGCACAAGGCGCAACGCTTCCGTTCGCTCCGTCGAGGCCAGGTCGGCGGAAGTGAGGAGCGGCGTTGAAATAGCCAATGAATCGATTTCTTCCACGCGTTGCTGCGCCTGCGCGTAGCGGCCAAGACTCAGATCGACCTCCGCAAGTGCGCGCAATATCTCGCGGGCAACAGTTGGGTCGTTTTCGAATCTGGTCAGCGCATCGGCAGCCGCCTGATCAACGAGTTCATCGACGGTCAGTTTCTCCGATGCGGTTTTGTCCGGAGACACGGCACCGAAGACATCATCGACGAGAAACTCAGTAACGCTAACAGCAATGCGTGCCTCATCGGCTGCGCGATTTTCAGCTTCAATCGAGCGACCCAGTAACACGCTAATAGTCATCGTTGAAGCGATAAGCAGCGCTAGCGAACCCAGAAAAAGACCAGTGCCGAGCGGGTGCCGGGCAGCGATCCGGCTCAGCTGATAGGTCACGCTTGGTGCGCGACCGGATACGGGTCGGCCATCTCTGGCATTGCGCAAATCTTCGGCAAAGGCTGCGGCAGAGTCGTGTCTTCGTGCCGGATCCTTTTCAAGCGCCATGGCAAGGACGACGCCGACGTCTCGAGGGATGCCGTCTTCCGGTCCCAGTCGTCGCGGTGTCGCTTCTCTTACGTCGCGAAGCTGTTCGTCGAGACTGCGCCCGTCGGTATCAAGGGGCGTGCTTCCGCTGAGTATTTCATACGCGAGAACGCCAAGCGCATGGATGTCCGAGCGCGCGTCGATGCGGGCCGGATCGCCCAACACCTGCTCAGGGCTCATGTAGGCGGGTGTACCGAGCAGGTGTCCCGCCACTGTTCGAGGCGCCCGGTCCTCGCCGTCAGGCTCGAGCAAACGAGCGACACCGAAATCGACAACTCGCGCACGACCGCTGCGGTCGACGAGAACGTTGGCAGGTTTCAGGTCTCGATGGATGACGCCGCGTAAATGAGCGTGATGAACGGCGTCAGCCACATCGGCAAGCAGCGACAGGCGGTCTTTTAGCGTGTTGTTTCTGGTGGCGAGGTCAATCGATTCTCCCTCAATAAGATCCATGGCGAAGAACGGCACAAGACCGGCGCCGGCATCAAATGTACCGGCCTCAAGAATACGGCCGATACCCGGGTGATCCAGACGTCCGAGTACCTGGGCTTCATGGCGGAATCGATCCACCAGCCCAGGTGACGCAAGCCCGGTTGCCACGACCTTCAAAGCGACGCGACGACGGGGATCGTCCTGCTCAGCTTCATAAACAACGCCCATACCACCGCGCCCAATCTCCCGGATGATGCGGTAGGCACCGACACGTTCGAGTGGCGTGCCGGTGCCAATCACTTCCGCGGCAATGTTGGCCAGAGCGCTTCCAATGCGCTGTTCAAACGGGTCGTCGTCCGATTCAGTTTGCGTACAATTGCTGAGCAACTCCAGGACTTCGTCTATGGTTGCCTGATCGTTGCAGCGATCTTGCAGCGCTGCGATACGTTCGTCAGCCGGAAGCAGGATGACTTCGCTGAACAAAGCACGGATTCTTTCCAGATGCTGCTGTTGACTGGTTTTATTCGATGAGGTCATGTCCGGTACCTTCTGGCTTGGCAAATTTTGCCCTGAGTGGGCGTTCTGACGAGTACCTTCCGAGCAATCACGTTCATTGGTCCAGCTCCTTGCGCAGCCAGGCTCGAGCAAAGGATAGATCGCGCTGGACCTGAGTTTTTGAGCGCTCTGTAACCTGGGCAATTTCTCGCTGGGTGAGGCCGGCAAAATAGTGCAATTCGATTGCATGGCTTAGTTTTTCGTCCAGGGCTGCCAAATTCTTGAGTGCTTCATCCAGCGCCAGTAGATCAATGCTGCTCTCTTCTTCACCCAGAGCTACTTTTGTCAAAGACTCGTGATGCGCGCCGGCTCCACGTTTTAGCGACAAGCGACTCTTGGCGTGATCCACAAGTATGCGCCGCATTTGAATGGCAGCAACCGCAATGAAATGGGCCCGATTTTGCCAGGCGATGTCGGCGTCGAGTAAGTGCTCGAAGGCCTGATTGACCAGAGCAGTGGGTTGCAACGTGTGTCCCGCGCGTTCGCCTCGCATGTGGTGGCCGGCCAGCCGTCGAAGCTCCGCGTAAATCAGTGGCGTTAACTGGGAGAGTGCATTGGAGTCACCGGATTGCCAGGCCTCAAGGAGAATTGTGACGTTTTTTTGATGATGGTTTGTGATTGCCAGTCCCCAGGATAGCGCGTGTAGCGGCCATTCAAACTCACTCTAACATACCTCAGAGGTTCTCTGATTTTGTGACAGATAAGGGCGGGTCACCGTGAACACGGTCCAGTTACTGTTCTCGAAAGTGCGAGCATAATAGCTTGTAAATTATTGAATATTTTATGAAATAGAAATAGGCGAAGTGTCCGGTTTTTATTTTGGACCAAATCTTTGCTGATCTCGCTTACCTTACTAGTAGACGGGGCAATGACAATAACAAAGGCGTAAACATGAGTATCTACCGAAAGACATCATCAATAACCAGGCCGCTTTCAATCATTACAGTTGCCGGCATTTTCATGATTCTTTGTCTCAGTCACACAAGCGTGTTAGCAGATGATCAAAATGATGCCTATCGGACTTCGATCCTTGCTTTGATTGCGGCCCATAACGTGGCCTATCCACCTTCCCTCATACCCGGAGGTCCTGGCACGGTGGCAGGAGGTGTTACCTACACAACCAATCTGGCGCTCAAGTTCATTCCGCCCTATCTGGATCAGCCAAACGACATCGGGTTTAACCCGAATTACCTGGTCAATGGCGATTTTTGCGGGCGTCAGCTCAACATTGCACGAAATCAGGCGAGCTACAGTAATTTCCTCGGCGTGAATCCACAGCTTTCGAGCGGGGCGTCGGACTGGGGTGCGATTGGTGCCCCGTATCTCGAACATGCCAATACTGATGCCACGCTCAAAGTATTTAAATCGGGAGAGCTGCTCGGTACCGGTAATCAGGTCTTTGGTATTGGCACGCACACG
>CAWUKD010000160.1:0-8014 GCA_963922815.1 uncultured Gammaproteobacteria bacterium
TCACCGCTACCGTTGCTCCCTTCCGGGCCTGGCGGAGTTCACGGCTAGCCGTCGCGGAGGTACCGACGCGAGCCACCGGGGCGCACTGTATCAACCCGCAACGCATCACACAACCACCAAATCAGAACGGTTCCAGGCCCCGCACAGGCGAGGGCCTGCGCGTCGCCATTGAGTGCATCAAACCGACCAATTGCGAGGCCCGAATCAGCCACCATCGAACGGAAAACGCAACCTTTTTTACTTTAACTTATTTCGCTATCTGTTTGTTATTAATGTAATTAAGAATTCGGATTAACTAGCCGGGCCGAATCTGGCCGCTACCCCGGACCACATATTTGTAGCTGGTCAGCTGCTCGACGCCAACGGGCCCGCGCGCGTGCAGTTTGCCGGTGCTGATACCGATTTCGGCCCCCATCCCGAACTCTCCGCCGTCCGCGAACTGGGTCGACGCGTTGTGCAGGACAATCGCACTGTCGACGCGATTTAAAAAGCGCTCAACCACCTCCGGGTCTTCGCCCACAATTGACTCTGTGTGGCCCGAGCCGTACTCCCGGATATGCGCTATCGCCTGATCCACGCCGCTTACGATCCGGGCGGCAATAACCGGTGCAAGAAATTCGTGCCCCCAATCCGCCTCGGTGGCTCCGACCACCCGCTCATCCAGGCCCTCTACGGCCTGATCGCCCCGAACTTCACAGCCGGAATCCAGCAGCGCGGTAATCACGGCGCGCTGAGTCGCGGTATCCAGCGCCGCATCAAGCAGCAGCGTCTCGGCCGACCCGCAGATTCCGGTACGGCGCATTTTCGAGTTAAGAGTGATAGCCACGGCTTTCCCGGGCTCGGCGCTTTTGTCGACGAATACGTGACAAATACCCTCAAGATGGCCCATCACCGGTACGCGTGCCTCGCGCTGAACGCGCTCTATCAGGCCCCGCCCGCCCCGCGGCACCAACAGGTCCACAGAACCTGCCAAACCACTCAGCAACAGGCCAACGGCGTCGCGATCAGCCGTGGGCACCATTTGAACAGCACCCCTGGGTAGCCCGGCCTCAGAAAACGCGCGGTCAAGAAGATGATAAATGGCCTGACTGGACTCAAAGCTTTCAGAGCCACCCCGTAAAATGGCGGCATTCCCTGATTTTACGCAGAGCGCCGCCGCGTCGGCTGTTACATTGGGACGGCTCTCATAAACGATACCAATAACGCCGAGCGGCACCCGTCGCCGGGCAATCTGCAGCCCATTGGGACGTTGCCATTCAGCAATCACTTTACCGACCGGGTCTTCGAGTGCCGCCACGGCCTCGAGTCCGGTCGCAATACCTTCAATGCGAGCATCGTCAAGCGCGAGGCGGTCGAGCATCGCCCCGGACAGTCCGCGAGCCCTGGCATTGGCAAGATCCCGCTCGTTCGCCTCCAGCACCGCGGCTTTGCTGTCACGCAGGTTTTGAGCCGCCAGACGAAGCGCCGCGTTTTTTGTCTCGGCCGGCGTTTCAGCAAGGGCCACAGCCGCAGCCCGGGCGGCTCGCCCAAGGCCGTGCATCGTGTGCTCAAGTTGTCCTGGTTGCATGTTCATCGCACCTGCCGGGTTGTTGTTGCCGCGTTCATGGAGCTGACGCTATCACAAGATCATCGCGATGTATCAGGACGTTGCCACCGTTAAAACCCAATACCGCCGCAATATCCCTGCTGTGTTTACCCATAATGCGCCGGGCGTCACCGGACCCGTAGGCCACCAGTCCGCGAGCCATTGCGTGACCGGCCTCGTCGTTCACACCAACGGCGTCACCGCGTTCAAATTCGCCCTCAATGGCAGTCACTCCGATTGCGAGCAGACTGCCACCCTGTTTCAACGCATCCACGGCGCCGGCATCCACGGTGATTCGTCCGCACAGCTGCAGACTTCCGGCGATCCACTGCTTGCGTCGGGCCCGCGGCGAAACGGTTGCGACAAAATGCGTGCTCACGCCGGAGTCCAGGATTGCAGCCACCGGGTGATTGCCAGTCCCTGATGCCAACACCATGTCGCAACCACTTTCGACCGCGATTCTGGCCGCATCAATCTTCGTTACCATGCCGCCGCTGCCCAATCCCGACACAGCCGTTCCCGCCATGCTGACGATGTCCGGCGTAATCGCCTCAACCCGGGCAATCAGCCGGGCTTCGGGGTTATTGCGCGGGTCCTCGGCGTACAGCCCGCTAACGTCCGACAGCAGCACCAGACACTCGGCTGACATCATCTGGGCGACTCGCGCCGCCAGCCGATCGTTATCTCCGAACCGGATTTCGCTGGTCGCTACCGTATCGTTTTCGTTAATAAACGGCATGGCGCCCATCTCGAGAATCGCGTCGATCGCTGTACGGGCGTTCAAGTATCGGGTGCGCTGCTCGGTATCGTCCAGCGTCAACAGGATTTGTGCCGCGGTCACGTTGTGGCGAGCCAACGCTCGCTCAAACTCTCTGGCCAGAGTGATTTGACCGATGGCCGCAGTGGCCTGATTTTGCGCCAGCGTTTGTGAAGCCCTTGACGAACCCGTGGTCAAACAGCCGAGCGCAATGGCACCAGACGACACGACAATCACGCGTGTACCCTGAGCCTGTAGCGATACGAGGTCCTGAATAAGCGTTTCAAACCACTCGCGCCTGAAGCGGCCGGCGTTGACGTCCACCAGCAGGGACGAACCCACTTTTACAACAAGCGTCTTTGCCGAGCCTGTGGCGCTCGCGGCCGATGTGGTAGCTGAGGGATTCACGCGGTTACCCGGTTAGTCGAATGTTGAAACGGTCCCGGACCCCTGTGAGACACGTCGAGTATCGAACAGGAAGCACAGCGTACTTGCCGGTACATCCGCATGTTTGAACGGGCTAGACATCTACGCCAGCGTGACGAAGAGCCGCCCTGATGGCGCGTTTGCTGGAGTCATTGACCGGAACGATAGGAAGCCGCGCCTCCTCCTTGCACAATCCCATAATGGAAGCCGCATATTTGGCGCCCGCAGGACTGGGCTCGGCAAACAGCGCAAGATGCAGAGGAACGAGTTTGTCGTGCAATTTTCGGGCGGCATCGTAATCACCGTCACGACATGCGGCCTGCATATCGGAGCACAGGCGTGGCAGCAGATTTCCGGTTACCGAAATACAGCCCTTGCCCCCCACTGCGTTGTAGGCAACCGCCGTGATGTCATCCCCGGACAGATAGGCAAAGTCATCACCGAGCAACAACCGCTCTTCAGAAATGCGTCCGAGATTTCCAGTCGCATCCTTGACTCCGACAACGCGCTCCAGTTCGGCAAGACGGGCCATAGTCGCAGGTTCGATGTCGACCACGGCACGAGGTGGAATGTTATAAACCACGAGCGGAATGTCGGTTTCGTCATGGAGAAGCCGAAAGTGCTGGTATATACCTTCCTGAGATGGCCGGTTGTAATACCCCACAACGACCAGCGCACCGTCCGCACCGGCACGTTGCGCGCATCGCGCGTATTCAATGGATTCAACAGGATTATTGGAACCGGCTCCGGCAAGTACTTTGACCCGGCCCGCGGCCTGTTCGACGACGATCTCGATAACCCGCTTGTGCTCCGCTTCGCTCAGTGTGGGGGACTCGCCGGTTGTCCCCACCGGGACCAGCCCGTTGGTTCCCTGATCGATCTGGAAGTCCACCATCCGACGCAGCGCGTCTTCGTCGAGTCGCTGGCGGTCAAACGGGGTGATCAGTGCAACTAAGGAACCGCTGAACATGAGTGCTCTCTGTGCTGTTACCGTGCTGTAGCGTGCGAACCGTGGCCACAGGAAAGTGGCGGAGAGTGAGGGATTCGAACCCTCGATACGGGGTTACCGTATACATGAATTCCAATCATGCGCCTTCGACCACTCGGCCAACTCTCCACTCTAAACTGTCCCGCACATAACCGTGCTCGAAGCCGCGCAGATTACCGCAGCTGGTGCTTTGACGCAATGCAGAATCCCGCAAACCGCGAGACTCCGGGTGCTAGCCGGTTTCATCAGGCGCAAGCACTTCTACCACACGTTCCCGGCGTATCCGCCAGCTGTCGAACTCGCGCGTCATTTCCAGGAGCTTGACCACAGAGGCTTTCTGCCCGTCCGAGCTCTCAAAATTCTGAATCATCCGAACCATTTTCCGACCGCCGGGCAGGTCTTCGACCGTCATATCGCGGATACTGATGGACGCCGGGCCTGTGTCATTGACCAGTTCCTGACGACGACGCAACCACTCTTCGCGGTTGAGTGAATCGTCGCCGCTGGCAAAATCTGTGGCGTAAAAGCTCAGGTAGCTCGGCGCATCGCCCGCGCTCCAGCTCGCAATCCAGGCCTCGACCGTATCTTCAACGCTTTCGCTCTTGTAAAGCGGACCCACGTCTAGCGGCGCGGCCGGAGTCGGTGGACTGCGTTCAGCATTGGTCTGGGCGACTTCCTCGTCTTCCCCGCTCTTTTCACGCGCCTTCGAATCGGCGAGCAAATCGGGGGGCCCCACGCTGCATGGGTTGGAGCGGGCTCTGCGGTCTTCGGCAATGGCCGGAATCCGCTTCTGGCTGGACTGAGGCGGTGGCGTCAGCCCATCAGGCACGATCAACTCGCCGCCTTCTGAGCTTGTGGCGTACGGCAGCGGACGATCACAGACATCCCCATTCCCGCATCCAGACAGCAAAAGCGCCCCGAAAATAGCTAAGACAGCGAATTTGATTCGCATACATGTCCCCCAAAAAACTTAAAACTGGTCCATAGCCTGCAGCCGACTGTTGCGGCATTTTAGCAGGCGATCGTGAGGCTGCGGCTCAGCGCGTGGGTAGCCACTTCACAGAGGCCTCTCATTAATCGACGCATGATAGCGTATTTCGTTCATTTACACTGCGATAAATGCGGAAGACCGCTCTGTCAGAGGGTTCGGTTTGCACCTCGCCACTCACACGGTAAACTCACGAAGAATCGCTGCCCAGGTGCACTACCATGTCTCATTACGTCCTCGTCTCCGCCGTTGGTACAGATCGCACCGGCCTCGTCCATGAATTGACCGAAGCCGTGCTGAACTGCGGCGGCAATATCGTCGAGAGTCGTATGGCGACACTGGGCACCGAATTTGCGACGCTGATGCTGGTATCCGGTAACTGGCACACGCTGGCCAAGCTCGAATCCGAGCTCGGTGCGCTGGACCGGCAATCGAACTTGTCGGTCGTGTTCCGCCGTACAGAAACCATGCCGGTGAAAGAAACCATGATGCCCTACTCGGTCGACCTGGTGTCCCTGGACGACACCGGCATTGTGCACGCGGTGTCCGGATTTTTCGGCTCGCGCAATATCGCCATCGCAGAAATGGCCACGCACTGCCGGCCGGCCCCGCATACGGGCGCAAATCTGTTCGAAATGCAGGTCATCGTCAATATCCCGAGCGACCTGCACATTGCACGGCTGCGCGACGAATTTGCCGAATTCTGCGACGACCTTAACGTCGATGCCATTCTGGAGCCGGTAAAAAACTAGCGCCGGCTCACGTCACTCAAAACCCCTGCTTACACATCAGAAAGGATCCACCGTGCCACGACCCACTATCGGAAAAAAGATCAAGAACTTCAAAGCTGCCGCCACGTCCGACACGACGGTTGAGCTCAACGCGCTCAAAGGCAAAAAGGTGGTTATCTATTTCTATCCCAAAGACAGTACGCCGGGCTGTACTACCGAAGGACTCGACTTTCAGGCCAACATGCTCAAATTCAAGCGCCGGAATACCGTGGTATTCGGGGTCTCGCGGGACAGCCTCAAGAGCCATGAAAATTTTCGCGCCAAACAGGGATACAAGTTCGAGTTAATCTCTGACCCCGATGAAACGCTGTGTAAACAGTTCGACGTTATTCAGGAGAAAAACATGTACGGTCGCAAGGTGCTGGGCATCGAACGAAGCACGTTCCTGATCGACGAGAAAGGTATTTTACGTAAGGAATGGCGCAAAGTCAGAGTAAAGGGCCACGTTGATGACGTCCTCGAAGCGGTGAAAGAACTGGGATGAGTGATCGCCGTATATTCGTACTGGATACCAACGTGCTCATGCACGATCCTGCCGCTATTTTCCGCTTTGACGAACACGACGTCCACCTGCCAATGGTGGTGCTCGAAGAACTTGATCGCGGCAAAAAAGGCATGTCGGAACCGGCCCGAAACGCCCGGCAGGCCAGCCGCTTCATTGACGAACTCATCCAGAAGCACGATGCGCAATCGATTGATCAGGGTATCCAGCTACCCGGACAGTTTGAGCGAGGCGATGACGACCCGATCATGGCAGGGCGGCTGTTTTTCGAAACCACGGCCGGCGCCATTCAGGAACTGCCAGCGTCTCTGCCGGGAGACTTGCCGGACAACAGCATTCTGGCAACAACGCTGGCCGTGCAAAAGGCCAACACCGATGCTGACGTGGTGCTGGTGTCCAAAGACATCAATTTGCGGATCAAGGCCCGCATCATCGGCGTTCCGGCCGAGGACTACTATAACGACAAGACTCTGAGCGATGTCGACCTGCTGTTTAGCGGCGTTAGCGCCCTGCCCGAGGATTTCTGGGAGACGCACAGCAAGAACATGGACTCATGGATTGATGAGGGGCGAACGTTCTACAAAGTTGAGGGCCCACTGACTTCCGACTGGGTGCCGGGCCAGTTTATTCATTTTCAGGACGACGGCGAATTCGATGCGAGTGTGCGTAGCGTCAGTGACACCGATGCCACGATTGAACTGGTACAGGATTTTCGCGGTGAGCACCACGATGTCTGGGGTATCAACGCTCGCAACCGGGAACAGAACTACGTGCTGAACATGCTGCTCGATGACAACATCGACTTTGTCACGGTGCTTGGCGCAGCGGGAACCGGCAAGACGCTTCTGGCGCTGGCGGCCGGTCTGCAGCAAACGCTGGATGACAACCGGTTTAAAGAAATCATCATGACGCGGGTCACGGTGCCGCTTGGCGAGGACATCGGGTTCCTGCCGGGCACCGAAGAGGAAAAGATGGAACCTTGGATGGGCGCTTTGATGGACAACCTCGAGGTACTGACCAGCAACGAAGACAGCGGCAGCTGGGGACGCGGTGCAACCCACGACCTGGTACGCAGCCGAATCAAAATACGCTCAATGAATTTCATGCGTGGCCGCACGTTTGTAAACCGCTACATCATTGTTGACGAAGCCCAGAATCTGACGGCCAAGCAGATGAAAGCACTGATTACCCGCGCAGGGCCGGGTACGAAGCTCGTCGCTGTGGGCAACGTGGCACAAATCGACACCCCCTACCTTACCGAAACCACATCGGGCCTGACCTACGTCGTAAATCGCTTCAAATCGTGGCCCCATTCGGGCCACATCACGCTTGTGCAGGGCGAGCGGTCGCGTCTGGCCGATTACGCGGCCGAACTGCTGTGAATGAACCGTCCACCGCCTGGCGATGTACCCGGCAACTGCTGAGGACGCCCAGTCACCCGTTAAAGAGTGGAAATCGCTTAATAAACATACACAAACGATCAGGGCTGAACGGGAACCTGGCGTGTTTAAACCGGTCTGAGGCTATACCTGTTATTGGGAGTGTAAGTTGAAGCACCTGCTCTTATTGCTCATGGCCTTTTTGCCGCTTTCCGCTTTGGCCAGTTCGAACAGCGATTTGCCCGACCTTGGACTGTCGGCCAGCGCCCGCATCTCGAGCACCCAGGAATATCAGCTGGGACGCGCGATCGTGCGTGATTTGCAGCTCAGAGGCGCCATCGTCAGCGATCCGGAACTCACGGCCTACATCCAGTCGATTGGCAACCGCATCGCTGTCCATGCCCATGACGGCGAACAGCGCTTCACATTCTTCGTGGTTGATGATCCACAGGTCAACGCGTTCGCCCTGCCCGGCGGCTTCATCGGGGTACACACAGGACTCATCGCCGCAACGTCAAACGAAAACGAACTTGCCGGCGTACTGGCTCACGAGATTGCCCACGTCAGTCAAAAGCATATCGCCCGAATGATTGAATCC
>CAWUKD010000161.1:0-7935 GCA_963922815.1 uncultured Gammaproteobacteria bacterium
TGCAAACCGACATGGGCGGAAGCAACGCACTGGTCACGGTTGAACAAAGCGTTGCGGGCATGGTGAAAACACTCAGCACCGCCCAGAACCGAAACGGCGAATTCATCGATTTAGACGGAAGCGTCATTCCCTGGTAATTCGGGGACAGTTTACCTATTTCGTCAGTCCGACGAATAAAGAACACGTCACCCGAATATCGACTCTCGTTTTCGAGCTAGTGTTCGGCGGGTCTCCCGAAGCTTTATTCATCGACTCAATAGCCTGGCAGTTCAAACGCCTCTGCGATTGAGGCACTGCCTTCCCGGGCCCCCGCTTGACGGATTGAGCGTATCCGGGGCGTCGGACTCCTGCCAGCACACCTAGTCGACCCCATTATTCGCAAAGCGATGCGCTTGCACCCCCCCGATACGTTATACCTGGCGAACAAGATCACGTGATTCTTCTTCGAGTATTCCGGGATAAGCCCGCCAACGGGCAATAGTGTATTCTGTAGATCACCCTCAGCAGAATATTCTCCTGTGACACTAAGACACGCTTTTTTGGCCGGCCTGGCCGTGCTTTTGATTTTCATTGGATATCGTTTCTGGCGAGAACCGCCGGAGGCTCAACGCGCCCCGAGCTCTTCCACCGAACCAGCGAGCACGAAAGCGGTCATCGCGCCAATTGAAAAGGCGATTGAAGAGACCATTGAAGAACCCGTTGCAGCTGAACCCAGGGTCGGTAGTGTAGCGTCAGAAGACACCATCGCAACGGCGCTCGAAGACAGCTGCCTTGAGCTAAATCCGGCGCTGAATCCTCCGCTGTCAAAGGAAGAGTCCAAACGGCTGGAAACGGACATGACCACCCGAATGACGGCGGCCAGGAAACAGCTTCGGGCATCCACGATGAGAGAACACCTGCACGCGCGGGCCATGATGACCAATGACTCCGCGGAGCGTCTCAAAATGCTTTCGCAAGTACTTCACGATGATCCTAACAACCTGCTCGCTTTGTGGCACGCCGTTCACGCGTGCGCGAAGCTCTCCAGAGACTTTGGCTGCCCGTTTCAGGAGTGGGAGCAGCGGCTCATACAGCTGGACGGCCAGAACAGTCGGCTATGGTTGCTTGTTGCTTCCAATCAATATAATGCTGGCGAAACGACCGACGCGCTCGAGAGTATGAAGCGCGCGGCAACGTCGGCGGAGTCGCGACACTACATTAAGGAATCCATGAACATGTATCAGGAGGCGTATGCTTCCACGGGTTTGTTCTCGTCCACCGAAGAGGTAATGCTTGGCGTTACGTTTGGAATGGACTGGCATCCGGCCTACCGGCAATACGAGACAATGTGTTTTGAACAATCAGAAGTCGATGTCGAGTGGGCCCAAGCCTGCGGCGATTACGGCGCTCGAAACACCACAACTCACGGGCCCGTTGCCTCTTCAAAATCGGCCAACGCCATCCACGTCAACGCCCTCAGGAATCTGGGCGAGTCAGAAAAGGCGCACGCCGTTCAGAAAGCGTTTTCGGAACTAATCAAGCCACTCGATGACTTTTCCAGCAACTACAGCGACGATAGAAGGGCCGTCCTGCTGGCCAACCCGGAAATGCTCGAACGGGCGATGAGTTACATACGTGATGAGGGTGAACTGGCAGGCTATCATTATCTGTTTGCCGAACTGGACAAGGTCTATACACGTTCGAATCGCCCGGAATGCAATCCCGAACAGGCGCCCGACGGGCCAGGGGCGCCGACACCCTGAAGACAAATTACTCTTAATGATCGGGCTGTGGGCGTCAGGCCAATAACCCGGGTGTTTCTACTCGGCGACGATGATCGACAGCCGCAGTGCCATTAAAAATTGCGACTGTTTGCGCCTTGATTTCAATAGTGCTATTTGTTGTATTTTGGGGTACTTAGTACCCATCGCTTACACCGCGTTAACTGATTTACCCAGAGAACTCTATGACCATATTTATTATCGCTGTTTCCGTTGCCTTGCTGGTATCGTTCATGTGCTCGGTATTTGAGTCCGTATTGCTGTCGATCAACCACGCGCAGGTGCAGGCACTTGTTCGAGACGAAAAGTCGGCCGGGAAATTGCTCACCGAGTTTAAACGCCATATCGACATCCCTATCGCGGCGATACTCATTGTCAACACCATCGCGCACACGATTGGGGCGGCCGTCGCAGGCGCCAGTTACTCCGCGGCCTTCAGCGCCGATACGCTTTGGATCTTCACCATCGTGTTTACGATTGCGGTGTTGCTGTTTAGCGAGATCATTCCAAAAACCCTGGGCGTCGCCTATGCATCGCAGCTGGCCACACCTGTCGCGCACGGCATCAAGGCGCTCACCGTGGTCTTGTATCCACTGGTGATAGCCAGCGAACGCATTTCGCGGGCGCTACGCGGTAATCACGAAATGCCCGTAACTTCAGTCGAGGAAATCAGACTGCTCGCAGCGCTTGGACGCAACGCCGGCGTCGTCGGATTACGCACCGCAAATATCATCGAGGGAGCCACGCACCTTCGCAAACTCAGCGCCCGTGACGTGTTGCTGCCCCGAGGCGAAGTGGTGTTTCTGTCTGGCGAGCACTCCCGGGCGGAAACGCTCGACATTGTGCAGCAATCAGGCCATAGCCGGTTTCCGTTCACCCCTACGGGTGAGCTCGATGACGTGACCGGCGTGGTACTGGCCAAACAGCTCATGAACTGGATGCTTGCCCACCCGGATCAGGATATCGCGTGGCCCGAGGTTATTCAGGATCTCATTACTGTTCCCGAGTCAAAATCATTACCGGCGTTACTGCGCTCGTTTAAAGAAATGAGACGACATCTGGCGATTGTTATTGACGAATACGGCGGCGTCTCCGGAATCGTCACGCTCGAAGACATACTGGAAGAACTGGTCGGGGATATCCTTGACGAACACGACGCCCCAAGCGAAGACATCATCAAGCTCGGCAACGGAACCGTACGCGTAGCCGGCGATGTAGATCTCAGACGCCTCTGCCGCTTCCTGGACATCGAATGGGAACCACACGCCGACGCCACCACCGTGAGCGGACTGCTGATGGAGTCGCTGGAACGACTGCCGGTCGTTGGCGACAGCATACCGTGGCGCGGTTATCAACTGACCGTGGACTCTCTGTCGCGACAACGGCCAGGATGGGTGCTGATTGAAACAGCGTCACAATCGGAAGGCTCGAACGGGTAGTGGTTAAGTAATTTCGGTGGAATGATGACCACAACGCCTACGACAAAAGTGACTAACGAGTCTCACGCTTCCAAAGCACTTCAGGTTCATCGCGGTTTGCCATACGAATCAAATGATCACCCACCACCTGTTCCGCGCGAGCCGCATCATCCGTATTTTCGAGCTCAACTTTGATAAACATGTGATGCTCATCAGATTCAATCGTACATACCCCAAACGGGAATTCGATTCGTCCAAGATCGTTCTCAACGCTGGCCGGAATCTTGTGCGCAAAATGTTTGCACAAGCGTCGCGTATACGCGATGCCGTGCTGCGTCTTAACCGTAGAATGTGTAATCACTTCCAACCTCCAAACTGTTGTTCGATTTCACTGAGCACCCGATAACAGTCAAGTACCTGGGCCACTGAGGAATTCGGTTCTCGTTGATCTTTGATCGCCGAAAAGAATTCGCGATCCTGTAACTCGATTCCATTCATGGATACATCAACGTCGGATACGTCAATCGGATTCTCATAACCATCAACAAGATCATCGTAGCGGGCAATGTACGTACCGTTATCACAGATGTAGCGAAAAAATGTGCCCAGCGGGCCGTCGTTGTTGAATGACAACGACAGCGTGCAGATTTTGCCGCTCTGTGTCTTCATCTGAATAGACATATCCATGGCGATTCCCAGCTCTGGGTGATGCGGCCCTTCAATACCGTTGACCTGCACAATTTTTTCGCCGGTCTGATAGGCGAACAGGTCGACGGTGTGAGCCGCATGGTGCCACAACAGGTGATCCGTCCAGGACCGTGGCTCACCCACGGCATTAATATTCTTGCGCCGAAAGAAGTAGGTTTGCACGTCCATTTGCTGAACGCTGAGTCGGCCGGCTTTTATCTTGCTATGGATCCATTGGTGCGACGGATTAAAGCGACGCGTATGTCCGCACATGGCGACAAGCCCGGTTTCCTTTTGCTTGGCCACAACAGCCTGCGCCTGCGCCAGTGAATCAGCGAGAGGGATTTCTACTTGCACATGCTTGCCGGCGTTCAGGCATTGAATCGCTTGAGAGGCATGCAGCTGCGTGGGCGTGGCCAGAATAACGGCATCGACGTTCGGCTGCTCTAATGCCACAGCCAGATCCGTGCACGCGTGAGGGATATTGTAGTCGTTGGCGACGGATTGGGTCGGCTCCAGGCTTCGGCCGACGACAGACACGCACTTCACACCTCCAATCTCTTCAATTCCATCCAGGTGTTTTTTACCGAAAGCACCCGCACCGGCCAGGACGACATTCATACTTCCGGCCAGTACAGCCGCATCGGATTATCGACCAGCAGCTTATGCTGTAACTCACACGTTGCGGCAATGCCCGGTATGTAGTCGACGAGCTTTCCGTCGTCGGGCATGTGAGACTTCATGTTCGGATGTGGCCAGTCCGTACCCCACAGCACGCGATCGGGAAAGGTCTCGACCAATCGTCGACTGAACGGTACAACATCATCGTAGGCCGCAGGGCCCGTCAGGCTCAGCCGTTCCGGACAGCTGACTTTCGTCCACATGTTCTGGTTCTCGGTGAGCATTTGAATAAACAACTCAAACTCTTCGCTGTTCGAGCCTCTGCTCACGTCCGGCCTGCCCATGTGATCAAACACTACAATTCCGGGCAGCTGCGAGAAAAAATCGTAGAGCTCCGGCAAATCGGGCGACTCTACGTAAATCACCAGATGCCAGCCAAGTCGCTGTATGCGTTCGCCAACTTCGAGCAGTGCATCGTGTGGCAGCGTATCGACCAGTCGCTTTACAAAGCTGAAGCGAACGCCACGGACACCGGCTGCGTGTAAAGCGTCCAGTTCATCGTCACTGATATCACGCGCTACCGATGCCACGCCACGCGCCATCCCCTCCGAATGCGCGATGGCGTCAACAAGAGCCCGATTGTCCGTCCCGTGACAGGTTGCCTGCACAATGACGTTTCGCTCGAAGCCCAGGAAGTCGCGTAACGCCCAGAGCTGATCTTTGGATGCGTCGCAGGGTGTGTATTTGCGTTGCGGGGCATACGGAAATTCGTTTCCAGGTCCAAACACGTGACAATGCGCGTCCACACTGCCTGGGGGTACTTTGAATTCTGGCCTTGACGGGTCAGGGTAAAACTCCAGCCAGCCTTCGTCCATATGGAATATGTGCTCGCTCATCGCCCCTGACTTTTCAGAATGGCATCAAGGCGCGGGTACACGCGGCGAGCATTAAGTTCAAATACTTTCCGCCGGTTTTCCCCGGTCATCTCAAGCGCATCCACGTAGCGCTTTGTGTCATCAAAATAGTGGCCGGTCTGTGGGTCAATCCCCCTCACTGCGCCAACCATTTCCGACGCAAACAGAACGTTTTCAACTTCGATGACCTCGAACAAAAGGTTAATGCCCGGCTGATGGTAAACACAGGTATCAAAGTACACGTTTTTCATCAGGTGTTCTGACAAATCGGGCTGTTTGAGCATGTCGGCCAGACCACGATAGCGCCCCCAGTGGTACGGTACCGCGCCGCCGCCGTGGGGAATAATCATGCGCAGCTCCGGAAAATCGGCAAACAGATTGCCTTGCAGCAGCTGCATAAACGCGGTTGTATCGGCATTCATGTAGTGCGCACCCGTCGCATGAAAACAGGGGTTACAGCTCGCCGATACATGAATCATGGCGGGAACATCGAGCTCAACCAACTTCTCGTAAATGGGATACCAGTAACGATCGGTCAGCGGCGGTGATTTCCAGTGACCGCCAGATGGATCGGGACTCAGGTTGCAACCGACAAACCCCAGCTCCGTAATCGCGCGCTCAAGCTCTTCAACCGGGCCATCCAGCGACTCTCCGGCAATTTGCGGAAGCTGGGCACCGCCGACGAAATTCTCGGGATACAAATCAACAACGCGCTTGATCAGGTCATTGTTGGCGCGGGCCCAGGCCATCGAGGTCTTCGGATCGCCTATGTGATGCGCCATCGCAGACGCGCGCGGTGAAAATATAGTCAGATCGGCGCCGCGCTCTCGTAACAGCTTGAGCTGGTTTAATTCAATCGTTTCGCGGATCTGATCGTCGCTGATTTTCGAAGGCTCCGGTGGCTCAAGCGATGGATCCTCCAGGCGCCGAATCTGGGCCTCACGAAATTCCTGATGCGGTGCGGGGGCGGTCGTATAGTGACCGTGGCAATCAATGATCAACATGAATCTGGTCCTTCGGCAACATAGACATTGCCGTCCATGAGTTTACGTGCAGTTCTTAATAGTGCCGAGCGAGTGACTTTGTACTCTGCACTGTCGTTCTCGAGTTGGATATCAACAGTGAACCGTCCACTTGGGTGTTCGATGTCAAGCGCGCCCTCAACGGCATTGTGGATAACGTTTTCAGCCACAGACCCCTTGATACAGCATCCCGCAGCGATACTGGCAGCACCCAGTACGCCGATAGACTGATGTACACGATGCGGAATAAACGTGCGAGTTGCGACCACGCCGCCATTCTGCGCCTGAGCCAGGAGGCTCATCTTGGGTACCGTTTTGTCCGTGACATCCCCCAGATTCATGAGCGGTCCGGCCTTCTGGCGTATCGCTTCGACCTTTGCTTTCAGCTTCTCGTCGGACTCAAGTTCTTCTGGAGACTCGTAACCGGTTTTGCCAAGATCGGACGCGAGCATCATGACGACAGGCATGCCGTTGTCGATACACGTGGCGTCAATGCCATCGATTCTGTCAATCGCATGACCTGTTGGCAGCAATGCGCCACAATTGGAACCGGCGACGTCAGAGAAATCGATCATTACCGGCGCCGCCGTGCCCGGGACACCGTCAATGCAGGCATCCCCCGCGTAGCTGACTTGCCCACCCGGCGTTTTGACGGTCACCACCGCAATACCATCAGAATTCAGCATGCGAATCCGAATAACCGTTTCCTCGCCTTGCGCCACCAGGATTCCACGCTCTATCGCGAACGGACCAACTCCTGCAAGGATATTGCCGCAATTTTGCCCGTCGCTGACCTGCGCCCTGTCTACAAACACCTGAAGGAACAGATAGTCCACGTCGGCCTTCGGATCTGTCGACTTGGAAACGATGGCGACTTTGCTCGTTAGTGGATGGGCGCCCCCCATGCCATCAATCTGGCGAGAATCGGGTGACCCCATTGCCGCCAGTAGCAGCCGATCGCGCTCCGCGACGCCGTCCGGTAAATCCTCTTTCAAAAAATAAACCCCCTTGGAGGTTCCACCACGCATTATCATTGCAGGGACCGCCAGCTGCATTACCTAGTCTCCTGACTCAACGTAGCGAAGCCCTTTTTGGATCAGTCGCTCGCGCATGTTGTAAATATCAAGCCCCAGCTCGCCGGCCTCGAACTGCTTACGCTTTAATTCTTCGTTGGCCACGCGTTGCCTGCCCTTCTCCAGAACAGCGTCTGCATCATCTTTGCGCACGACCACAACACCGTCGTCATCAGCGATGACCAGGTCGCCCGCCTCAATGGTCTGGCCGGCGCACATGATGGTCGTATTCACATTGGCGATGGTTTCTTTGACCGTACCCTGAGCGCACACCGCCGCCGACCACACGGGAAACCCCATCTCGGTCAATGTTGCAATATCGCGGACTCCGGCGTTGATGATCAATCCCTGCACGCCGCGCGCCTGAAGTGATGTCGCCAGCAGATCACCAAAATAGCCATCGTGGCACAGGCTTGTGGGCGTCACGACCAGCACATCGC
>CAWUKD010000162.1:0-7922 GCA_963922815.1 uncultured Gammaproteobacteria bacterium
TGTCGCTGCCGGTAGATTTACCGTACTGGTGGACCATTCAGTCCATGGCCTACGGTGTAGTATTATTCTCTTTGTTCGTCCAGGCCCCGCTGGTTGAACTCTTGGTCAGTAAATACAGGAATCAGTTATGAAAATTTCCGCACAGCACGAGTATCCATGCACCAGCAAAGAATTGTACGAACTGTTTACCAGTAACGGATTCCACGCCGACAAGTTTGCGGCGTGTGGCGCCAAAAACATCGAAGTGCTGGAGTCCGACAAAGGGGATGACACCTTTTCGATTACCGTGGAACGAGAAGTGCCTGCGGACGTGCCGGGCGTTTTGAAGAGCCTGATTGGCGAGTGGAACACGGTTACGCAGACCGAAGAGTGGGAAGACGTGGGCGACGACGAATACATTTGTGATTTCGCGGTTGGCACTGAAGGCGTACCGGCCGAGATTACCGGCACCATGAACGTCATGGCAACCGACGAAGGTTGTGTTAACCATATTGAAATGGAAATCTCGTCGTCCGTTCCGCTGTTGGGCAAAAAGCTCGCTCAATTTATTGCCAAAGACGCCGGGAAAACCCTAAAGAAAGAATACGACTACATTAACGGTGCGGTGTCCTGACACGACCGGTGCTGTCCTGAAGTTTGTTCAGTTCCGATGGCCCGATATATGGGGCCGCTGCCGACCGGGCGTGCCGCTTAAGAACGCACGGCAGCGCAGAACCCCACCTGAGTCATTCACTGGTGCTTCAGGGGCGCCTTGCCCGACGTAGTAACCAGGTTTCTTACTTAACGGCTCGCTTGCCGGTGGGTTTTTTCCCGCTATGTTTTGCGGCTGCACCTCTGGTTTTCGACCCTTTGGGTGAGGATGGCAGCAGCGGTTTCAGGAACTGACCGGTGTAAGAGCCTTTTACCATGGCAACCTGCTCAGGCGTGCCCGAAGCCACAATTTCTCCGCCGCCGTCTCCGCCTTCCGGGCCGAGGTCCACGATCCAGTCGGCGGTTTTGATGACGTCCAGGTTGTGTTCGATCACAACGACGGTGTTGCCGCGATCCCGCAGTCGTTGCAGTACCACCAGCAGTTGGGCAATGTCATGAAAGTGCAGGCCGGTCGTCGGCTCGTCGAGAATATAAAGCGTGTTACCCGTGGCGCGCTTGCTGAGTTCTTTGGACAGTTTGACGCGCTGGGCTTCGCCGCCCGACAGCGTCGTAGCGTTCTGGCCCAGTTCCAGATAGGTCAGGCCAACGTCCATCAGGGTTTTCAGTTTACGCGCGATAACCGGAACGTTTTTGAAAAACTCGGCGGCGTCTTCAACCGTCATGCTGAGTATCTCGTGAATGTTCTTGCCCTTGTACCGAATTTCAAGGGTTTCCCGGTTGTACCGTTTGCCGTGGCAAACGTCGCACGGTACGTACACGTCCGGCAGAAAATGCATTTCAACTCTCAGAACGCCGTCGCCCTGACAGGCCTCGCAGCGTCCGCCTTTGACATTGAAGCTGAACCGGCCGAGCTGGTAACCGCGCGCACGCGATTCCTGCGTCCCTGCGAACAGTTCGCGAATAGGGGTAAACAGCCCGGTGTAGGTGGCCGGGTTAGAGCGGGGCGTGCGCCCGATGGGGCTCTGGCTGATGTCGATGATGCGATCAACCTGTTTGAGGCCGTCAACGCCGTCGCACGGCCGGGCGGACACGCTGGAGTTGTTGAGTTCACGGGCGGCGTGCCGGTACAGCGTGTCGTTAATCAGCGTTGACTTGCCGGATCCGGAAACACCCGTGACGCAGGTCATCAGACCCAGCGGAATGTCGGCGCTGACGTTCTTCAGATTATTGCCCGTTGCACCGCGAATACTGATGATGCGTGAGTCGTCAAACGCCGTGCGTTTTTCAGGAACCACAATCGACCGCTTGCCGCTCAGATACTGACCGGTCAGGCTGGCCGAATTATTGATGACCTGTTTCGGTGTGCCTTGCGCCACAATCTGGCCGCCGTGAACGCCGGCCCCCGGGCCAACATCGAGCACGTAATCGGCCGTTGTAATGGCTTCTTCGTCGTGTTCTACCACCACGACCGTGTTGCCAAGGTCGCGCAGCCGAATCAGCGTGTTAAGCAGTCGCTGGTTGTCACGCTGGTGCAGGCCAATGGACGGTTCGTCGAGAATGTACATGACGCCTACCAGGCCGGAACCGATCTGGCTCGCCAGTCGTATGCGCTGGGCTTCGCCGCCGGACAGTGTTTCAGCGCTTCGATTCAGGGTCAGGTATTCGAGTCCCACGTTGTTCAGAAACGACAACCGGTCATCAATTTCCTTGACGATCTTGACCGCAATTTCGCCGCGCCAGCCGGGCAGGACCAGGTTGCTGAAAAACTCGTGGGCGGCCGACACGGAGAGGTCGCTGATGTCGGTGATGGTCCGGTCAAGTACAAACACGTTTCGTGCCGACTGATTGAGTCGCGTGCCCTCACATTCCGGGCAGGCCTGATGGCTCATGAATTTGGCCAGCTCTTCGCGCACCTTACTCGACTCGGTTTCACGATAGCGGCGTTCCATGTTGGGCAGAATGCCTTCGAAGTCGTGTTCGCGCTTGATGCGATTGCCGCGGCTGTCGCGATATTCAAACTCGATGATCTCGCCATCATTGCCGTTCAACACCAGCTCCTGGACGTCTTCGGCCAATTCTTCAAACGGCGTTTCTATATCGAAGTCGTAGTTTTGCGCCAGCCCGTTGATCAGGTGGAAGTAATACGCGTTGCGGCGGTCCCAGCCGCGGATGGCGCCGCCGGCCATGCTCAGATGGCGATGGGTGACCACGCGATCGGGGTCGAAAAACTGAATGACGCCAAGGCCGTCGCATTCACCGCACGCGCCAATCGGACTGTTGAACGAAAACAGGCGCGGCTCAAGTTCGGTCAGGCTGTAACCGCAGATGTTGCAGGCGAATTTGTCGGAGAACGCGATCTCACCACCATCCACGCCGTCCAGTTTGCCGTCCATCGACGCAATTTTGGCCACGCCGTCGGCCAGCTGCAGCGCCGTTTCAAAGGATTCGGCCAGCCGCTGCTGAATGTCGGGTCGAACTTTGAATCGATCAACCACCGCTTCAATCGTATGCTTCTTGCGCAGGTCCAGCTTCGGCGGATCATCCAGTTCGTACACTTCGCCGTCGATGCGTGCACGCACAAAGCCCTGCGCCAGCAGCTGAGCCAAAAGCTGTTCGTGCTGACCTTTGCGGTTCTGAATGACCGGCGCGAGCAGCAGAAGACGCGACCCTTCAGGCAAGGACAGTACGTGGTCGACCATCTGGCTAACGGTTTGTGCTTCCAGGTCGGTGTCGTGATTGGGGCACCGCGGAATGCCGGCGCGAGCGAACAGCAGGCGCAGGTAGTCGTAAATCTCGGTCACGGTACCTACCGTTGAGCGCGGATTGTGCGAGGTCGATTTCTGTTCAATTGAAATGGCCGGAGACAGACCTTCAATGGTGTCAACGTCCGGCTTTTCCATCATCGACAGAAACTGCCGCGCATAGGCCGACAGCGACTCTACGTAGCGACGCTGGCCCTCGGCATAGACCGTGTCGAACGCCAGCGATGATTTGCCCGATCCTGACAGACCGGTGATAACGATGAGCTTGTCGCGCGGTAAATCGACGTCAATGTTTTTCAGATTGTGGGTGCGTGCGCCGCGAATTTCGATGTGTTTCATGGGGCCGTAGTATTTGAAGGCGGACCTGCTAATATACGCGCTTCCCATAGCCCGGCGCAAAACCACATTCCTGTGAATTCGAGGTCCTCTGAAACCGCTGCTGCCCCCCTTCACACGCGGCTCACGCGTGATGAAAAAAGCACGCTGCTGGCCGTGATTGGTGTCTTCATGATGCGAATGTTGGGGCTATTCATGTTGTTACCGGTGCTTGCTCTGTATGCCGCGTCGCTTCCAGGCGCGACGCCACTGCTGGTAGGGATGGCTGTGGGCGCATATGGCATCAGTCAGGCCCTGCTGCAAATCCCGTTTGGCTGGGCGTCTGATCGCTACGGACGACGTCGAATGCTGGTCCTCGGGCTGCTGATTTTCGGTGCGGGTGCGCTGGTTGCGGCGTTCAGCTCGACCATTGGCGGGGTCATTGCCGGCCGAATCCTGCAGGGAGCCGGGGCTATTTCAGCGGTGCTCACGGCGGTCATTGGCGACTCGATTCAGGAGCAGCGCCGTACGCGGGCCATGGCGTTTGTCGGTGTGAGTATCGGCGCGTCGTTCATGCTGTCGTTGATGCTCGGTCCGATGATTAGCAGTCTGGTCGGTGTAAACGGTCTGTTTTTCGTAGCGACGGGTCTGGCGGTGCTGGGTTTGCTCGTGACCGTCTGGCGGATTCCCGGCGGTAAACCGGCAGTCACTCCTGAACGGCTGTCCTGGTCTGCTATTGCAGGCAACGGAAACCTGTGGCGGCTCAACCTTGGTATTTTTCTGCTCCACCTGATTCTTGCCGCCCTGTTTGTGGCGTTACCCTTCGTGCTGCGTGACCAGTTCGGTCTGGTGCAGGGAGCGCAATGGAAAACGCTCGGCTTGATTATTCTCCTGTCGATTCCAGGCACGGTGTTACTGGTACTGCGCTCCGAACGTACGACCGACGAAGCCAGAGCGGCCCGGTTCGCTCTGCCTTCCATTGCCCTGATTGTGGTCAGCATGAGTGTTCTGGCGCTGAGTACCGGCCAGGCCTTTGCCAGCCTGACGCTGGTGGTGATCGTCAGCGCGGCGTTCTTTTCAGGATTTAATTTCATGGAAGCGAACCTGCCGGCCAGAGTGTCTGTAGTGGCGCCGGATCAACAGCGCGGGACCGCTCTGGGCGTGTTTGCCAGCTCCCAGTTTCTGGGTGTGTTTGCCGGTGGTGCACTTGCGGGGCTGGCTATGGGCGTGGATGGCCCCAGAGGGGCGTTTCTCGTGAGTGCCGTGGCTGCTGTTGTGTGGCTTGTCGTACAGTTAGCGTCACTTCCTCCAAAAGGCCCTGAAGAGTACGATAATGTCGCGTGATCTTTGGGGGTAAACGGCCTACAATCGGCCGCCTGATCGAGAAGTGACACCCGCCAATCCCGTAATTTGCGGTCTGCTCATGACTCTCAGACAGCCATAACACATAAACCTGATTATTAAGCACTGGAGCACAGAACATGGCACGTGGAGTGAACAAAGTTATTTTGGTTGGAAATCTCGGTGCCGATCCCGAAACCCGATTTATGCCCAGCGGTGGCTCGGTTACCAACGTACGTTTGGCTACATCGGAAAGTTGGAAAGACAAGAAGTCGGGCGAGCAAAAAGAGAAAACCGAATGGCACCGCGTGGTGTTTTTCAACCGATTGGCCGAAATCGCAGCGGAGTACCTTCGCAAAGGGTCGCAGATTTACGTTGAAGGCCAGATCCGGACGCAAAAATGGCAGGACCAGAGCGGCAATGATCGCTACACCACGGAAATCGTGGCTCGCGAAATGCAGATGCTCGGCGGCCGCGGTGCAGGTGGCGGTGGCGGCGGCGGTGCCAGTGCAGGCGGCGGTGGTGGCGGCATGAATCAGGCGCCTCCATCGATGCCTGAAGGACCGAGCGACAGCGGCGGTTTTGACGACGACATACCGTTTTAGAAAGGTACACGCACCAACAGGGTCATGTTGGTCGTTGGAATCGAGCCTCCGGCAGTAGTCAGTCATGACTGGCTACTGCCTGGTTCAATATCGCCCGGTACAATCTGAAAACGCAGACCGTCGCAGATACCTGTCTTTTCTGACCGTGCGTTTAATGTCCAGGTGTTTGCCGGGGCGTGGCCATGCCACTTAACCTTTTGAAGTCTTTCCCACAGTCAGCGCTCATTTGCATTCCCGCGAGTACGGCGCTTATGCTGAATGTCTCGATGCCAGTATCACACTATGGCTGGTATACAAGGGCACTGACCGGCGTCAAATACTGATGTTCGCGCCCCACACAAAGGAGAAGCCTGATGAATAAACCTGTCTCATTATTTGTTATCACCTGCCTGACGCTGCTGGGTTGCGCCTCAGGATCGTCCTCACCGGCGCCTGCCAGCGCTGAGCTGGACTATGGCGATCAGACTTCCGTTACGCTTCAGGTGAAGGGGTGGGAGGCTCTGGCGGCGGGTCAATACGAGCACGCCGTGAAATACACAGAGCGCTGTGCGGCTCTCTATCAGGACCAGGCGAAGGAAATGCAGAATTCTCTGACGGCCAAGCCGAAGAAAGACGATGTGCACGACTACTGGGCTCTGAACGATGTCGGTACCTGCTACTACATCAAGGGCGAGGCGCTGATGAAGCTGTCCCGAAACTCTGATGCGAAGGCCGCCTATCAGACGGTCATTGACCACTATGGTTACTCTCAGGCGTGGGACCCCAAAGGGTGGTTCTGGTCACCGGCCGATGCGGCAAGCCAGAAAATCGCCATCATCGATTTTCGCAAGTCTGGCGATTTCTGATCGAATGGGAGATGTTTGATGGATCGAAATGCCTGGATTGTCTCGCTGTTCTGTTTGCCAGTCGCAATGATGTTAGTCAGTAGCGTTCACGTGGCCGCCGGTGATACCCAAGCGACGCGCGAGGGAACAGCGGGTAGTCGGGTTGAGGTGCGCAAGGACGAGTCAGGCGCGTTTACGCTGATTCGGAACGATCAGCCCTATGTGGTCAAGGGCGCGGGCGGTCTCAAGCACCTGCGGGTGCTGAACGAATCCGGTGGCAATTCGATACGGACCTGGGGTGTTGAGCATCTCGAGCAAACGTATGACGGCAAGCCGTTGCTGGACGCGGCTCATGAGCTCGATATTTCAGTGGCCATTGGTTTGTGGGTTCATCACGAACGCCACGGTTTTGAATACGAGGACCCTGCCAGCATTGAACGACAGCGAAACCAGATTCGTAACGCGGTTCTAAAATACAAGGACCATCCGGCGGTGCTGATGTGGGGCTTGGGCAACGAGATGGAGGCGTTCGGGCCGCGCCAAAACAATCCGCTCGTCTGGCAGGAACTCAACCACCTGGCTGGCATTATCAAGGACATTGACCCGCACCACCCGGTGATGACGGTGGTTGCCGGCACCCGGCAAGAAACCATTGACAGCATCAAACAGCATTATCCGCGTATCGACATACTCGGCGTCAATGCCTACGGCGGCGCGACGGGAACCGGTCAGGCGCTGCTCGACATGGGCTGGGATGGTCCTTACATGCTTACCGAATTTGGTACGAACGGGCACTGGGAAGTAGCCAAGACCGGATGGGGAGCGCCCATTGAGCCTGATCCCTCCAGCAAGGCGGAGACGTTTTATTCGGTGTACACGCTGGACCGTGACAACAATGCCGGACGCACATTAGGCTCATATGCCTTCCTTTGGGGGCACAAGCAAGAGGCTACCGCGACCTGGTTCGGAATGTTTCTCTCATCGGGCGAGAAACAGCCTGCCGTCGACGCTATGTCGTTTGCCTGGACTGGCGAATGGCCGGCCAATCGCGCTCCGACGATTCGCTCGCTGGAGTCGTCGATTGCGTACAAGACGGTAAAGCCTGCCGCCAGAGCGCACGCGGAAGTTGAAGCGGCAGATCGCGAGGGAGACACTCTGCGCTATGTCTGGGACGTTCGCGCCGAAAGCAGTGACCGGAGAACCGGGGGTGATGCTGAAGCGGTACCGCCGTCATTTCCGGATGTGATTCGCTCCGGTCAGGGGACCCGTCGCGTTTCCCTGAAGCTGCCGCGGCGCGCCGGGGCGTATCGCGTGTTTGTCACCGTATTCGACGGTAAGGGCGGAGCCGCGGCACATAATTTCCCGTTTAACGTAGAAAAATAGCGGGTTCTTTAGCGCCCGCCGCCAGAAAAGGCCGCCGCAAGGAAGGACGGAAAAGTGGGGTCTTTTGTCAGGAAAACACGGTCAAAACAGTGTAAACTCGC
>CAWUKD010000163.1:0-7844 GCA_963922815.1 uncultured Gammaproteobacteria bacterium
CGCGTCGACTACTCGGGTCGTTCCGTGATCGTTGTGGGCCCGACTCTGAAACTGCACCAGTGTGGTCTGCCAAAGAAAATGGCGCTTGAACTGTTCAAGCCGTTCATCTTCAGTCGCCTGCAAAAGAAAGATCTGGCTCAAACCATCAAGGCTGCGAAGCGACTGGTCGAGCGCGAAGGTCCTGAGGTCTGGGATATCCTGGCCAAAGTCATTCGTGAGCATCCGGTCATGCTTAACCGCGCACCGACCCTTCACCGACTGGGTATCCAGGCGTTTGAGCCGGTACTGATTGAAGGTAAAGCCATCCAGCTTCACCCGCTCGTATGTACGGCCTTCAACGCCGACTTCGACGGTGACCAGATGGCTGTGCACGTACCGTTGTCCATCGAGGCGCAGCTGGAAGCCCGCGCGTTGATGATGTCATCGAACAACATCCTGTCGCCCGCCAACGGCGAGCCCATCATCGTGCCGTCGCAGGACGTGGTTTTGGGCCTGTACTTCATGACGCGTACTCGCGTGAACGCAACCGGCGAAGGCATGTGCTTCTCGGATATCGACGAAGTTCACCGTGCTCACGCCAACGGTGCCGTCGACCTTCAAGCCATGGTTAAAGCACGAATTCGTGATACCTGGACAGATGAAGATGGCGAAGTACACACCAAGTACAGCGTCGTTGATACGACCGTAGGTCGTGCGCTGATCTCCGAGATTCTTCCCGAAGGTCTGTCGTTCGATCACGTTAACCGTGATCTGAGCAAGCGTGCGATTTCCAATCTGATTAACCGCAGTTACCGCGTATGTGGTCTTAAGAAGACCGTCGTCTTCGCAGACAAGCTCATGTACACCGGTTTTAGCTATGCAACCAAGTCCGGCGTGTCTATTGGCATCAACGACATGGTGGTTCCCGTTGAGAAAAGCGGCATACTGGCTGCGGCCGAAACCGACGTTCGCGAGATTGAAGATCAGTACGCATCGGGTCTCGTCACCAACGGTGAGCGCTACAACAAGGTCGTGGATATCTGGTCGCGAACCAATGACCAGGTGGCCAAGGCCATGATGCACAAGCTCGGTACCGAGCAGGTTGAGGCGGCGGATGGTTCCATGGTGGAACAGGCGTCCTTTAACTCGATTTACATGATGGCCGACTCAGGTGCTCGTGGTAGCGCCGCGCAGATTCGTCAGCTCGCCGGTATGCGGGGACTGATGGCAAAGCCGGATGGTTCGATTATTGAAACGCCCATTACCGCTAACTTCCGGGAAGGTCTGAACGTTCTTCAGTACTTCATCTCGACTCACGGAGCGCGTAAAGGTCTGGCCGATACGGCGCTTAAAACTGCTAACTCGGGTTATCTGACGCGTCGTCTGGTTGACGTTGCCCAGGATCTGGTGGTCACCGAAACAGACTGTGGTACGACCAACGGTCTGTTGATGGCGCCCATCGTTGAAGGTGGCGACGTGGTCGAAGCCCTCGGCGAGCGAGTGCTCGGTCGTGTGGTTGCGATTGACGTGCTCAAGCCAGGAACGGAAGAAGTGTTGCTCGAAGCCGGCGCGCTGATTGACGAGAAGCTGGTATCGCTGCTCGAAGAGATGTCGGTTGATCAGGTCATGGTGCGTTCACCGATTTCCTGTGATACCCGCTACGGCGTTTGTTCGACTTGTTACGGCCGAGACCTGGCGCGTGGACACCTGATTAATCAGGGTGAAGCCGTTGGCGTTATCGCTGCTCAGTCCATTGGTGAGCCGGGCACCCAGCTGACCATGCGTACCTTCCACATTGGTGGTGCTGCGTCACGGGCGGCAGCCATCAGCAGCGTAGAAATCAAGCACGCCGGCTCTATCCGCCTGCACACTATGAAGACGGTTGATCACCAGAAAGGTCACCTGGTCGCGGTATCGCGTTCGGGAGAGATCGGGGTTATCGACGAATTCGGTCGTGAGCGCGAGCGGTACAAGATTCCTTACGGCGCCAACATTGGCGTAAGAGAAGGCGAAGATGTCGTTGCCGGCCAGATCGTCGCCAACTGGGATCCGCACACGCACCCGGTGGTTACCGAAGTGGCGGGTCGCATCAAGTTCCATGACTTTGAAGAAGGTGTCACTGTGTCGGCCGAAACCGATGAGTTCACTGGTGTCACGAGTCTGGTTATTACCGATCCGAAACAACGTGGCTCAGCGGGTAAAGACTTGCGTCCACAGGCCATGCTGATTGACGACAGCGGCGAAAGCATCTGCTTTGCCAACACTGACATTCCGGCCGTGTACACGCTGCCTGCCGGCGCCGTTATTAACCTCGAAGACGGGGCGACGGTGGCTGTGGGTGATGTTATTGCCCGTATCCCTCAGGAAGGCTCGAAGAACCGTGACATCACGGGTGGTCTGCCCCGGGTTGCTGATCTGTTTGAGGCTCGCAAGCCGAAAGAATCAGCTATCCTGGCCGAAGTCAGCGGTACGATCAGCTATGGTAAAGAGACCAAAGGCAAGCGTCGTTTGATTATTACCGGAGACGGTGACGACAACTTCGAAGGCCTGATTCCGAAATGGCGTCACCTCCTCGTGTTTGAGGGTGAGACGGTTGCCAAGGGTGAAATCATCGCTGAAGGCGAAGAGAGCCCGCATGACATTCTGCGCCTCAGAGGCGTTGATCGTCTGGCGGACTACCTGGTCAAGGAAATCCAGGAGGTTTACCGGCTCCAGGGTGTGCGTATTAACGACAAGCACATCGAGGTGATTATTCGCCAGATGCTGCGCAAGGTCGAAATCAGCGATCCGGGTGACAGTAACTACCTCCGTGGCGAGCAGGTGCATCGTGCCGGCCTCTACGAGGTTAACGACGCGCTCATCGCTGAAGGTAAGGAGCCTGCGGTCTACGAGCCCATTTTGCTGGGTATCACGAAGGCCTCGCTGGCGACAGAATCGTTCATTTCGGCGGCTTCTTTCCAGGAGACCACGCGTGTCCTGACCGAGGCAGCGGTGCGCGGATTGCGCGACGATTTGCGCGGATTGAAGGAAAACGTGATTGTGGGACGTCTGATTCCGGCTGGAACGGGCTTTGCCCACCATCAGGAAATGCGTCAGTCCCGTATCACCAAGACCACCGATGAGCTGCTGGCTGAAGAGCTCGAAGCTCAGGGTTTTGGGGACAGTTCTACGGATTCTGAGGCGCAAACCACCGAAAATGAAGCATCTACCGAGGCTGTGGAAGCCGGAGCGGATGAGGCACAGGCGCCTGCAGACGAGGAGACCAAAGCAGTCGCCGACGTGGCAGACGCTCCAGCCGAGGAAGAAGCCAAGGGCGACGAGGAAACTTAACGCTTCCGCGTCGCACAACGCTTGACACGTCTGGGGGTCGAAACATAGAATTTCGGCCCTTTTGACCGATTTGGAACCTGTGGGGCACAGAAGAATGTGTGTTTCAGGGGTTCACCAGACAGGCTGCAGGCCGACCTTCGCGTCGGCCTGCGGTTTTTTGTGCGTTTACCGGCCCGTGCGCCCTAGAGGCGGCGGTTCGGCAAAAACCGTTAAACAAATACAGATGTAGAACATCGAGAGACATTATGGCAACAACCAACCAACTCGTCCGCAAGGGCCGCCGCGTAAAAGTGGAAAAATCCACGGTTCCGGCTCTGGCCGCTTGCCCGCAGAAGCGCGGGGTTTGCACCCGCGTGTACACCACTACTCCCAAGAAGCCGAACTCGGCCATGCGTAAAGTCGCGCGTGTTCGCCTGACCAACGGTTTTGAGGTCACCAGCTACATCGGTGGCGAGGGTCACAACCTCCAGGAGCACTCGGTCGTACTGATTCGCGGTGGACGTGTTAAGGATTTGCCGGGTGTGCGTTACCACACCGTTCGCGGCACGCTCGATTGCGCAGGCGTCAGCGATCGTCGTCAGGGCCGTTCTAAATACGGAGCCAAGCGTCCAAAGAGCTAAAATCTTTGTCGCTTACTTTCATTAAAGATAACAGGTAGTAGAAAATGTCACGCAGAACTCAGGCCCCGAAACGCATCATCTTGCCAGATCCAAAATACAAGAATGAGATGCTCGCAAAATTCATGAACATGATCATGGTAGACGGTAAGAAATCCGTCGCCGAACGCATCATCTATGGTGCTTTGGACCGTATTGGTGAGCGCAGCGGACAGGCCGATGAGAAAGCGGTTGAGCTTCTGGAGACTGCTCTGGAAAACGTTAAGCCTGCGGTCGAGGTCAAGAGCCGTCGCGTTGGTGGTGCTACCTATCAGGTGCCCGTTGAAGTGCGACCTGCGCGTCGTCAAACGCTGGCCATGCGCTGGATGATTGATGCAGCACGCAAGCGCAACGAAAAAACCATGGCCCACCGTCTGGCTCATGAGCTGCTCGATGCGGCTGAAAATCGTGGTTCCGCCGTCAAGAAGCGTGAAGACACGCACAAGATGGCCGAAGCCAACAAGGCATTCTCGCACTACCGCTGGTAGGGGAAGCCAAGCACAACAGAACAACAGAGTACGTAAAGGTGGCACGTTCTACACCCATTGATCGCTATCGCAATATAGGGATCATGGCGCATATTGACGCGGGTAAGACCACCACGACCGAACGCATACTGTTTTATACCGGCGTCTCCCACAAGATTGGGGAAGTGCACGACGGTGCCGCTACCATGGACTGGATGGAGCAGGAGCAGGAGCGGGGTATCACCATTACCTCGGCTGCAACAACCTGTTTCTGGCAGGGCATGGAGCTGCAGTATCCGCAGCACCGGATCAATATCATTGATACACCGGGGCACGTCGACTTCACCATTGAGGTTGAGCGTTCTTTGCGGGTGCTCGACAGCGCCGTTGCCGTATTTTGCGCCGTCGGTGGCGTTGAGCCCCAGTCCGAGACGGTCTGGCGACAGGCCACCAAATACAATGTTCCCAGGCTGGCGTTCGTCAACAAGATGGATCGCGCCGGTGCCGATTTTCTGCGAGTGGTGGAACAGATCAAGTCGCGACTGGGCGGTAACCCGGTACCGGTACAGTTACCCATCGGTGCTGAAGAAACGTTTGTCGGCGTTATCGATCTCTTGAAGATGAAAGCCATTTACTGGGACGATGCCAAGCAGGGCGTGACGTTCGAAGAGAAAGAGATACCGGAAGAACTGCTCGACGAGGCTCAGGCCTGGCGCGAGAACATGGTTGAAGCGGCCGCCGAAGCGGCCGAGCCGTTGATGGACAAGTACCTCGAATCGGGTGAATTGTCGATCGACGAGATTAAACAGGGTTTGCGCACGCGAGCGATCGCCAATGAGGTGGTTGTGACGCTGTGCGGGTCAGCCTTCAAGAACAAAGGGGTGCAGGCGGTTCTCGACGCGGTCGTTGATTACATGCCGTCTCCGCTCGACGTGCCGGCGATAACAGGACTGGATGCGGATGACAACGAGGCCACCAGGCCGAGCAGTGATGATCAGCCGTTTGCGGCGCTGGCTTTCAAGATTGCTACCGATCCGTTTGTCGGCAATCTGACGTTTATCCGGGTTTATTCGGGCGTTTTGAAATCGGGTGATACCGTATTCAATCCGATCAAGGGCAAGAAAGAACGTATTGGTCGATTGCTGCAAATGCATTCGAACGATCGTGAAGAGATTAAAGAAGTCCACGCCGGCGATATTGCGGCGGCGGTTGGAATGAAAGATGTCACCACCGGCGACACCCTGTGTGAAGCCGCGCATGTCATCACGCTGGAGCGCATGGAGTTTCCGGAGCCTGTCATCTCGGTGGCGGTTGAGCCGAAGACCATTGCCGATCAGGAAAAAATGGCGGTCGCGCTGGCCAAGCTGGCAAAGGAAGATCCGTCGTTTGTGGTCAAAACCGAAGAAGAGTCGGGGCAGACCATTATTTCCGGAATGGGCGAGCTGCATCTGGACATTATTGTCGATCGCATGAGCCGCGAGTTTAACGTTGTGGCAAATGTCGGTAAGCCGCAGGTAGCGTACCGCGAGTCGATTACAAAGACCGTTACGCAGGAAGGAAAGTTTGTCAGGCAAAGCGGTGGTAAGGGCCAGTATGGGCATGTGTTCATCAAGGTCGAACCCACCGAACGCGGCTCCGGATACGAGTTTGTGGATGACATCACCGGCGGCGTGGTCCCCAAAGAGTTTATCACTGCGGTGGACAAGGGTATTCAGGAGCGCATGCACTCAGGCGTGATTGCCGGGTATCCGACGGTGGATTGCAAGGTAACGTTGTACGATGGTTCGTATCACGACGTGGATTCGAGCGAGATTGCGTTCAAAATCGCCGGAAGCATTGCCTTTGGCGATGCCGCACGAAACGCAGGGCCGGTGTTGCTTGAGCCGATTATGAAGGTTGAAGTAGTGACGCCGGAAGACTATTTGGGTGATGTCATGGGCGACCTGAATCGTCGTCGTGGCATTACGCACGGTATGGAAGAGGCGCCGGCTGGTCGGGTGATCGACGCCGAAGTGCCGCTGGCCGAAATGTTTGGCTACGCTACGACGCTGCGCTCCATGAGTCAGGGTCGGGCGACATACTCGATGGAATTTCAAAAGTACAGCAGCGTGCCCAAAGCGGTTGCTGATGCTTTGTTAAACAGAGATTACAGTTAATTTTTTAGTGAATTAAGCCTGGCAAATGAGGCCAGCTAACTTGAGGTAGATGACGTGTCTAAGGAAAAATTTGAAAGAAACAAGCCGCACGTAAACGTCGGCACGATCGGTCACGTTGACCACGGTAAGACAACGCTGACTGCAGCTTTGACGAAAGTCATGGCAGATGTACACGGTGGCGAGCAAAAAGCTTTCGATCAAATTGATAACGCCCCTGAAGAGCGCGAGCGTGGTATCACGATTGCGACGGCTCACGTTGAATACGAGAGTGCGGTACGTCATTACGCGCACGTTGATTGTCCGGGACACGCTGACTATGTGAAGAACATGATCACGGGTGCGGCTCAGATGGACGGTGCCATTTTGGTGTGTTCAGCGGCTGACGGTCCTATGCCTCAGACCCGCGAGCACATTCTGCTGGCGCGTCAGGTGGGTGTGCCTTACATCGTTGTGTTTTTGAACAAAGCCGACATGGTTGACGATGAAGAGCTGCTGGAGCTGGTTGAAATGGAAGTGCGTGATCTGTTGTCTACGTACGAGTTTCCTGGTGACGACACTCCGATCATCACAGGTTCAGCGCTCAAGGCGCTGGAAGGCGACACGTCTGACATGGGTCAGGGCGCGGTTGTTAAGCTGGTTGAAGCGATGGATTCATACATTCCTGAGCCAGAACGTGCGATTGACGGTGACTTTTTGATGCCGGTTGAAGACGTGTTCTCGATTTCAGGTCGCGGTACTGTGGTAACGGGTCGAATCGAGCGCGGTATTGTGAACGTAGGCGACGAAGTGGCGATTGTGGGTATCAAAGACACCCTGAAGACCACCTGTACCGGAGTAGAGATGTTCCGCAAGCTGCTGGACCAGGGTATGGCCGGCGACAACGTGGGTGTTTTGCTGCGTGGTACGAAGCGTGAAGAAGTTGAGCGAGGTCAGGTACTGGCCAAGCCGGGTTCGATTACGCCGCACACGAAGTTCGAAGCTGAGGTGTACATTCTGACCAAAGAAGAGGGTGGTCGTCATACCCCGTTCTTCAAAGGTTACCGTCCCCAGTTTTACTTCCGCACCACCGACGTGACGGGCGCTTGCGAGCTGCCTGAAGGCGTGGAGATGGTGATGCCTGGCGATAACATCCAGATGGTTGTTGAGCTGATCGCACCGATTGCGATGGAAGACGGACTGCGCTTTGCTATTCGTGAAGGCGGCCGCACGGTAGGTGCGGGTGTTGTCGCGAAGATTATCGAGTAACGGCGGGTCGA
>CAWUKD010000164.1:0-7792 GCA_963922815.1 uncultured Gammaproteobacteria bacterium
GGCCGGGCGAGCCAGTGGCAGCGCCGCTGGCGGGGGCTGGACGGCGTTAGGCCGCTCGGCTGCAGCCGTAGCTGCAGTCGCTGCGGCGGCACGAATGAGGTCTGCACTCGCACTATCCGTATCGGCGACGGACAGAGCGATCTCAGACAGCCCCGCAATCGCCCCCGGTGATCCCGGAGCATTGGCAGCTCCCGGACCCGGTTTAGCGAATTTGCTAAGTTGCACCACCATTTCAGGCGCGGGTAGTGCCTGAGACAGCTGGCTGGACGGGATCGGCACGGCGGCTTCCTGTACCGGCGTTAATAGCGACGGGGTTGCACGTGGCGTCATCGTCGGCGTCGGTATTACCGACTCGGACCCCGGCGTCATGGTGGACTTGGCATTTCCGGCTTGGCCGATCGCAGCCTGAAGCGGCAAAGTGTTGCCGCCCGCCGGCGTCCGAAGGCCGCCTGCCTGATCGCCGGTCAGCTGAGCTGCCGTCGACACAGGTAGAGAGAGCGACGGAAGGGCCGCGTCCTCGCTGACCTCGAGAGACGCCTTAAGATCCGCTTCATGTGACTGTTCTTCAAGGGAAATGACGTTCAGCGACTGCCCCGGGATGGTCAAACCGGGCACGGGCTGCAGTTCTCCCTGAGGAATCGGCGTTATCTGGGTAAATATCGGCTGCTCCGCATCGACCGCAGACTCTATTTCACTTAAAGATAACCCTTTATGTGTTTGTAATACATGTGAAAATAATGGTTTTTCTTCCGGCGAGTCTGAGCCGGCAGTGGACAGAATCGGCCCCTGTCCAAGCGAATTCTCAGCCGTGGCGGGTGCTTTGGTCGCATTGGCAATTAGCGCTGCCAGCGGGCTGTTATTGAGATTTGGCGTCACAAGGTACTCCTGTTCGGTCGGGCGTTACATGGTTTGCTTATACAGGAGCAATTTCCGTGCCATTTCTGCCCAAAATTTAATTCCTAAAACGCTCATGCTTCGGCCGCAGCGGTCGCTAACAATGCTATGCACCGTTTGCGGAGAACTTTCTCTTGCCCGACACGGACTTTCTTCCGGTTTAAGGAGTAAACATAATGAATCCAGACCTGCTATCGCGCCTCGAAAACGTGACCAATTTGCCAACGCCTCCGGCGGTTGCCGCAAATGTGATCAGCTTGGCGCAGTCACCGGAAGTGGCCCTGAGCGATCTGGCGGAAGCCATCACCTGCGATCCGTCGCTGACCACCAAGGTGCTGCGAGTCGCGAATTCCCCGATGTACGCCCAGCGCCGACAAAGCGCGAATCTGCATCAGGCGCTGGTGGTGCTTGGTATTAACGGCGCGGTCACCCTCGCCCTCGGATTCTCGCTTCTGCCCATGCTGCGGCGATCACCTTCGGAAAATGAGCATCTTGCCTATACCTGGAAGCGCAGCGTGCTATCCGCCGTATCCGCTCGGGTACTGGCCAAGAAGCTCAAACTGGTGAATTCTGAAGAGGCCTTTTTGGCGGCTTTGCTTCAGGACATCGGCATCATGGCCATCGATCGCATTGAGTCAGGCTTTTACCAGGAGTGCGGCGAGTTTTTTGGTGACCACGACAGGCTCATCGCCTATGAAGTAGAAAAACTCGGCGACGACCACGCTGAAGTCGGTTCCTGGCTTCTGAAAAACTGGGGCCTGCCAGACTACCTGCAGGAAACAGTAGGCATGAGTCACACTATGGACGCGAACTCCGGAGACCCCAAGAAAGACGCGTTTTCCCGATGCGTCGCCCTTTCCGGCAGGGTCGCCGACCTGTGGTTAAAAGACGATGACGAAGAAGCCGGCTTCTCCGATACGGCTGACGCAGCCGAAGCCGCTCTCGCACTCGATCGCGAAACGTTTGCACTGGTTATGGGTGAAATTGGCACCAACATTCCGGACATGGCGGCAACCTTCCAGACTGAGCTGATTTCAGAACAGGAAGCCCAGATTATCGTGGAGCGCGCTCAGGAAGCGCTGACCATGCGCAACCTGGTCTCCATTCAGGAAGTGGCCGAACTTGGCAAGAAGACCCAGCAGCTAACATCGCTCGCGTATGACCTGCAGCAGGAAAACCAGCGAGACGCGTTAACCAAAGTGGCTAACCGCGGCCACCTGGACGAAGTACTCGACAAGGGCTTCAAGCACGCCAAACGATTCGGCTGGACGCTATCGCTTGCGTTTGTTGATCTCGACTTTTTCAAACAGGTTAACGACGTATATGGTCACCAGGCAGGCGACAACGTACTACGAAACGTTGCGCATCAACTGGCCGACCTCGTGCGCTGCACGGACACCGTCGGACGATACGGTGGCGAAGAGTTTGTACTCATCCTGCCAGGCGCTGATGAAGCCGGAGCGGAAGTTGTCGCCAACCGGGTGCTCAACAGGATGCGCAACCTGACCCATGCAACCGGCAAGGATGACGAGTCGATCGTGGTTACCGCCTCGATCGGCTGCGCCACGCTGTCCGAAGGCAACAGCTTCTCGACAGTTGCCGAATTTCTGGCGGCAGCTGACAAAGCGCTGTACACCGCCAAACGACAGGGTCGCGACCGGGTTGTCGCCTATCAGGACGACAACGCACAGGAAGTGGCTCAGCTCGCATAGAGGCTGGAAGACTGGCCCGGCGAGTCTTACTCCAGTGAAAACTTCGGAACGCTTCGCGTTTCGATTCATTGGGGTTGTCAATTGCCGGGGTCGAGTGTGCAAAACACGCTCCGGGAATATCAGTCGAGGTCAGGTAATCGTGGCGATCGGACGATTTCGTCCTGCTGCTTCTGCTCCTGAACCGACTCCGCGCGAAGCTCTGCCGCGTGTCTCATCTCGCTAAGCTTGTCTACAGAAAGCGTTCTGCGGCGTTTTGCCAGCCAGCGCTTGCGCAATTCGGCGCGCTCAAGCTCCGCGCGCTGAATTAGCAGTTCCTGTTGACTGATCGCGTCGTTGAGACGCTGATGAAACGCCTGCTGGTTTTGCATGCGACTCGGGTCAGTAGACAGCCCGGAGCGTAACGCCGCGGCATGCCGATCGCGATGATCGCGAAGCTGCCTTAGCTGAGTGACGGCCTGATCGAGCTGGGCATTGAACTGCCCCATCTCCTGCGCAAGCTTTTGCTCCCGCTTTTCAAACACCTGCTTCACAAGGTCGAGCCTGCCCTGCTTTGACCTCATGCGGGAACGGCGCCTTCGGAATCTGTTGCTTCAGGCACAAGCAATGCCTGGAGATCAATAAAGCTCTGCTCACTGGATATCGACGACTGCATGTCCTGCCGCAAAAATTTCATCAGGCGCGGCCAACTCTGGATCGCCTCATCAATCAGTGGATCCGTACCGGCCTGATAGGCGCCTACATTTATCAGGTCCCTGTTTTGCTGATACGCGCCATAGAGCGTTCTGAATCGGGTGACCAGCTCCCGGTGTTCAGCCGACACGATCTGATTCATCGTTCGACTGATAGACGATTCAATATCGATGGCCGGATAAAGCCCGGACTCTGCCAGCTGCCGCGATAGCACAAGATGACCGTCCAGAATGGCGCGAGCCGCGTCGGCAATCGGATCCTGCTGATCGTCGCCTTCGGTCAACACCGTATAGAACGCAGTAATCGAACCCTGGCCATGATCTCCGTTGCCGGCCCTTTCAACCAGACGCGGCAGTTTTGCAAACACCGAAGGCGGATAACCCTTCGTGGCGGGCGGCTCGCCAATGGCCAGGGCAATTTCGCGCTGCGCCTGGGCAAATCGCGTCAGTGAATCCATGAGCAACAGAACATCCTTGCCCTGATCACGAAAATGCTCCGCAATACTGGTAGCGAGTTTGGCGCCGTGCATGCGCATGAGCGGTGAATGATCGGCGGGACTGGCTACGACCACCGACCGGCGCATGCCCTCCTCGCCGAGCGTGTCCTCAATGAACTCTTTGACTTCCCTGCCACGTTCACCTATCAGCCCAACGACGATGACATCGGCCGTTGTAAACCGGGTCATCATTCCAAGCAAAACACTTTTACCGACGCCACTGCCGGCAAACAGGCCCATACGCTGCCCGCGTCCTACAGATAGCAGCGCGTTGATTGAACGTACGCCAACATCCAGGGGTTCCCGAACCGGCCTGCGGGCCAGCGGGTTAACCGGCTTACCGACCAGCGGCACCCGGCGTTCAAGTTTTAGCGGCCCCTTGCCGTCCAGCGTGCGTCCTTCCGCATCGATCACCCGGCCCAGCATGGCGTCACCCACAAGGGCTTCGGCCGCCGTACCCGACGGAATCACACGCGCGTTTGGAACCACGCCGCGCATGTCGCGAGTAGGCATCAAAAATAGTTTATCGCCCGCGAATCCTACGACTTCGGTTTCAACGCGGGACTCGTCAGGCGCAACAATCTGGCACCTGCCACCAATGGGCGCCCGACAGCCTTCGGCCTCGAGCGTCAGTCCCACCACGCGCCGAAGCACACCTTCGACCACCAGGCCCGGTGCCTGATCTACTTTCTTCTCATAGGCCGCTACGCGCTTCGCCCATACGGCGCTGCGATCGTTCGTCGCCCTGGTTTCGCTACTCATGCTCTTTATCACCGTCCCGAGCGTCCTGAGCATCACGCTCATCACCGAACAGCGACGCCACCAGCGCTGAAATACGAGACTCGATTCGCGCATCCACATGGGAAAACTCGGTATGAACGCGACAACTCCCTCGAGTTAATACCGGATCTTCCTGAATGTGCCAGGCACGATCACCCTCGACGGGTTTCAAATACTTGCGAACCAGCTCGGCGTCTTCCGGATGAAGCTTTACCCGAACATCGCGGGCAGACACCGGCAAGGCCGACAACGCTTCTCTAACCGCACCAATGACGTGGGTCGGATCGGTTTTCAGCTCTCTGCGAATAATGTTTCGAGCCACGATCATCGCCAATTGAACAACCTGCTTTTCAACGCAGTCATCAAGTGACTCAAACGGCCTGGCCAGCTGCTGAATCAGCGCATCAAATCGCTGACCTTCGGATCGGGCAAGTGACTCACCGGCCTCGCGACCTTCGCGCAGACCTGTTGCGTAGGCCTCTTCGTAGGCTTGCTTTTGCAGCGACTCGAGCCGGGTCACCGACATTCCCCGACCCGAATCCGTCGGGTCGCCGCCGGGTTCAAACTCGGGTGTTTCCCAGCGATCAAACCGGGTCACAGAGGCACTGGTAAGAACGGCTTGCTCGGACTGCTCCATCGCAGAGGCTTTATCAGACAAACTCATCGCCTCCGCCAGAAGAAATGACGATCTCACCGGCGTCTGCCATGCGCTTGGCAATAATCAGGATTTCGCGCTGCGCTTCTTCTACGTCACTCAAACGAACCGGCCCTTTCGCTTCCAGGTCTTCCTGCAACATCTGGGCGGCCCGCTTCGACATGTTTCGATAGATTTTGTCCTGCATTTCAGGGTCGGCGCCTTTAACGGCCAGACCAAGATGCTCGCTCGACACTTCGCGCAGCAACGCCTGAATGTGTCGATCGCTAACCGAAAGCAGGTTATCGAAGATGAACATGAGCTCCTGAATACGAGCAACGAGCGTCTCGTCCTTTTCATTCAGATGCTCAACGACCGATTCTTCCTGACCGCTGCCCAGCGCGTTCAAAATTCCGGCAGCAACTTTTTCGCCACCGATGCGCTCGGACTTCGACTCCATGCTGCCTGCCGACTGTCTGTCGACCATGGCTTCGAGTTCTTTGAGCGCAGACTGCTGTACATCGTCCAGCTTGGCAATCCGAAACACAATATCGCCACGCTGCTCCTCGGGCAGCATGGACAAAACATCCGCTGCACGTTCGGGCTCAAGATAGGCCATCACGATGGCAATGATCTGGGGGTGTTCGTTGCGCACCATCTCGACGATCGCCCGGGTGTTCATCCAGGCGAGTTCTTCGAGGTTCTTGTTATTCTCGCCGGCAAATATCCGGTCAAGCAACGTATTGGCCTTGGCTTCACCAAACGCGTGGGTGAGCACGTTGCGAATATAGGCTTCGCCGCCTGCGTTAATTCCCGCCTGGTCTTCAAGCGTGGAGTCCAGAGTCTCGAAAACGACCTCCAGCTGCTCTTTCTTGATTTGCGCCAGACCACTCATAGCGACACCCAGTTTTTCGGCCTCACCGGGAGCCATATGCTTGAGTACAGCCGCAGCATCCTTCTCTCCAAGAGACAGGAGCAAGATAGCCGCCCGTTCTGTACCGCTAATTGTTCCGCCTGCATCAGCCATCTTCAGCCACCCATGTTTTAACTACGTTTGCGACGCTTTCCGGATTTTCCGACGCCAGCTTGCGCGCACCATCGATACGCTGTTCAACCGGCTTTCTGGCGGGTTCTGGCAATGCCGCAACACCGCCTGCCTCCGAGTCTTCAACGGCCAGCATTCGGCCGCCGCCTGCTTCTCCGCTGTAGGCCAGCTGAGGAGCGGATGCCGCTTGCATCAATGACCGGGTCATAGGCCGGATGGCGCCGAAGAATACCAACAGCACCAGTAATGCACCCAGTCCCTGTTTCAGCAAATCCCGAAACATCGGCGTCTCCCAGATTTTTGGTGCTACCGGGGGTTCGCCCATATCGACTTGCTCAAACGACGAATTCACGACCTGAATACTGTCGCCGCGATTGGCGTCGAATCCGACCGCCTCTCGAACCAGCGCGCTGATCTGATCAAGCTCTTCCTGAGTTCGGGCGGTACTGGTGACGGTCCCGTCTTCATTCACCGATTGCCTGTCATCGACAATAACGGCAACTGACAATCTGCGAATTTCGCCGGAAGCCTGCCGCGTATGACTGACAGTACGGTCGACTTCAAAATTCCGGACGGAATTTCGGGTTGTATCAATCGGGTTGACGGCACGCTCGGGGTCGGCTGTTGCAGCTGCGTTGCCACCAACCGGTGGCTGATTGCTGAGCGCTCCCGGCACGCCCTGGGCCGCCGGGTTATCACTGCGACGCTCCTGAAAGCTGGTGTTTTCACTGCGTACAACGGTGCGGTCGGGTGAATATTCTTCTGTGGTCTGTTCAGTCTGCGTAAAGTCGAGGTCGGCGGTTACTTTCGCGCGGACCTTGCCAATGCCCACTATGGGACTAAGCAGATCTTCTATGCTTTGAATAAAAGTTTCTTCTACGTGGCGAGTGTGCTCAAACTGACTGGCGGACGCGGCATAGTCATCCGATGCATCGGGCGAATTCAGCATGCGGCCGGTTTGATCGACCACAGTGACGTTGTCGGCCTCAAGCCCGTGCACGCTGCGAGAAAGAAAATAGACAATGGACGCGACCTGCTCATCGGGCAATCTCTGGCCGGAGCGTACATCCAGCATAACTGACGCCGTCGTCTTGCTCCTGTCGCGAACAAACACAGAGTCTTTGGCCAGCGCAATATGCACGCGCGCGCTCTTGACCGGCTTGAGGGACGCAATACTTCGGCCCAACTCTGTTTCAAGGCCGTGGTTGTAGCGCTTGGTTTCAATAAACTGGCTTACGCCAAACCCCGGCTCGTCCTTCAGCATGTCCAGGCCCAGCTCGGAATCCGAAGGCAGGTTCTCACCGGCAAGTTTGATCCGGGCCTCAGGGACAAACTTTGCCGGCACGGTAACGCTGTCTCCCTGAAACTTGTACGGAATATTGGCGCTTTTCAACGATTCGGCAATGTCGGCCACATCCTGTTCGCTCAAATTTCCATAGACCACGTCGTAGTCGGGCGTCTGAGACCACATAATGACCATGGCGCCCAGAGCAACGCTGGCAGCAATTCCGATCATCGTCAAAAGCTGACGCACGGCTGTG
>CAWUKD010000165.1:0-7784 GCA_963922815.1 uncultured Gammaproteobacteria bacterium
TTGAGTATTCCCTGATAATACGACTGTATTTCCTTGACTCTAAGCGCTGTCATAAAGTGCCAGGGTTCAAAAAAATCAATGTCACTCATATACTGATGAGCTCGATCCAGGTTTCCTGTACACGCCATTTCGTAGTTTGCGGCTGCAGTTCGAATATTGACGTTGTCCGGAGCCAGAGCCAGGGCGGCGGCGGCCCGTGCGCCCGCCTCTTTACAGCGCCCGGTTTGTAACGAAAACTCAATAATCTGGCCAGCCATGTTAATACTGCGCGGGTTCAACTTGTTTGCATCTACCATAGTCTGGTAGGCCTGCTCGAAGAAACCCAACCGACGAAGCAGATACGCCTTCAGTATCAGAGTTGACTCCCGCAGCGAGCCCGTGTTCTCAAGTTCCTCAAGTTTTTCCAGAGCAATCTGATATTCATTTAATACCCGGTATTGATAAACCGCATCGGCAACGATTACTTGAGGTAACTTCGGATTGAGTGCGTACGCTCTCGCACGGGCATCGAGCGCGGCAGTACCATGCTCACTATCCCCGCCAAGGCTTTGATAAGTGCGCGAGTGTGCAATCGACAATTGCGCCCAGGCTTCAGCGAAATCCGGATCTGCCTGCACGGCACTCTCGAGCGCCTCAATCACCAGAATAGAGGTGGGTGTGTTGTGTCCACCCCGGTCGCGAAGTTCCAAGGCGCGCAAGTAAGCGTTGTAGGCCGTCATATTTTCGGTGGGGATTCGATCGATCAGCGCGCTATCGGTCCCGCTTAGCGTCAGGCTCAGTTCCGTGGCAATGGCACGAGCCAGTTCGGCCTGAATATCGAACAGGTCAACTGCAGTGAGTTCGCGGTCGTATGTCTTGGCCCACAGGTTATTATCGTTCTCTGCGTCAATTAGCGTAGCGTTAATTCTCACTCTGGCTCCGAGCGCCTGCACTCTGCCTTCCAGAATGTACCCCGCGCCAAGTTCCTGCCCAATCTGTCGCATATTCTTGGTGGTTTCAGCATATTCCATCATCGACGTTCTGGAGATCACATGAAACGTATTCAGTCGCGCCAGTCGAGTCGACAAATCGTCGTGTAAACCACCCGCCAGAAAACCACCATCATCAGACCCCGAAGCAGAGAAAGGCAGAACGGCAACTATGGGTGTACTACCCGGGTCAACATCTTCAGAAAGTGGCGTGACCGTGACAGGGTTTGCGTTGTCGGTTGACGCCAGGAAATAACGATCAACACCAAGAAGTCCGACGCCGATCAATACTACTGCAATCGTGGCGACATTCATGCGCTGCCCGGATTTACTGCTTCTGGAGTCCGAATCGCCAATTTCGGATTCTCTCTGGACTCCATCAGGGGTTACTTCAAACACCCAGGATACGATTAACGCGACAGGAAATCCGATGACCAGCAGGACAAGCAACACCTTTGTCCACGATGTCGGCAATTCCATGATGGAGAACAGCAGTGCCGCAACCTGCAGAATAACCCACGAGGAAACGAGATAGAAAACCGCTACTTTGAAAACGTTGCGCTTCTTTAATTCTTGGAATAAGGACATTGATCCCCCGGTTAACCAGCGTAATCATGCCGTATCCTGTTATCTATGTCGATGTATATACCGGGGACGAAGATGAGTCGTGAGTCGTTTGAGTAACAGGGGAACAGGCGATGAGAGGGGACAGACCACAGTTATCCCGAACAAAAAACTCAGAGACAGATCACAATACAAGTGTGGTCGGTTTCCTAAGTGCCCAGTTTGCCAGACGCTATGGCTTTCCATCCGCTAGTTGAGGGAATTGACGACGAAATTGTTCAATGCCCACATTATCCGGCTCCAAATCCAGCGCTTTTCTTAACTCCTGCACGGCACATTCTCCCTGACCGAGGCTGGCAAACGCGACCGCCTTCTGCACGGCCACCGTCGCTTGATGCGTGATATTCAACAACACGAACCGCTTGTCATCCAACAGTTTTAGCACGGCTTCGTAATTGTTCAGCTTGGCAAGAACTGCGGCTCGGGTCATGACGATTTCCAACTGCATAGGAAGCACGCTCATAGCCGACTGTGACAATGCATCGGCGGTCTTCAAATCTTCGTGATCGGCGTCCATGATCAAGGCGAAGGCAAGATTGTTCTCAAGTACAGCTCGATGTTCTATTGAAAGATCTTTTCTTGACAGGAGCTGCCGGCCGAGATGAATGGCCTCCACAATCTGGCTGGCCTCAGCGTACGCAGCGGTGAGTGAAACCTGATACTCAATGGGAGCGTTTACATCAAGCGCCACCTTTTTTAGATGTCTTAGCGCTTTGTTCTTGTCACCCCAGAAGAACTCCAGCTCAAAGTGTACCAGTGGCCCTATATCCAGGAGTTGCTGAATATCTTCGTTTTTCAGTGTCCTGATCCCCAGCAGTTGACTTCCGTCCGTGTTAATCGTTGACTGGCCATGTTGAACCGTAGAAGGCCACAGGTTCATGACACCCATAGTCAGATTAATGACCGCTACCAAACGAAGGACTCTATTTAGTTCGACGGGCATTTGGTCAAAGTAGGTCAGGCCGAACCAAATAGCCCCAATACCGATGAATATATTCGTCGCGGGCCCGGCGACCAGCACCAACGCCAGTTTCTTTCGATAGTGCGCAAGATCGGTGGGAATAAACCTGATATGGCCTTCGCTTGGGAATGGCCTGAAGAACATGACATAGCGACCAATCCTAAATACTTTTTGCCTCACGCCCCCACCAATACTGAACGTCAGCATGCGCATTCCAACAAAGCGTGCGGCGATAGCATGACCAAGTTCATGCACAAAAATGGAGAAGTAGGCTATCACGTAGGTCAGTACTACAAATGCCAGAGATTCCGGCAATGACCGGGTAAGATAGAAACCAAGAAGAAATAAACCGACCGCCCAACCCATTAATCGCGCATAAAAACCAGCATAGGAATGATGGTATAAATCACAGGTTTTACAGATAAAATGCGGTCCGTATTTCCAGTTATTGCGCTGGATAAAGGCACTGCTCAATGGTGACCTTGCATCACACAGCTTGCAACAGTGGTACGTTGAGGATTCTGTAGTCACTTTTTTTATTTGCCTTTGGATTGATCGCGACTAAGCAACAGGCCTTACTTTTGGAATTAGAGGACAGTCCACAGTATCTGAAATAAAGCAACCAGAGTACATCTATTCATCTATCGGCGGAGAAAAACACTTAGATAATTACGTCGCCCTGTCATTGTTACCGTTGAGCGAGACTCGGGCGGTCGAAAAATGAACTCTGACGTCTTTTTCTCAATTCTCTGTGGATTAATGGATTTTAAAGACAAACGGGTGAAGAATGTGCTCTGCTCCACCTAACGAACGATCCCACCCCTCTTGTCTATGAATCTCGGAGAAGCCCGGACATGCCACGCCTTAGAAGCCCTTTATCCATTATCAGCCATGCTGGCTGCCTGCTCGTTCTCTTATTCTTGACCACCACGACCAGTGCCAACAGATTTCAATTGACCGAGCTGGATGGAAATAACGGCTTCACGCTCAATCAGACGCCCGGTTCATCCTCAGAGACGATGGACTCTACCGGCATTGGTGATTTCGACGGGGATGGTATCGACGACCTTCTGATGGGTGGCTCGCCCGGAAGTGCACCGGGTCAGTTTTTCATCATCTACGGCTCGAGTAGCCCCATTGCTGACATCGACCTTGAGACTATCGCCGCCGGGGACGGCTCTCAAGGTATGGTGTTACAGGGTGATGCGACGCAGCTGGTGGCGAGCTTTTCAGGCGCCGCTGCCGGCGACTTTAACGGCGACGGGCTCGCCGATGTAATGATCGGTCAATCTCAATCCACCGTTAGCGACAATCCCATTTTTGCCAACTTTTATGGCGAGAGAAACGGGGCCGTCTATATTGTGTACGGATCGTCGGATCGAACGCGCGTCAGTTTAACCCTGGCTGATTTGAGCCAAATGCAAGGAACCACCATCATGGGCTCGCAGACCAACGCGTTCGCAGGGGGTGACGTGGCAAGCGCGGGCGATGTCAATGGAGATGGCGTCGATGACGTCATTATCGGAGCGATAAGCTTCTTTACTCCGGGCTGGGGATTTGTCGTGTATGGCAGCGTGACTCCGCCGGCGACCATTGCCCTGGCGGATATCCTGAACGGTGACAATTCGCTCGGTTTCGCGGCCACGGGCAGTGCCGACATGAATAATACCGGCGATCAGGTCGCCGGCGTCGGTGACATCAATAACGACGGGTTTGATGATGTCGTCATCGCAGATAACTCCGCAAACGGGGGCCTGGGCTCGGCCTCTGTTATTTATGGAAGCGATAGTCTTACCCAGATAAACCTTGGAGCCCTGACCGGAACCAACGGATTTGCCATTAATGGCTCGTTACCCGGCGACCGGATTGGATTCGCCGTTAGTTCTGCAGGCGACTTTAATGGTGACGGCTTCGACGACATTCTTCTTGGCGCGCCGCTAATTACCGACAGCGAAACTGACCCCAATTTTTCCCTCAGTGACAATGACGGCGCCGCCTTTGTGGTTTACGGCGGCAACAATTTATCAGCGGACTTTTCAATTGATGCCGTTCGTTCAGGAGACGGATCACTGGGCTTTGAAATCACGCGAGACGCCAGCACCGACGGTGCGCTCCTTGGACGCGCTGTGGCCCCGGTTGGCGATTTCAATGGCGACGGCCTCCCGGACATCCTGGTTAACGCGCCATACGCCCGATCACCCGTGGAAGGAAGCATCCCGAATTTCAGTGAAGGCGAAACGTACATCATATACGGCGATGACGGATTCGCTTCGCCCAGCATCAGCGTGCACGATCTGGTCGACGGCGCCGACGGCCTGGTCATCTCAAGTGGTATGAATTCAGTGCGATTTGGCAATGTGGCCGCCGCCGCTGGCGACGTCAACGGCGACGGCCTGAAGGACGTACTGGTCACCACACGGTTCAACGACCAGATAAGCGTTGTTTTTGGCTGGATGAACCAGGGACCGGAATTTCAGATCGACGCAGAACGAACCATTGCAGCCAACACGGCCTCCACGGTTATCGATTTCACTATCACCGATGACATTACCGCGACCGAAAACATCACGGTGTCGGCGACCTCCTCCAATGCGCAGCTGATTCCCGATAGCGGTATTACACTGGCAGGCACCGACAGCTCTCGTTCCCTGACACTCGCTCCTACACCTGCAATGGTCGGGGTGGCCACCATCACACTAACCGCAGAAGACGACACCGACCTGAGCACCACGCAAATTTTCACCCTGACCGTTGTTGATCAAACCGCGCCCGTCATTACCTTGCTGGGTGACGCATCTCCGTCATTAACGGTAGGCACGGTATTCGCAGACGCCGGCGTAACCGCCTCAGACGATGTTGATGGTGATATCACGGCAAACGTAACCACCACCGGCACGGTCGATACGGCTACAGCAGGAAGCTATACCCTTACTTACGACGTAAGCGATGCGGCCGGTAATGCAGCCATCGCAGTTACCCGCACGGTGCAGGTTAATGCTGCTGCCGTCGCTCCTCCTGCGCCCGCACCCTCCGCCGGTGGTGGCGGAGGTGGTTCTCTTGGGTTCCTGGGACTATTGGTTTTGGTGAGCGTATCTTTGAGGCGCAAACTTGGGTTCGGACCGGATAATGGGGTCAGAGTGAAGCTCCTCTACCAAGCCGGACACATTAATTAAGCGGCACTTTGCAGTCTCTCATATTCAAGCGGAGCTTGATATTGAGTGTATGAGTGCCGTCGTCTTCGATTATAAAACAGCTCAATGCACCTAAAAACTTGCAATTCAGTTCGCTTCACAGTGCCTCAGTTGAAGTACTGCGCCAGGTAGGGATTCAGCAAACGCCCGTCACGGTCGAGGCGGCGGCGGAATTTCCTGAAGAACTCGAGGCGGCTGCCAAACGCCTGCTCGACCTGTCTCTGCTCCGCCGCGCGAGTCTGGCTGAAAATCGGCACACCACCCCACTCTTTTGCAAACGCGGCCAGGTCCATCACGAAGTCCTCCCACATCGGTTGCGAACTACTGACGACTCGCAGCGCGAACATCGGCCCGTCGAAGTTCGACGCGAGCAGCGCTGCGCGGTTCATAGGCAGGCGATAACCGACGACTGGCATGTCGCAACGATAGCGATGCTTCTTGTAATAATTAATCGCAAAGGTCTGGTACGCAGCGAGCACTTTGCCGATCTGTGCGGCCGGGAAGCACCAGGTGCTGTACTCGAAGGTCGGTGTCTCGAAGCGGCTGTCCGCGGCCTGGTGTTCAGCAATGCTGCTGCTGCACTCAGTTAGTTTGTTAGACAAAACGGCATGACCGATACCGTGCAGGCTATCAGCCAGTCGGTAGCGAATGCCGGGGACCGACACGATGCGATTAAGCTTGTCGCACAGGGCCGGAATAATTGCGCGCTCGCCAACATCCCTGATCTTCCAGGGCAGGCTGCGAACCGGCGTGTCTTTGGTCAGCGTGCGGCGCAGTTCGGCGTACAGCACCGACTTGAACGGCAAGTAGTAAAATTTCAGGCCTACTTTCTGGTCGGCCAGAGAACATGCCACAGAAGCAAATTTTGCCACGTCCATTTTGCTTTGTTTGACCACGAAACTGACGATGGGACGCACGCGAAAGGTCACGTTAAAAATGACGCCGAGCATACCGAGACTCAATCGATAGACGTTCAGCAAGTGCGGTTGTTCCTCGGTCACGTGTTTGAGCGAACCGTCGGGCCTGACGACGTTCATCGCCACGACGTGAGAGAACGGGGCAGCCGGTTCGCCGTCCTGGGTTGCTCCGAGACTGCCGCCGGCCACGGCGCCTCCGACCGTGCGGCGAACAAGGTCGACACAACCGGGGATTTCCAGGCCTTCCACGGCGAGGTGTTTTGCCAGTTCCTGCAGCGTGACGCCGGCCTGGACTGTGACGGTGCCATCCCTGACGGGGGAGATTTCCTTGAGGCCGGTCATGTCGATAACGGTTCCGCCGACCGCTGAATTGCATCGCGTCGAAGAGCTGTTCGCACCCATCGGCCGAATCGGCGTCGGGTAGTGCGAGTCGGGATCCAGTATCGACTGTAGCTGCCTCAGGCTCGCCGGTCTGACAACGCCCGGTGCCGGCTTGTCGCGTTGCAGGTCCAGCTTGTGGGCGAGACCCGGATCTACGATAGATTGCGCATCGCTGCGCTTTGCACTGGTGCTTCTGGCTTTCATTCGCGTCGTCTCCATATCAGGTATGCGAGCAGGACGCAGCGCGAAAAGCGGTCGGTGAGACCACGGAAGACGATCGCGCGATTCGGTGCGCGTCCGGCAACCCCGCTGTCATGGACGTATCGTCTTTAGACCGGTAGCTTTGCGACCCGCGCTTTCACGCGGTGTGCCCTGTGAGTGACAGAAACTGTCACAAATCGACAATGGGTGTCAATCGACTGAGTCCGGATTCGATGATTCGACAGTGGATGAGCCGGTTGGCTGTTGTGTTATGTCAATGTTGTGGTCTTTCCACTCTTCCGTATCCCGATCGGCTTTGATGGATTCGCTTCAGCGGCTCAGAACTGCGGTTCGAGTCGAACAACACCCTGGCCGTCAAGACCAACATAGAGGTAACCATCCGCCAGCTGTCGGATATTTCTCACCCGGCCGATACCCTCCATGACTTTCTCGACTTTGGTAATCGTGTCGCCTTCGTACGTTACCAACTCAATGTAGGCAAACTTCAAAGAGCCCACCAGAGCCTTTCCTTTCCAGTCCG
>CAWUKD010000166.1:0-7715 GCA_963922815.1 uncultured Gammaproteobacteria bacterium
GGGTCAAACGGATAACCCGAGGTTTTCGGCATTTGGCGACCTGGCCAACCTGCTAATCCATACGGCTGCAAAGGCGGCCAAAGTCTAGGCTCGCCAGACTCTGCGGCTATGGATGTCAGCGTTGATCGTCGGGCGGTCGCACGCTGTTCGAATCCATCTGGATGCCAAGCGGGCCCCGGGGCACATACAGTTCGACCTGCTGACCGTTTCGGTTAACGATAACCGGAACCATTTCCCCGGCGTTACCTTGCTGCGTGCCGCGTCGGATAGTACGCGGGTCATAAACACTCTGGCCATCGTACGACAGCAGCTGGTCGCCGCTTTGCATGCCGGCATTAAAGGCAGGAGAGTTTTCGATAACGGATTGAACGCTAACCTGATTGGGCCTTCCCATGGCATAGAGGTACCGGGAGTAGTTGTCGCTGCCAAACTCCTGTTCGAGATTGTTCTGCGCTTCATTCAGCTGTCTGATTTGATCACGATATTCCTGCTTGCCCAGCCAGCCTTCACGCTGTGCCTGATCTCTCAGGTACAGTCGCTGCATGGAAAGCGCGTCGAGACGAGACTTGATGGTGCCCGCGTCGCGCTCTGAGATTCCGGCGGCCTGCAATGATTCCAGCGTCAGGCCCGCGGAACCGCGCCGGCGGGGCGTATCAGGTCTCGGTGCTGCGGCCGCGCTTTTTTCCGCTTCTGCCGCGCTGGAAAGATTGTCGAGGGCACCTAGTCTTGCGTTGATCTCCTCAAGCTGATCGCGAAGTTCGGAGCGCTCGAGCTCAGCTCGCTGCAGCTCGTCACGGAGCATTTCGATCGTTGCCAGCGCATCCGAGTCCAGAGACAGTGACTGTCCGTCCATCGAGTTGAACGGGCTGGTCGACTCGCCGCTCTGGAAGCCCGGCGTTACAGGCTCGCTTTGAATCGCATCGCGCGCCCAGGCGCCCAATCCGATGCCGGCCAGTAGAGTGAAAAGCAAAAGTAGTTTCGAATGGGACATGCCCTACACCTATATTGCGTGAAACTAAGGCCCTGAGTATATCGCGACTTACCCGGGACTGGGATACGCACGGTGTCGCACGATCTGCCGACGATACAGCAGCAGGGGAATCACATGCTTTGAGCGTGTAAGAGGCGCTTAGTTCACGCGTAGCGGCAGGAGTGACGACAGGAGGCCGGTTTTTTGCGGTCGGTAGGTGCACACACCGGAGGCCGCGGCGCTATGGCTCGCCGGTTTCCCGGCTGGCGAGTAGCGATGGCCAGGTCAGACGGCTAGCAGCTGAAAGAGCCAGAGCTCATAGCCGATCAGGGCAACGTAGGCGACAAACACCGCTTGTTTTAATCGATAGACCGTGAACCCGAGGGACAGGTGCACGTTTTTGTGGATAACGAGCAGCAGCACGCCGGTAATAGTGAGGCCGAGCTTAAAGGCCACAAATTTGTGGACGTCTGTCTCGATCAGCGCCGCCATGATGGCATTGGCTTCGTAAGCCCCCATGGTCAGCAGCTTAAGCGTAAAGGCGGCGTCCATTGCACTCATCATAACGATGCCTACCGCGATCAGCACCACGGGCCATTCATAGCGATCGACATAGGCGGATGTGTCGTCAATGCGCCGGGTGTTGGTGCGTCGACCTGAAAGGCCGAGTGCGTATTTGCTAAAAAACGGTGGCGGTTGACGACGATCTATTGAACGGCGTGGTGCGAATGTGTGCATCGTCTGCTCCGGGTTTTCCAATCTTGTCTGAAGAGGAGCAAGTTTTATGCCAGACGAATTTAGTGCAGTACAGACAGCGAGTTAGTTCAGGTGAAATTTAAGGACTTGAGTCAGTGTAAGTTAATCTGACGCCGCATCACGCGTTATGGAAAACCGCCGGATCAGAAAATGAACAGTCCGGTACCCACGGCGATCACGAGGTTGGCCACCATGAAACCGGTCATGCCCGGATAGCTGAAACGCTGAACGTAGCGTCGAAACACGACCGCCGCGATGATGGGCACAATAAGTGCGGCAGCGGCAGCCAGGGCGACGCTGGTACCAAACGCAAAAGGGATACCCTGCTTGTATTGCAGAATCAGAAATACAGACGCGGTCAGAAAGGCCGTTGCAAGGCACAGGCAAAGCAGGGAGAGGAAGTTGAGTTTGCTGCGGCGGGTGCCGCCGTCGGCGTCAGCTGTGGTTGTCGTCATAAATCCTTCCCGAGCTCTTCGTAGTTCGCCAGTTGGCGATACAGTGGCTGTAGTCGCCTGTACATGCGCTTATATACCGTAGTGTACAGGCCATTGTACAATTTTGCGGCTTCTTTATCGGGTTGAAATGAATCGCCGGGCCTGGTCATTTTCGTGACGGCCTGTGCGAACGTTGCATACCGCTTCAGGGCCACAGCGCAGCAGATGGCTGCTCCCAGCGACGAGGCTTCGTACGTATGAGCGCGTTCAACGGGTTCACCGAGCACGCTCGCAGCCAGTTTTAATACTTCGTCGCTCTGGGAGCCACCTCCTGCAACCCGCAGGCGTGTAACCGGCACACCGGTTCGGCGCACGATCTTTTCCAGGCCTTCGCGCATCGAATACAGCAGGCCTTCGACGAGCGCACGGTACACGTGGGCACGCTGATGGGTGCCGTTGAAGCCAATCAGCGCCCCTCTGGCTTCCGGTCCAGGGACACGCACACCGGGCGACCAGTAAGGTTGTGCAATAAGTCCGCTGGCACCGGGAGATGTGGATATTAGAAATTCGTCAAACAGTGACTCCGGTGTTACGCCGCTCTCAAGCGCTCTGGAGATCTCGTCACTGGCAAATTCTTCCTTGAACCAGTTGACGAGCCAAAAGCCGCGATGAATCTGCTCTTCGCACAGATAGTGACCGGGAAGCGCCGCGGGATAAGCCGGAACAAATCGTTCGACCTCCAGATACCTCGGAGAGGTCACGTTCACAGTGGCGGCGGTACCAAAGCTCAGGCACGCCTGATCGGCGTTCACGCAACCGCTTCCCAGAACTTCACAGGCTTTGTCGGTGGCGCAGGCGACCACAGGCAAGCCTTCTGGCAGATGCATTTCCCGGGCGGCCTCTGCCGCTAGTTCGCCGAGTACGGTGCCTGGTGCTACCAGTTCAGGCAAGTGGGAGGGTCGAATGGCCGGCAGCGCCTGCCAGTGCCATTTCGACGGATCGGCCCAGCGCTGTTTCCTGTAGTCAAAAGGCATGTAGCCGACCTGGCAGGCCACGCTGTCTGAGTAGCTGCCGGTCAGCCGATAGTTCAGATAGCCGCTGAGAAACAGCAGTTTGTGGGTCTTGGCCCAGATCTCGGGTTCTTTGGCTGACAGGTAGTTGATCTCGGCATCGGCCTGAAACTGTCTGACCGTTCCGTGCACGCCCAGAACGCGCATGCCAAGACCCGTCAGACCGAGCGTGTTCGGAGGCTTGCACTGTCGCCTGTCGGACCAGAGCAGGGCGGGGCGAAGTGCGTTTCCATTGTTGTCCAGAGCGATGACCGTGGCGCGCTGGCTGGTGACCCCAAGGGCGCCAATGGTGATCTGCTCGGACGTGGCCTGCGATTGAACGTCGAGTACGGCGGACACGCAGGCCTGCCAGAATCCGTCGGCCGGGTATTCAGCGTAGCCAGGTGAGGGCGCCTGAGGAGCGCCGAAAGGCACCTGTGACTTGTAGCGAATGACTCCCTGATCGTCGATCAGGCACGCCCGCAGGCTCTGCGTACCGGCGTCAACGGTCAGAAACATCGGTGACGCTGACGTCCTCACAGGCTCAGGTTGATTCGGCTTTCAGGTTTTTGACAAATACTTCCTGCTGAGGGAACGGTATCTCGATCTTGTGCTCCCTGAATTCTGAAAATATTTTGAGATTCAGTTCGTGCGTGATACGACCACGCTCAACCGGCTGCGGGACCCACGAGAGCAGTTCGACGTTAATGCCGCTGTCACCAAAGGAGCGAACGCGCACCCTGGGCTTGGGTGTCTCGCATACGCCGGTCTGATTGATGGCAATGTTCTCAAGCAGCTCGCAGACTTTTTGCAGGTCGCTGGAATACGCCACGGCAATCTTGTTTCGAATGCGATACTTCTCGTGCGGACCGCCGGTCTCGTTCATGATCTTCGCGTTACCAATCACAGCGTTTGGAATCGTAATCTCGACGTCGTCGCGGGTAACCAGCCGCGTGCTGCGAATACCGATTTGAGTGACCTCGCCGCGTTCACCGGAGCCGAGCACGACGTAGTCGCCGACTTTGTACGGGTTGTCGACCAGAATGGACACGCCTGCAAAGACATTGGCGAGCGTGTCCTTGGCAGCGAAGCTCAAGGCCAGACCCAGGATACCGGCTGATGCCAGCAGCGCTGTGACGTCTTTGTTCCAGGCGTTCATGAAGGCATAAATAGCGCCGACGAGGATGATAATAAACATCGCATTCTGAATCAGAGGCAGCGTCCGATTGTCCACAAAGTCAAACGCATTGCGGGCGTTCTTGAGAGCCGTTAACACCAGGCGCGTAAAGGACAGCGCGAACGTCATCCAGATCCATACGCCAATCGACTTGAGTATGGACTGGCCGGCCGAGGCCGTTGTTTCAGCCAGTTCGAGTCGGCCCAGTGCGAGTGAAGAACCAATCAGTAATACCGACATGAACAGCGGGCGGCGTAGCAGTCGAATGAGTTCATCATCAACTCGTGTTTTGGAAAACTGCGTGAGTCGGCCCACGATGCGGGTAAGTACCGACGTAAATACGTAGGCAAGCACCAGCGTGATGAGCATGATGATGCCCGACTGTAACAGCGGGTTTGGCCCCAGGTAGCTGGCGCACATGTTGACCCATTCGTTTAGTATGTCCAGGTATTTCATGGATTGGACGAACCTTTTGACGTGCTCTGTTCAATGCTCTTGTCGGACTTGCCGAGAGCCTCGGACGCCGCGTAAACGCGTTTTCCACCGACCCAGGTTTCATGCACCTGTTGCTGCCAAAGCCTGGACTCAGGAATCGAAAAGTAGTCCTCATCGAGCACGATGAAATCGGCCCACAGGCCGGGCATCAGGTTACCGATCCTGGTTTCCTGATGGGCTGAAAAGGCGGCATCAACCGTAAACGCTCTGAGGGCTTCGCCGCGAGTCATGGCCTCATCGGGGTACCATCCTTTCGGAGGGTTGCCGTCATGGTCTTTGCGGGTGACGGCTGAATAGAGGCCGTGAAACGGGTTCGACAGCTCTACCGGGAAATCCGAGCCCGCCGCGATTATGACGCCAAGATCCAGTACTTTACGCCAGGCATAGGCGCCCTTGATACGCTCGCTGCCGACGCGATCTTCAGCCATGTTCATGTCGCTGGTGGCGTGGGTGGGCTGCATGGATGCGATGATTTCGTGCTTCTGCAGCTTGGGCAGGTCCTCAAGTGCAATGACCTGCGCATGTTCAATGCGATGGCGCAGCTTGTGACGGACGAGCGGCAGTCGCGCGAAAATATCCAGCACCTGACGATTGGCGGCATCGCCGATGGCATGAACGTTTACCTGAAAACCAAGGTTAGCCGCGCGTCTGATTTTTAACTCAAGTTCGTCAAACGGGCTGAACAGGAGCCCGCGGTTGGTCTGTTCATCGGTATAGGGCTCGATCATGGCCGCTCCGCGGCTACCCAGTGCGCCATCTGAGTAAAGTTTGACACTGCGCAAAGAAAACATATCGCGTTCGTCGGACGGCCAGGGCTGGGCTACTTTGGTAAGTTCTTCTCCGGCACCCGACACCATGCCGTAAACGCGCACGGTCAGCTGATCGTTCAAAGCCATCTTGCGATAGAGTTCGGCCAGCTCTGCGCTAACGCCTGCATCGTGCGCTGATGTAATCCCCATCCGGCGCAGTTCGTCCTGAGCAAACCCGAGAGCTTCTTCAACGCTTGCCAGTGAAGGGGCGGGTATCTTGTTTTCAACCAGGTCCATTGCACTGTCTACCAGCACGCCGGTTGGGGCACCGTCCTCGTCTCTGAGAATTTGTCCACCGGTAGGATCTTTCGTTAACGACGTAATGCCTGCTTTTTTAAGAGCAGCGGAATTGGCCCAGGCAGCGTGACCGTCGATGCGGCGAAGAAAGACCGGCTTGTCCGCTTCGATCTCGTCAAGATCGGCCGCCACGGGGAACTGTTTGTCGGGCCACAAAACCTGATTCCATCCGCGTCCCAGAATCCAGTTCTGATCGGGCTGCGCCTCGACAAAATCGGCGACCTGCTGTTGGGCGGCCTGCACCGATGGTGTTCCAACCAGATCAACCCGCTGGTAGGTTTGTCCCAGCCCGAGAATGTGAGCATGAGCGTCAATGAGTCCCGGCAGTACTGTTCGGCCATTTCCGTCAATGACCACGATGTCTTTATCCAGAGTATCCATCGCCGGTTCGGTCTTGAAAATTTTCGCGATTCTGCCGTCATCGTCAATCAGCATCCCGCGGAACTGTGCCCAGTACCCCTGTCGCGGAGCGAGAGCGAGTCGGTCTTCGGCAAGGTCGGTTTCCGGCTCGCCGGTGACGTACTGATACCCGTTGATGTTGGTGTAAAGCGTTGATGCGCCAGCCAGCGATGCGGTGGCCGCCATCAGTAGCGCGGGAAGCCCGAATCTGGCCAGAAAACGGATTGATCGAAATTTAAGCAGCTGACTGATATATGGAAACATGGTGGGCCTCAATGGTAGGGTTTCGGCAGTTTACGTGGTTATGACAAGTTGTCGCAACGACTTGCAGTGTCTAAGCGCGTGATACCCTGATAGAATACAATGAGTAGCGACATAATGGTGGGCGTCGAGAGAGCGACTCCCTGATCTGAATAACGGACTGACTGTATGTACCTGGATTATTTCGGCCTGCATCAAAGACCTTTTCAATTAACTCCCGACGCGGAGTTTTTGTATATGAGTCCGCAGCACTCGGAAGCCAAAGCCCACATGGACTACGCCGTACTCAACCGGGACAGCTGTGTCGTGGTAACCGGCGAAGTAGGGTGCGGCAAGACTACGCTGATTAACCGGTTTTTGTCGGAAGTCAACGAAGAAATACGGGTGGCCCGAATTTTTCAGACTCAGCTGTCGCCCCGACAGTTTCTGCAATCACTACTAGTGCAGTTCGGGTTCAAACCGTTTCGCAAGAACAAAGCCGAGCTGCTGGAAACCGTCCGCAATTTTCTGCTCGAAGAACATCGCCACGGACGCCAGGTGGTGCTGATCGTCGACGAAGCCCAGAACCTCAGCGTTAAGGTGCTCGAAGAGATTCGACTTCTGACTGACATCGAAACCGAAAAAGCCAAAACCATTAACGTTCTGCTCTGCGGTCAGCCTGAATTTGAGGACAAGCTTTACTCGTCCGGCATGGAGCAGCTGGCTCAGCGCGTGCATTTTCATGTGCGGCTGCGCCCCATGAGTCTGGTTGAGACCTCGGAGTACATCAATTTTCGACTGAAGGTAGCGGGTTACAAAGGGGAAGACGATTTGTTCCCTGCTGAAGTCATCCCGGCGATCTTTCGTTATACAGGTGGCGTTCCCAGGCTCATCAACACGCTGTGCGACACCGTATTGACCAGTGTGTTTGTCGATGAAGAAGAAGTCATTAGCGGCGACACCATCAGCAGCGCTCTGGAAGAACTCAAGTGGGTGCCGTTTGCAGAAAGAAGCAATCGCAAGAAGAATAAACAGACCAAACTAACGGTTCGTTCACCTCAGCTGGTTCAGATCGGAAGAGCACACGTC
>CAWUKD010000167.1:0-7689 GCA_963922815.1 uncultured Gammaproteobacteria bacterium
CTGGCGGAGAGGGAGGGATTCGAACCCTCGAAGGGCTTTTAACCCTTACTCCCTTAGCAGGGGAGCGCTTTCGACCACTCAGCCACCTCTCCGTGCTGTGTGTGTTGCGCCGCCTGCCGTCCTAGGTGCCGTCAAAACGGCCTTCGGGCTGGCTGACGACCAACCGACTGCGCATCATACTGATGCAATCTAACCGCGTAAACCCTTCAGCGGCAATTCCACGCCTGAAACGTGAAAAAGCTGCCAAAACCACCGCTCTGACAGCCTTTTAGCGATCTTTGGGACCCTCGCAGCTACGCCAAAATCCGCCGAATCAGGACTCCCCGGCTTTTTCCTCATTCTTGATGCGCTCGTAAATTTCTTCGCGGTGCACGGCAATATCTTTTGGCGCATTAACTCCTACGCGCACCTGATTCCCTTTTACACCCAGAACGGTGACGGTGACTTCATCACCGATCATCACGGTCTCACCGACTCTTCTGGTCAAAATTAACATCTCTAACTCTCCTAGGTTCTCAATCTATGAAGTGCAGCGTAGTACCCCGATGCATTTCGGTGGCTATCTGCTATTTTTAATCAATGGTTACAATGCGAATCATCTCTGATTAGACGAAGACTAACATACTGTTTCGTATGACCTAATTTTAGCGCCCACGCACCAGCAAAATCCGCAATTGCGAATTATTAAACAGTGTAAACACGCCCTGTGTGACTACTCAAAATGCCGGAAAATCCAGCGTTTTATTATCGAACCCACGATTGTCACTGGCCATGCGGTTAAATCCACACCAAACCCGATTATTCACCTACGCGCGCAAATTCGCAACGTCGGTTCTATACGAGCGCCTGTACTCGTTCCACAACGCTGTCCAAAGCCGCGTCCAGCTTGTCCGGTTCGGTGCCTCCAGCCTGAGCCATATCGGGACGTCCGCCGCCCCGGCCGCCGACCATAGCTGCGACTTCCTTGATGAGCTCACCCGCTTTAACCCTACTCATCACATCTTTACTGACGCCCGCAACGAGCCTCACTTTGTCATCTTCAACCGTCCCCAGCACAACGACCGCAGAGCCCAGTTTGTCTCTGAACTGGTCCATACTGTCGCGCAGACCACCCGCGTCCATGCCGTCCAGTCGGGCAGCGAGCACTTTGACCGAGCCGACCTCTTTGACCTGACTCATCAAATCCGTACCGGTTGCACCTGAAATAAGCTCTTTCTTTAGCCTAGCGACTTCTTTTTCAAGCGCCCTGGAGCGCGTGATCAGAGACGAAACACGCCCCTGAACGTCATCCCGACTGCCTTTGACCAGCGCCGCCACGGCCTGCAGCTGCTGTTCGCTGTTGCGTATCCAGGCCAGCGCCGCATCACCGGTCACAGCTTCGATGCGTCGCACTCCTGCCGCAACACCAGACTCACTGACAATCCTGAAGATGCCAATATCACCGGCGCGCTTTACGTGAGTACCACCACACAGTTCGATCGAAAACTCACCGACGTTTAACACGCGCACCTTGTCTTCGTACTTTTCATCAAAGAGTGCAACGGCTCCCCCATCGATCGCTTCCTGCAACTCCATCAACCGCGTCTCGGCGGCCGCATTCGCGCGAATTTCTTCGTTGACCCTGTCCTCAATGCGCACCAGTTCTTCAGGCGTCACGGCGTCATAGTGAGAAAAGTCAAAACGCAGGCGTTCGCTGGTGACCAGTGACCCTTTTTGCGTCACGTGATCACCCAGCACTTCGCGCAGCGCCGCGTGCATCAGGTGGGTGGCCGTATGATTCAGAACCGTCGACTGACGCAGTTCGGCGTTTACTACCGCGCTGATTTTTTCCTTGAGCTTCAGATAACCCTGAGTCACTTTGCCAATGTGACCGATACCCTTTCCAAATTTTTGGGTGTCGCTTACCTCAAATACGCCCTGCGCCGTTTGCAGGGTGCCGCGATCACCAATCTGCCCTCCACTTTCGGCATAGAACGGCGTTTTGTCGAGAAACACCACGCCTTCCTGCCCAACCTTGAGTTCCTGCAGTTCCTCGTCATCGGCATAGATTGCGATCAGCCTGGAACTGGTTTCGAGCATGTCGTAACCGCAAAACTCGGTTGTGTCTGTACGCTTGATGCCGCCGGTCATGTTTACGCCAAAACGGCTGGCGGACTGGCCCATCTTCTTTTGCACTTCCATGGCCTTCTCAAAGCCCTCTGAATCCACGGTAAAGCCACGCTCACGCGCTACGTCGGCCGTCAGATCCAGTGGGAACCCATACGTATCGTACAAGCGAAATGCGGCATCGCCGGGAATAACCTGGCCTTCAGCCTCGGACATGACCGCTTCAAGCTTGACCATTCCCTGTTCCAGCGTTTCTGCAAAACGGGTCTCTTCGCTCTTCAACACTTTTTCAATGTGATCAACGCTACGGCGAAGCTCCGGATAAGCGTCCCCCATTTCACGATCAAGCGGTGCAACCAGCTTGCTGAAAAACGGCTCGTTCACGCCGAGCTTGTAACCGTGCCGAATCGCGCGCCGAATAATGCGTCTAAGCACATAGCCGCGACCTTCATTGGACGGCAGTACACCATCGGCAATCAGGAACGAGCAGGCGCGTATGTGATCGGCAATAACGCGCAGTGACGCATTGCTGCGAACCTTTTCCCCGGTCACTTCAGAAACGGCGGTAATCAGATTGGCAAACAGATCGATATCGTAATTGTTATGCACGTTTTGCATAACCGCCGAGATACGCTCAAGGCCCATGCCGGTATCCACCGACGGTTTCGGTAAATCCGTCAATGAGCCATCGGCGCCCGATTCAAACTGCATGAAAACGAGATTCCAGATTTCAACGTAGCGATCCCCGTCTTCATCCGGACTTCCCGGCGGCCCGCCTGCAACATCTGGCCCATGGTCATAGAAAATTTCCGAGCACGGTCCACAGGGACCCACATCACCCATCGACCAGAAGTTATCTTTCTTGCCAAGCCTTGAAAAACGATCCGCGCTTACGCCCATGGTCCTGAGCCACAGGTCGGCGGCTTCATCGTCTTCTTCATACACGGTGACCCAGAGCTTTTCCTCCGGAAGCCCCATTTCCACCGTGAGAAATTCCCACGCAAACTTGATGGCATCTTCTTTGAAGTAGTCGCCAAAGCTGAAGTTCCCAAGCATTTCGAAGAACGTATGATGACGCGCCGTATAACCGACGTTCTCGAGATCGTTGTGCTTGCCGCCGGCGCGTACACATCGCTGCGACGTGGCGGCTCGTGAATAATCACGCTTCTCGAGCCCAAGAAAAACATCCTTGAACTGAACCATGCCTGCATTGGTGAACAGAAGAGTCGGATCGTTTCCCGGCACCAGCGAGCTGCTGCTCACGGGCTGGTGCCCCTTGCTTTCGAAGTAATCAAGGAATCTTTGTCGTATCTCGGCGCTTTTCATGTTGGTTCCGTGGCGATCTCATAAGGGCTGCCTGGTTGCAGCGCGACACTGGATGATAAACCAAGCCGCATCAGAGTAAACACCTGAATCCATAAGATCGCGGTTCAACCGGGTCTCTGCACTGCTGATAGCAGGCCGATGCTGTTACTGATGAGCCGCTCCGGGCCGTGGTTCGCCCCGGGATACATGCAAGAGAGTCGGATACGGCCGGCGATTGCGGAGACCACTTCCAGGCGCCTATTAAACTGTCACGGCGTAACGCCGCCCCATTCTCAAAGACTCCAAAGCACTGACGGCCAGGGATTTATGTTAACGATTGACCCGTTCGCAGCCGGGCAGCCGGAGCCCTGATCTAACCAGAGGTGTCGCGCTCAGGAATCGAGCGAGCGCAAGGCTTTGGCCGATTGCTCGGCCGTAAAACCGCGCTGCTGCAGGAATCGCAGTGCTTTAGCGCGTTCAGCGTTATCGCTAACGCCTTGAGGGTATTTTTTGTGGGCCACGTCGAGTGCGCTGCTTTGCCAGTCCACACCGGCTCGCTTTAGAGCCGCGTCGGCATCGCTGCCATCGAGCCCGCGGGCCTTAATTCCATTGCGGATGTACAAAGGGCCCTTGCCGCGCGCGGCCTGGGCCCTCGTATACATATCGCAAAAGCGGGCGTCGTCCTGAAGCCCTTCATCCGCCAGTTTTTGCAGCTCTTCCTGAGCCAGGTCGTCCGGTACGCCGCGCTGTTTGAGCTTGCTCAGCAGCTCGGCGTAGCCGTGTTCCCTTCGGGCCAGGTAGTCCATTGCCAGCCGTCGAACCTGTACGGCCGATGCCGCACCCATGTTGTCTACTTTCCTGAACAGCGTTTTTGCTTCGCGAGTTATGGCGCGATGTACTGCGCGATTACTCAGGCTTCCTGAACGGCTTCAAGCTCGACCGGTGTCGGGTTTTGCTTGGGCAGGAATTTCCGCCTCAGCGCCGTTTCGATTTCTTCAGCAATGTGTGGATGCTCGATCAGGTAGGTACGTGCGTTGTCTTTACCCTGACCAATGCGCTCCTTGCCGTAGCTGTACCAGGCGCCGGATTTTTTCACGAGACCTTCTTCAACGCCAAGATCAATCAGCTCGCTCTGGCGCGAAATACCCAGCCCGTAAAGAATCTCAAACTCGGCTTTCTTGAACGGAGGCGCAACCTTGTTTTTGACCACCTTCACGCGCGTCTCGTTGCCGACCACCTCATCGCCTTTCTTGATCGCGCCAATACGACGGATATCAAGACGAACGGATGAGTAAAACTTAAGCGCGTTACCGCCCGTGGTGGTTTCGGGACTACCGAACATCACGCCAATCTTCATACGAATCTGATTGATGAAAATGACCAGCGTGTTGGAGCGTTTAATGTTGGCAGTCAGCTTGCGCAGCGCCTGTGACATCAGTCGCGCCTGAAGACCAACGTGCTTGTCGCCCATTTCACCTTCGATTTCAGCCTTCGGCGTCAGCGCGGCGACCGAGTCGACAACGACAACATCGATGGCGCTTGAACGAACGAGCATATCGGTGATTTCGAGCGCCTGCTCACCGGTATCCGGCTGCGACACCAGCAGATCTTCGGTATTCACTCCGAGACGCTCGGCGTAGGTGGGATCGAGCGCATGCTCGGCGTCCACAAACGCGCATGTTCCACCCAGTTTCTGGGCTTCGGCAATGACCTGCAAGGTCAGCGTGGTTTTACCCGATGACTCAGGCCCGTAGATTTCAACAACGCGGCCTCTCGGCAGTCCGCCAATACCCAGCGCAATGTCGAGCGTCAGCGAACCGGTTGAGATCGCCTCAATGTCCGGCAACGCGCCGTCGTCGCCAAGACGCATGACGGAGCCTTTACCAAACTGTTTCTCAATCTGCCCAAGTGCGGCGGCCAGAGCCTGTTTTCTTTTATCGTCCATTTAAGTCACCCGAATACTTAAAAATGTGGTGTTCAAGTGGCCGCATTTGCGACCGCGAATCGATCATTGTCTGTTCCTCGCGGCGGGTCTGAACTCCACCGGGACGCCATTCTGGTTGATAAGGTGCGCGGCTTGTCTGGAAGCACCTGGTCGCCAATCGCCACCGGCAAACACAGTGACCATGGCTACATGCAGGGTTACCGGCGGCGATCAACGTGGAGAGATTATTCCAAAAACTACTGTATAAATAAACACTATTTTTGGTTAATTTGGCGAAAAAGCCAGTCGTGAGCCTATCTGGTAGCCAGAAGCCGGCTCAGACGCAAGATATAGTAGCGCGATAAGAACGGGCTGCCCACCACTATCGGTCGAATTACCCCAACGCACACCCGGATTGCGCAAAACTACTGTACGGATAGACACGCATACTAGTCGGAATCAAGTACTTGGACCAGTAAATCCATGGCCGCCGCCACGGCAGCGCGTCGCACATCATCCCGGGAGCCCGCAAACTGATAGACGCGGGCCTTTACCTGTACGGGCCGCACAGTGCCGGGATCGTCACTGGCCGACGATGTCGTCGTCAAATGGTCGTCGCGGGCCTGATGCCGCGACGTGGGACGCCGAACGGCTGCGGCAATCCAGACCATGCCCACAGGCTTGTCCGCCGTACCGCCGCCGGGGCCGGCAACCCCCGACACGCTCACCGCACAGTCAGCCTGAACGGCATCCAGGGCACCCTGCGCCATTTGACGCACCACCGGCTCACTGACGACCCCGTGTTCCACCATCGTGGCACGCTCTACCCGAAGCAGGCGCTCTTTCAGCTCGTTGCTGTACGTCACCACTCCGCCGCTGTACCAGTCAGAGCTGCCAGCGATATCGGTAAAGGTTTTGGCGATCCAGCCGCCCGTACAGGACTCCGCGGTGGTCGCGAACAGCGATTCGGTGCGCAGCCTCGCGCCAAGCTGCACGGCCTGCTCCTGCAGCTCCGCGTCGGTGGGCGACGAAGATCGTTCCGGCGCCTGATCCGTCACAGGCCAACCCCATCTGCCTGTGCCGTTCCCTGCGGCCTTTGCAGCTTCGTCACCTGGCCCGCTCGCCCAGCAATTCGCGATAGACGTGCAAGTTCCCTTCAACCATGGCATCGACCGAAAACTGTTCAACCACTTTCTGGTGTGCTGCCAGCCCCATTTCACGCGCAAACTCCGGATTGTCCAGCAGTTCGAGCACGCCTTCGACAATCTGGTCGGGTGACTGAGGATCGATCAGCAGACCATTCACCCTGTCCTCGATAATTTCGGTAACACCACCGACCCGACTCGCGACGATCGGCAGCGAAGCCGCAGCGGCCTGAAGCACGGCAACCCCAAGCCCTTCTGTTAGAGGTGGATGAATAAAGACGTCCATACAGCCCAGCCAGTGATTGATGTCTTTACGAAAGCCGGCAAAGGTAACGGCATCCCTGATGCCGAGCGTCTGGGCCAGCTGCAGCAGATTGGCTTCTTCCGGACCCCGACCGAAAAACACCAGCCGCACATTCGGGTAGCGCTCCTGAATCTTCGGGATGCTTTCGAGCACAAACCGGTGACCTTTGCGCTTGATCAGCTGTGCGACCATGCCAATCACCGGCGCCTCCTTGCCGTTTGTGCTCCCGCTCTCACTCTTTTGAAAAAAGGTTTTGGCGAAGGACACACGATCCCAGCGCCGCTCCCAGGTGGCCGTCTTCACCGCGCTGTGAACAACCCGCAGCTTATCTTCCGGCACGCCCGCGTTAGCCAGAACGTCACGAATGGCATGAGAAATAACCACCACCCGATCGAACAGGCGGTATTTGTAGTTCACCAGAAAAGCCGATTCGGCATTGTCGACGCGACGTGACAACACAACCGGGATGGAGCTGAATCGGCGCGCAGCCAATCCACCAAACCAGTCCGCCCCACGGCGACTGTGCAGGTGAATAATGTCAGGCCGGATCTCGTCGATCAGCTTGCGCAGTCGCCCCACCAGGGCAAAATCGAGGTCACCGCCCATCTGAACGGGGAATACCGGTATTCCCATGTGCGGCAATCGCGCCGCGATCTCGCTGCCGGTCGGACACACCACCGCGCACTCGATACCCCGGTGAGTGAGTCCGTCGGCAAGATAGAGCACCTGGCGCGCGCCGCCGTACAGGTGGCGTCCTGCCTCTATGTGCATCACCTTCATAAGTCGCGTGCCTGTTTGTGCATAATCACTTATTCTCTGCATTCTCCGCGCCGTTATTCTATGGAATACGGCGCACAAACATAAGCCCCGATCAGCGACCATTCTGCCGATATGACTCAAGACGC
>CAWUKD010000168.1:0-7678 GCA_963922815.1 uncultured Gammaproteobacteria bacterium
CTCGACGGATCGATTTGTCACAAATCGGTAAACATCGCGGAGTTTAATGTGTGGACAAGCCCAGTTCAGAATCGGCGGATATGCCAAAACACACCATCCTGATTGTTGAAGATGAGCCTGCCATACGTCAGATGCTCCAGTTCAATCTGACGCGCGCCGGATTCGAGATACTCGAGGCCCCGACCAGTACGGCGGCACACGCTCACCTTTCCCGGGCGATTCCCAGCCTGATGCTGGTCGACTGGATGCTCCCTGATATCAGCGGGCTGGAACTCACGCGCTCGATCAAGTCCGATCCTGACCTGGGCCATATTCCGATCATCATGCTCACGGCCAAGTCGCAGGAGCGGGACAAAATTGCCGGGCTCGATGGCGGTGCGGATGACTATGTCACCAAACCTTTTTCACCGCGCGAACTGATCTCGCGCATAAACGCGCTGCTTCGAAGAACCGCCCCATCCTCCAGTCAGGAAACGGTCTTCACCGTCGGCCCACTGGAGGTAAACGGTTCTTCCCACCGGGTGACCGCGCGCGGCCAGAAAGTAAAACTGGGCCCCACCGAGTACCGGTTACTCGAACACCTGATAAAACACCCCGACCGCGTGTACAGCCGGAGTCAGCTTCTGGATCGCGTGTGGGGAAACGATGTGTACATAGAGGAACGTACGGTAGACGTTCACGTCAGGCGACTGCGCAAGGCACTGACAGCGTCAAACTGTGATCACATGATTCAGACGGTACGCGGTGCAGGCTACCGATTGTCTAACGAACACGAATAAACGTACACTTACGACATGAATGAAGCCGAATCGAGTTCCCTCGCCAATTCCACGATTGTAAAACACGCCCTGCTTCTCATTGCCGGATACATCATCGGCTTGTTGAACGACTCGGCGCTTGTTGGTGTGCTGCTTGCCAGCCTGGTTGCCCTTGGCTGGCACGTGTACAACATCGTGAAACTGCGTCAGTGGCTAAGCAAGAAACCATCGCCCCCGATTCCGTATGGCAGCGGAATCTGGCCGACGATCTATGCCCGTATCAGTCACTTCCGGGAGCGATCTTCGGTTCACAAGCAGCGCTCACAGGAACTCGCGGATGCCCAGAGCGCGTTTGTGCACACCCTTCCGAACGCTGCATTCGAGCTCAACGAACAGTTTGAAGTTCTAAGCGCCAACGAACAGGCTATTGACCTGATCGACAGTGCCCGCGACCAGCTTAGCGGCCATATTTCCAATCATTTGCGGCAGCCTGCCTTTGTTCGTTACCTGGAAAGCGGCAAGTTTGCGGATGGCGTCGTACTCACGGCAGTCCATAATCCCGAACAGACTTTGCAGTGTGTCATTTCCGACCACGGGGTAGACGGCTGGCTGTTACAGCTCATCGATATCAGCGTACAAATAAAAGCGCTCAAGATCCGGGAAGACTTTGTAGCCAATGCTTCACACGAGCTTCGTACGCCCGTTACCGTGCTCAAGGGCTATCTCGAGGGGTTTGTCGATGACGCCTCTGTTGATGATGAAATGCAGGCTCCGATTCTGGCGATGTCTGAGCAAGTACGTCGCATGGAAGCCATTATCGCCGACCTTCTCACCCTGAATGTTCTGGAAAGCGCCGGCCCTGCACCGATCGATACCCCGGTGGATGTGACGGAGATACTGCGCTCCATCGAAAGAGACGCCAAAACATCGAGACACTGTCCGGAAACATTTGAACTCAAACTTGAATCCAGTGCACAGGTGCTTGGCGATGACGTAGAAGTTCGTTCGCTGCTAACCAATCTTGTTTCCAACGCGCTGCGGTTCACGCCGAAGAATGGGCGCATAACGATGCAGTGGCGCGATCTCGATGACGGCACAGAGTTTCGGGTTGAAGATACGGGCATTGGTATTCATGAAGACGACATACCCAGGGTAACCGAACGGTTTTATCGCACCGACCAGGGCCGCAACCGGCATCAATTTGGTACGGGGCTGGGTCTTGCCATTGTGAAACACTCTCTGGCACGCCACGACAGCGAGCTTCAAATTGAAAGCACGCTTGGCGAGGGCAGCGTGTTCAGCTGCGTGTTTCCAAAAGAGCGTTTGTCACAATAATCACAACGCGGATCTACGCTCTGCGTACTCCGCCACGCCTCGTTTTTCATTGTCCGCGATTGCGACGTTTTGCCGCCAAAGTGCCTGTCTCATCCAATGTCGGCTCGCCAACGCTTCGCTCTGCCATCCTTGGTGAACGCTCCAAAGACCGTCTCCATCTGAAAACGACGGCTCTGTGTTACGACGGCCGTACGGCATCAGGCCGCGGTCCAAATTGAGCGAATCAGGCTCGTTCAATGTCATATCCCTGTAATACATCTGTAATCTAATAGCCTCCAGTTTCTTCATCAGCCTGGCTGACTACCCAACAACTGGAGCTTTTCCCATGTTGCGCATCAACACATTCATTCGTTCACTACTTATCATTTCACTGAGCTGCATAACCGCAGCCGTAACGGCAGAGATGACCGTAAACCTGGGCGGCCGCATCCACCTCGACGCCGCGTTCTACGACGAAGACGTTACAGAACTGGGTAGCGGCACCGAATTTCGGCGATTGCGCCTGTTCGCGGCCGGCGACATCGATGACGAGTGGGGCTACAAGGTTCAGCTTGAGTTCTCGGACGGGGACGTAGACCCGAAAGACGTCTATGTCAGCTACTCCGGCTTCAACTTCGGCAAGATCAAGATCGGTAATTTCAAAGTGCCGTTCAGCCTTGAAGAACTCGACAGCTCCCGCTACATCACGTTTCTTGAGCGCGCTACGATTAACTCGTTTGCGCCAAGCCGTCGCGTCGGCATCGGACTGGAAAACGTGCACGGAAACAACACCTTCAGGGCATCTGTGTTCGGTGATGAGCCTTCCGACAACGGCGGCGACGAAGGACTGGGTATCGCGGCACGCTACACGGCTGCACCAAAAATAAACGACAGCAGCTTCCTGCATCTGGGCGCCGCAGTGTCCATCGAAGAGCCAACCGAAACCGGTGGCGACGGCAGCGTAAGATTTCGCGCGAGACCGGAATCGCATGTGACCAGCACCCGCCTCGTAAACGGCGGAACCATTGAAAACGTCAGCACCATCACCAAGCTCGGCGTTGAGGCCGCTTACGTGGCCGGGCCGTTTACCGCCCAGGCCGAATACATCAACACCGCGATTGATGCCGATGGCGGTGACGTGGATTACAGCGGCTACTACGTGTATGCCAGCTACTTTCCGTGGGGTGGGTTTCGCCCCTACAAAAACGGCCTGTTTGGCCGGGTAAACGCGAGCAATACGTGGGAGTTCGCGGTGCGATACAGCAACATCGATCTCACAGACACCGACGGCGGCGAGCAGAACAACATTACGCTCGGTGCCAACTACTACGTGAGTCCCTACCTGCGGTTTATGGCCAACTATACGTTTGTCGATGTCGATGGCGGCATCAACGGCAACGAAGAACCCAGCGTGGTCCAGGTGCGGGTGTCCATGGACTTCAAATAAACCACACAGAATGGCCTCAGGCCGGTCCGGACAGATCGTCCGAACCGGCCTTTGGCTTACCCGGGCCAGACAGTTATGCACGCGAATTGTGACCTGACCTGACTTTGGTGTCATAAACTGATGCTATAATTGAAAAAAACCGACGAGAATCATCATGGAATCGACCGAATTCGGACAACATATCTCCCGCCGCTTTGACCAGGAGCTCGATGCACTGCGCAACAAAGTCCTGCGAATGGGTGGCCTGGTACAGGATCAGCTGCAAAAAGCTATTCAGGCCGTGGTTACGGGCGATAGTGAGCTGGGTCTGAAAGTTGCCAAGGATGACTACAAGGTCAACAAGATGGAGGTGGAGATCGACGAAGAATGTGGACACATTCTGGTGCGAAGGGCTCCGGCCGCCATGGATTTGCGACTGATACTGATGGTGGTCAAAACCATCACCGACCTCGAGCGCATCGGCGACGAAGCTGAAAAAATCGGTTTTCTGGCATCCCGGCTGGCCGCGATGGAACAGCCTGACGACCACTATCGTGAACTCAAGAACCTGGGCGCTCATGTGCAGGTCATGCTGGAAGACACGCTCGACGCCTTTTCGGCGCTGGATATTGATAAAGCCAGGGCAGTCGTAATTGAAGATGAGCAGGTCGACGAGGAATACGAAGCGATCAACCGCCAGTGCCTGACCTTCATGATGGAAGACCCTAAGGCCATCAAACGAGTGATGAACGTAACCTGGGCGGCAAGAGCGCTGGAGCGCATTGGCGACCACGCCAAGAACATCAGTGAATACGTCGTCTTCCTGGTGCTCGGCAAAGACGTTCGGCACACTGAAATCGGGTCAAGTCTGAAAGACTAGGTACACCTCGAAAGATTCGTAAATCCCTGTTTTTGTTTATTTTTCTATCCGGTCAACGAGCGCGGCGCACGCCTCTTTCCGGACTGAAATAATTCCGTAACACTTAGGCCCTATCCTTGGTGGCATTAGTCATCTACTCGAGGGAGTAAGTCTTGAAAAATCTGATTAAAACAGGCGGGTTTGTGCTCGCAAGCGGCCTTCTGGCCATGAGTTTTTCGGCCCAGGCGCAGAGCAGCCGCGACCAGATCAACATCGTTGGTTCTTCGACGGTTTACCCTTTTGCCACTGTGGTTGCCGAAAACTTCGGTAATTCAACCAAATTCAAAACCCCGAAAATCGAGCCCACGGGCTCCGGCGGTGGCCTCAAAGCCTTTTGCGCCGGTATCGGTAAACAGCACCCGGACATCACCAACGCGTCTCGCCGTATCAAGCAGTCTGAACTCGACATGTGCGCGAAAAACGGCGTGGAAGAAGTGGTCGAGGTCAACATCGGCTACGACGGCATTGTTATTGCCAACTCCATCGAAGCTGAGCCCATGAGCCTTAGCCGACGCGATATTTTTCTGGCTCTGGCCAAGCAGGTGCCGAATCCGGACGCAAACGCGGCGGAAAAGCTGATTGAAAACCCCTATGAGACCTGGAAACAGGTGAACAGCGATCTGCCGAACATCGCCATTGAAGTGCTCGGCCCACCGCCAACATCAGGCACCCGCGATGCGTTTGTTGAGCTGGCCATGGAAGGGGGTTGCAAGACCTTTGACTGGATCAGCGCGATGAAAAAGTCGGACAAGAACGGCTACAAGTCGCTTTGTCACACAATGCGTGAAGACGGCAAATTCGTTGAAGTCGGCGAGAACGACAATCTGATCGTTACCAAGCTGAACCACAACAAGGCGGCGCTCGGTATCTTCGGTTTCAGCTTTCTCGACCAGAACAGCGACAGCGTCCAGGGCGCCCTGGTCGATGGCCAGGAGCCTACCTTCGAGGCAATTGCGGACGGCAGCTATCCGGTGTCCCGACCGCTTTATTTCTATGTGAAAAAAGCGCACATCGGCACAATTCCGGGCATTCGCGAGTACGTTGAAGAATTTGTCGGCGAAAACGCTACCGGGGAAGACGGCTACCTGACCGATAAAGGCCTGATTCCGCTTCCGGAAGACGAGCGAGCTGAACTATTAGCTGCTGTTGCGGGCATGGTTTCTGTTAAACTGGCGCTGGCTGAATAGAACCGCTCAAACCTGCTCATCACAAAAGCGGCGGTCTTTATACAAGGCCGTCGCTTTTTATCATGTATCACACTTATCTGACCTTTCGCAGGACGCGAAAGAGCTGTCACTACGAAGGCTGGATGTTGCAAACTTGTGAGCTCGATTAATCTCATTCTGGTGTTGCTGGCCCTTAGCGGCGTGGCTTACGTGCTGGCACGCAAGCGCTCGATTACCGTGGCCGGTGGCCATGACAAAATCCGGACGCTTCATTCTCTACCCACTTACTACGGTGCTCACACGGCACTGTGGATGATCATCCCCGTCTTGCTGATGATGGCGTTGTGGGGGATGTTTCAGTCTTCGATGATCGAGAGCTCCCTGGTCTCGAAACTGCCGGCCGAATATCAGGCCATGGAAGCTGACGAGCTCAGTCTCGTACTGAACGAAATTTCCAACCTGGCGACCGGCGGCATCACCGTCAATGACACACCCAAAGAAGCCTACGTTACCGCCGCCGAGGAATCGGTTCGACTCCATCAGCAGTCGCGTCTGTACCGCACCCTGCTGGCCTTCGTGCTGGCCTTTCTCGGTTTCATCATTGCCTGGCGCCTGATACGCCCCGATTTTCGCGCACGCAATCGGGTGGAAAGCATCACCAAAGGCGTGCTGCTGGCCTGTTCGATGGTCGCCATTCTGACCACGCTGGGTATTTTGCTGTCGGTGATCTTCGAAGCCATCCGCTTTTTTCAAATGGTGCCCATTACCGAATTTCTGTTCGGTCTGCAGTGGTCGCCACAAATGGCCATCCGCTCCGATCAGGTCGGGTCTTCCGGATCGTTTGGCGCCATTCCCCTGTTTACCGGCACCCTGCTAATCGCGTTCATTGCGATGATGGTGGCGACACCCGTCGGCCTGATGACCGCGATCTATCTGTCGGAGTACGCGTCCAAGCGATTTCGTTCGTTTGCCAAACCCGCACTTGAGGTACTGGCCGGCATCCCCACCGTGGTCTACGGTTTTTTCGCGGTGGTCACTGTGGGCCCGCTCATTTCCAACATCGCCGCGCTGGTCGGTCTCGATGTGACTCAGGGCGCTGCGCTGGGCGTGGGTCTGGTCATGGGAATCATGATCATCCCATTCGTGTCGTCACTGTCGGACGACGTGATTAACGCCGTGCCGCAGGCCATGCGCGACGGCAGTTACGGTCTGGGCGCCACCCAGTCGGAGACGATCAAACGGGTAGTACTTCCGGCCGCGCTTCCGGGCATTGTCGGCGGTATCCTGCTCGCCATGTCGCGAGCCATCGGAGAAACCATGATCGTGGTCATGGCCGCCGGACTGTCGGCGAACCTGACGGCCAATCCGATGGAATCCGTGACCACGGTAACGGCTCAAATCGTAAACCTGCTGGTCGGAGACCAGGAGTTCGACAGTCCGAAAACCCTGGCCGCCTTCGCGCTGGGTCTCGTTCTGTTTGTAGTCACCCTGATTCTTAACGTGATCGCGCTGCGCGTCGTGCGCCGCTATCGCGAGCAGTACGCCTAGGAGATGTGATGAGCGACCCAACGTCTGCAACATCCGACCGCGGCCAGTCACTGGAGCGCGTACGCGCGAGCCTGAACAAACGGTACGCCAAGGAAAAGCGCTTTCGACTGATGGGCCTGACCGCCGTCACGCTGGGCCTCGCGTTTCTGGTGTTTTTCTTCAGCAGCATCATCTCGCGCGGGTACACCTCGTTCGTACAAACCAACCTGCTTTTGAACGTCACCTATGATGAGAAGGTCATCGACGCCAAGGGCGAGCGAGCCATCGAGACGCTTGAGAGAGCCAACTATCGCACCATCGTTCGCTCGGCGCTGATGAGCGATCTCGGTGAAGTCAAAGGGCGCAAGGCGCGCAAAGCCATTCTGGGTCTGGCCAGCAACAGCGCGGCCTTTGACCTGCGCGACAAAGTCGTCGCGAATCCGGATCTGATTGGCACCACGGAATCGATTTGGGTACTCGCAGACGACGAAGTCGACCTGTATCTCAAGTCAGGTCAGACGGCCGAAACCTATACGGGCCGACTGTCCCCTGAACAGATCCAGTGGGT
>CAWUKD010000169.1:0-7487 GCA_963922815.1 uncultured Gammaproteobacteria bacterium
TGATTGCTAAAAAAGCGCGCGATTTATACCATACGACGCTCAATTCAACAATCTAGGCGGTATGCAGCTCCTTACAGGGCCATCCCAGGACCACAGAAAAACATGAATGTAAGCATTAAGTCATTGGAAGAACAGGAAAAAATGCGAGTTGCAGGCCGAATGGCCTCAACGGTGCTGGATATGATTGGGGAGCATGTTCGCGCAGGTGTCACCACCGATGAGCTGGACCAGATCTGCCACAAGTACATTACTGAAGTTCAGGACGCCATCCCCGCTCCGCTCAACTACCGGGGCTTCCCCAAGTCCATCTGCACCTCGATCAACCACGTTGTGTGCCACGGAATACCTGGCAACAAGAAGCTCAAGAAAGGGGATGCTGTCAACATCGACATCACCGTCATCAAGGATGGGTTTCACGGGGATACCAGTCGGATGTTTTTCGTTGGAAAACCCACCGTCATCGGCAAGCGACTCGCAAAAACGGCTCGCGAAGCCATGATACTCGGGATCAAGAAAGTAAAACCCGGTGCGCGTCTTGGAGATATCGGGCACGCCATCCAGACATACGTTGAGAAAAAGGGGTTTTCGATCGTCCGCGAATACTGCGGTCACGGCATTGGTCGGGTATTTCATGAAGACCCGCAGGTGCTGCACTATGGACAACCCGACACCGGATACGAGCTGGTAGCGGGAATGACCTTCACCATCGAACCGATGATTAATGCCGGCCGCCGCGATGTAAAACTCCTGCCGGACGGCTGGACCGTTGTTACCAAAGATCACTCGCTGTCAGCCCAGTGGGAGCACACCATCCTGGTCACCGATACTGGCTATGAAGTGCTTACCCTTGGCGCGGACGAGAGTATTTAGCCGGTGGGAGATTTCAGTTCGCCGGAAAACTTCGATCAATGGCCCGAGCTGTCCAGTCTTGATGCGAAAATAACCGGTGGCGTAGAAGACATTGCGGCTTACCGTGCGACGCTGGAAGACGCTCGGGCGCGACTCAAAGAGCGCTTCTTCAATAACGAATCCATAGAAGACCTGGTACGCGATCAGGCACGACTGGTAGACGGCGTGCTTCTGCGACTATGGCGTACCGTTTTCGGCCAGCAATACGACTCCATGGCACTGGTTGCCGTTGGCGGTTACGGCCGCGGAGAACTGCATCCAGGCAGTGACATCGACGTTATGCTGCTGGTCGGCAAGCGCAAGATTTCCCCCGAAGACAAGCAGTGCATCGAACAGTTTCTGACCATGCTCTGGGACATCGGCCTGGAAGTCGGGCACAGCGTCCGTACGCTGAAAGAATGTGTCAGTGTCGCGAAGAATGACATCACGATTGTCACCAGTCTGATGGAGTCGCGACTGCTGCACGGCGATAACGAACTGTTCGAGAAAATGCTCAAAGAAACAGGTCCAGCCGCCATGTGGCCTGCCAACAGGTTTTTTGAAGCCAAGGTTGAGGAACAGAATGCGCGACACGCACGCCATCATGACACTACCAGCAATCTGGAACCAAACGTCAAAGGCGCGCCGGGTGGATTGCGCGACCTGCAAATGGTGGACTGGGTCGGCAAGCGTCATTTCGGCAACAACACGATGCGTGAACTGGTCGCCAAGGATTTTCTGAGCGCACACGAGTACCAGTCGCTGGCCACGGACCGGGCGTTTCTCTGGAAATTGCGTTTTGCACTACACATGCTGGCCGGCCGTAGGGAAGATCGGCTGCTGTTCGACTACCAGGCCAAAATCGCCGAACAGTTTGGCTACGCGGACAAACCCCACAGTCTTGCGGTGGAACAGCTCATGCAGCTTTACTACCGCACAGCGATTCGGGTAACCCGCCTCAACGAAATGCTGCTGCAGCTGTTTCAGGAAGCCATCCTGAACCCGAAAAAACACAAGGCCGAACGGATTAACGATGACTTTCAAATCATCAATAATCATCTCGACATCATCAATGCTGACCTGTTCGATCGACGCCCAAGCGCACTGCTCGAAGTGTTTGTATGGGTCCAGGCACACGCGGATGTAACCGGAGTCAGAGCCCGAACCATACGGCTGATACGACAAAAGCGCGAACTCATCGACGAACGATTTCGCGCCGACCCCGTTAACCATGAGCTTTTTCTGCGCATCCTGAAAGCCCCCAGAGGCGTCACCCACGAGCTGCGACGAATGAACCGGTACGGGCTGCTGGGACGATTCATTCCGGCTTTTGGAAAAATTGTCGGGCTGATGCAATACGACCTGTTCCACGCCTACACGGTCGATGCCCATACGCTGTTTGTCGTCAGCAATCTGCGTCGCTTTTCGCTCAGTCAATACAATCACGAGTTCCCGTACTGCAGTCAAATCATGCAGTCACTCCCCCGCCCCGAACTGGCCTATCTCGCCGGTCTGTTCCACGACATTGCCAAAGGCCGTGGCGGCGACCATTCGCAGCTCGGCGCAGCCGATGCCGAAGGGTTTTGCGAGGGGCTTGGGCTCGACAAGTACGATGTACGACTGGTCGGCTGGCTGGTCAAAAACCACCTCGTACTGTCGGTGACGGCGCAGAAAAAAGACATTGACGATCCCAACGTGATTCATGAGTTTTCGGAACTCGTGCGTGACGAGCTTCATTTGAAATACCTTTATGTACTCACCGTTGCCGACGTACGCGGCACCAACCCAAGCATGTGGAACAGCTGGAAAGCGAGCCTGTTTGAAAACCTGTATCGCCAGACACGAAGGGCGCTGGATCGCGGCCCGGAAAATCCGCTGGACCGGGACGAACTTATCACGGCAACCAAACGTCAGACGATGGCACGCATTGCCGAACTGGGAGTCGACGATGCGACGCGCGACAGCGCCTGGGAAAGCTTCGACGAAACCTACTTCCTCAGACACTCACCTGAAGAAATCGCGTGGCACACACAGGTTCTTCGTGATCACCCGGTCGTTCACAATGTCGTTGCGGCCGTGCGTAACCTGACCAGCGAGACGGGCGGCAGCCTGATGGTGCTGGCTCCGCGCTCGGCAAAGAGTTTTGCGCGCGTAACGGCCGTACTGGAACAACAGGGTCTGACGATTCTGGATGCGCGAATTACCAACGTGGCGCGAGACAACAACCTCGACACGTACCGCATTCTTGGCATGTCGACATCGAAACACGACGAGAGCGAACGGGCTGAACGTATTGAGTCGGCGATTATTCGTGCGTTTGCCGCCGATGCAACGCCAGCCGTAACCCGCCCGGCATCGAGAGCAGTTAAAGTATTCTCAACGCCCACGGTGACTGAATTCACTGACGACCCTCACGCAAAATGTACCGTGATGGAAATTTCGGCAGCTGACCGACCGGGCCTTCTGTCACGCATCGGAGAGGCATTCCTGGCCTGTGACGTCATGGTATCGGCCGCCAAGATAACCACCATCGGAGAGCGCGCTGAAGATGTGTTTTATCTGACGAATGCAGAAGGCGAACCACTCAGCACAGAGACGTGTCGGGCACTTGAAGAAGCGCTTGATGAACTGTTACCGTCGGCGGCCTGAACCCACAGCAGACCAGTCTAATGAATCCACGCATTGCACAGCTTCGAACTTACCCGTTTGCCCGGCTTGCCGCCCGTCTTGAAGGCGCAACCCCACCGTCGGGACTCGAGCCCATAAATATGCATATTGGTGAGCCGCGCCATGAACCGCCGGCGATGGTAGCGCCGCTGCTTGGTCAGGGCCGCGGACTGGGAAGCTATCCGGCCTCTCCCGGATCGCCCGAGATCCGGCAGAGCTGTGCCGGTGCGCTCACCAGGCGCTATAACCTGGGCCACGACTTTGTAGACCCGGACACCATGGTAGTCCCGGTAAACGGCACGCGCGAGGGTTTGTTTTCATTCGTCCAGGCGATGACAGGTAGCAAGCAAGACGGGCTGGTGGTCATGCCGAATCCGTTCTACCAGATCTACGAAGGCGCTGCGATCCTGGCCGGCGTCGAGCCTTATTACATGAACACCCTCGAGGACAACAATTTTCTGCCCGATCTTGACGAGGTACCGGACGACGTCTGGCAGCGATGTGAGATCCTGTTCCTCTGCAGCCCTGGCAACCCTTCGGGCACCTTCATGACCGTAGAGAACTGGCGGCAGGCTCTGGCACTGGCCGATCGATTTGATTTTGTCGTGGCCGCCGACGAGTGCTACGCGGACATCTACAGGGAAGGACAACCGCCGCCCGGACTACTCGATGCCTGTAAGGAAGACGGCCGCACCACCCTAAAACGGTGCGCCGTGTTCCATTCGCTGTCGAAACGCTCGAACGTACCCGGCCTGCGGTCGGGATTTATCGCTGCGGATCCGGACATTGTGACGCCGCTGCGGAAATACCGTGACTATCATGGTTGCGCGATGGCGCAAACCGTTCAGGACGCCAGCGTGGCAGCCTGGGACGATGACCAGGTGCCGGCCGACAACCGCCGGATGTACGACGAAAAATACGCATCATTCATGCAGATACTCGGTTCCCGATGGGCATTATCGACTCCTCCCGGCGCCTTCTACGTGTGGGCACATACCTCAATCGACGATCGCGAGTTTGTGCGCGGGCTGTATCAGTCCCAGGCCGTTAAGTTACTGCCAGGTCAATATCTCGCACGAGAAGCGAACGGACACAACCCAGGCCAGAACCGCGTGCGCATTTCTCTGGTGCCGGGACTGGAGCAGTGCACCGAAGCGGCCAGAAGAATCGGCGAGTACCTGAACATGCTCGACTAGGCGTCGTTCGCCCATCCTTTTTAGGTAACCTCAGAAATAGCCAGACCAGTGAGTGTGTGCACCAGCTCTTTTACTCTCGCTGTGCATGCGTTCTAATACACACATTCCCTCCAACCGGATCAGACTTATGAGCTCATTGCTACACGCTTCCGATCAAACCGTCATCGAACAGGCCTGGGAGGTACGCGACACGATTACGCCGTCGTCGGACACCGACGTCGTCAAGGCTATCGCGCGCGTTGTTGCAGCACTGGATTGCGGCGAAGTTCGCGTGGCCGAGCCAAACGGCGGCGAGTGGCGCGTGCACGAATGGTTAAAAAAGGCCGTTCTGCTGTATTTTCGAACCCATCACAATGGCGTCATCGACGGTGCTTCGACCCGCTATTTCGACAAGGTGCCTCTGAAGTACGCTGAGACAACAGAATCCGAGTTTCAACAGGGAGGCGTGCGTGTAGTACCGCAGGCGATTGTCAGACACGGCGCCTACATAGGCCGTGACTGCGTGCTCATGCCGTCCTACGTCAATATCGGCGCTTACGTAGAATCAGGGACCATGGTGGACACGTGGGCCACCGTTGGCTCCTGTGCGCAGATTGGGCGCAACGTTCATCTGAGCGGTGGCGTCGGCATCGGCGGCGTTCTCGAACCACTGCAGGCAACCCCTACCATTATTGGTGACAACTGCTTTATTGGTGCGCGCTCAGAAGTCGTGGAGGGCGTCATTGTTGAAGACAATGCCGTGCTGTCGATGGGCGTGTTCATCGGTCAAAGCACCCGTATTTATGACCGCGAGCGTGACGAAGTTATTTTCGGGCGAGTCCCCGAAGGCGCAGTCGTTGTCCCCGGGTCTTTGCCTTCCGACAACGGCAAATACAGCCTGAATTGTGCGGTCATCGTCAAACGGGTCGACGCCAAAACGCGATCAAAGGTAGGCATTAACGACCTGCTTCGATCCTGGGACTGAACCTGCACGCGACCACAGCATCGTACCCGAGAGCGGCAAGACGCACGCCGGAACCTAACCGATTTTATGCAAGCGAGTTTCCACCGAAACCGGACCTGGTATGTCTGCTGACTCGCGAAGACTGAGGAAATCAACGCTATGAGTATCACACTGTACGGCCTCAAGAACTGCGACACCTGCCGAAAGGCCCTCAAGTATCTGCAGGCGAAAGGCGCGGACGCGGAGCTGCTTGATGTGCGTGAAACACCGCCCACCCGCCAACAACTCAAAGACTGGTGCCAAAAATTTGGCCGCGACGCGCTGGTCAACAAACGCAGCACCACATGGCGCGGGTTGAGTGACGCACAAAAAGAGATCACCAGCGATGCCCAGGCGGTGGCTTTGCTGCGTGAATTTCCGGCACTTATGAAACGACCTGTCATGGATAACGGCAGCGCGCTGCAGCTTGGTTTTAAACCCGCCGATGCCGATATGCTGCTACAGTAATTAAACAACCTTCTTTGACCGACAACCGCCATGAGCCAAATACTTCAACTCACCCGTGAACTCATCAGCAGACCGTCTGTAACACCAGACGACGGCGGCTGTCAGGACCTTATGCGTGCCCGACTCGAGGCGATGGGCTTTGCCTGCGAAACGATCGAAGCGGGCGGCGTGACCAACCTGTTCGCGACACGCGGGACTGCGGCGCCAGTGTTTTGCTTCGCCGGGCATACCGACGTCGTACCTCCCGGTCCGCTGGACGCATGGCAGAGCCCACCTTTTACGCCCGAAATCCGAAACAATTCGCTGTATGGGCGCGGCGCCGCCGACATGAAAGGCAGCCTCGCGGCCATGATTTGCGCCACGGAGGCGTTTGTAGATGCGCATTCGGATCATCCGGGAACCATCGCATTCCTGATTACCAGCGATGAGGAAGGGCCTGCCGAGTTTGGTACCAGGGAAGTCATGCGGCGGCTGGAGGAACGCGGCGTCCACATTGATCATTGCCTCGTCGGCGAACCAAGCTCGAACAAGACGCTTGGCGATGTGGTCAGAGTCGGACGACGCGGATCACTCCATGCTCACGTCACGGTTCGCGGCATTCAGGGTCATGTCGCCTACCCGCACAAGGCGCGTAACCCCATTCATACCGCTGCGCCGCTCATCGCTCGTCTGACCAGTGAAGTATGGGACGAAGGGAACCGGAGCTTTCCACCCACGTCGTTCCAAATCTCCAATATCAAAAGCGGTACGGGAGTCAATAACGTAATACCGGGAGAGCTTTCATTCAGCGGGAATTTTCGCTACTCCACAGCCGTAACTGCCGAAACGCTAAAAACCCGGTGCGAACACCTGATTGCCGAACTTGGCGTGGACGCGTCAATACGCTGGGAGCTATCGGGTCTGCCTTTCCTGAGCGAGCACGGCGCTCTGACGCAGGCGGTTGTTGAAGCTATTCGGGACCAGACCGGTATCGACACCGAACTGTCCACAGGTGGAGGCACGTCCGACGGTCGTTTCATCGCGCCAAGCGGCACAGAGGTAGTGGAGCTCGGACCTGTCAATGCCAGCATTCATCAGGTGAACGAGCACGTCAGCGTGCCCGATCTCGAAAGACTGGCTGAACTGTATCAGCGCATCATGACGCGTGTGCTGACGTAGCCTCTCTCAGGGCGTTCAGACACAGTTCGATATTCCTGTCACAGGCACTGTGGCCCATCAGCCCGATGCGCCAGACTTTACCGGCAAGAGCGCCGAGTCCCGCGCCGATTTCCAGCTTGTAGTCACGC
>CAWUKD010000170.1:0-7376 GCA_963922815.1 uncultured Gammaproteobacteria bacterium
ATCCGGCGCTATTGGAGTTTCTGAAAAACGCGTAGCAGCTGGATCACAAACGCCATATTCGCCGGGGCGATGGGGCGCAAAAAATAACCTCTATGCGATGGCACCAGAATAAAGCGGGTCACCCGATAGATTAACGCAGGACCCGTGTAGCCAGCGCTACGTGCGTGCGTCGCCCCGGACAAAGCACGAAATAGTAAAACCGTGCATACTCTTTTTTAAAGAGGCGCATGACCCGCAACGCGACAACGCAATGTTTGCCAAGAGGTGATCCATGAAACATGTACGAACCATTATTCTGGTACTACTCACCGCACTGGCGTTTGCTGCCGGCGCTGCCAAAATTATGAAGATGCCGCAGGAACTGGCGTTCTTTCAGGACACGATTGGAATGAATGCCATGGCCGTGGTTGTGTTGGGCGCGTTGCAGGTTTTGGCTGCGGTCTTGCTTATCTTCGCCAGGTCGCGACTTGCAGGGGCTTTGCTTCTTGATATCACGCTGGTGTTTTCGGCCGTCGTTGTGTTCCTGTCGGGCAATATTCCGTTTGGACTGATATCACTGATTCCTGTTGTGCTGACCAGCCTGCTTATTGTCGATCAGCTGGCCGCCCGGCAAAGGCTGCAGGAAACCAAACTCTAGGTGAGTTTGTTTAAACTTCGGGCAGCCCGCTGAGCGCCGCTTACAGGTAGCTTAGCCACCACTGGCTGTGAGTCTTTCGATATTCCATGAAGCGCTTGCACGGCCAATACAAAAGAGCGACTACCACTGCCCAGGCGGCATACGCGCGCCACAACGCATAGTCATACGTCTCCGGCCACGGTTGATTGTTGAGGTAGTGAAACTGCCAGCGGTTTAGAGTCCAATAGGTCCACAGTGAAGCGGCGGCATGGATTAACGCAATGTGAAGGATGTAAAACAAAAACGGCACGCGTCCGAAAACCGTTAGCACCGACGCAATTTTGCCGCGCCAGTTTTCCATCGCTGGCATCAGCAACAGCGCAGGCCCCAGGGTCATACACAAGAACAAAAACGATGGCGGATACTTGCTGGTATTCAGAAAGGCCATTACGGCATTGAGTCCGGTCGGGTCGCCCTCGGTCCAGTTGGACATGGCGTGTCCAATACCGGGTTCACCATAAAGGTTTAGCCCGCGAAACAGCAGGAAGATGAATACGGCCGCGCCTCCAACCAGATACAGAGTCCGGCGTCGGTCGGCGGGCGATTGCTCAAACACTCCGCCAAACCAGTAGCCTGCCGCCATCACGCCCAGCCAGGGAATGAGCGGGTAAGCAAGAGCAATACCCCACAGGTTTGAGTTGGTAAGCGGCACGAATCCTTGCTCGTGCACTAGCTGCCAAACCCATGACGCACTACCAAATTGTGATGAAGAAATCGGATCGAGCAGGCCGTTGTGCAACACGATCATCGCAAGGCCGATGGCGCCCACCCACGCTCGCGGTAAATGAATGAGCGCAGCCATGCAAACCATCGAAAGGCCGATGACCCAGATAACCTGAAAGATAATCAGGTTGATGGTGAACTGCCACAGGAAGTTGATCAATGTAAGCTCAAGCACCATGAGCCAGATTCCGCGGCTTAACAAAAACCTGGACAGCTCGGCTTTGCTGGCGCCCTTGTTGCTGCGGTACAGCCAGGCGCTGGTGCCAGACAGAAATATAAATACCGGCGCACAAAAGTGGGTGATCCAGCGCGTAAAGAACAAAGAGGCGTCGGCCTGAGTCAGGTCTTCGGGCGCAAAGGGAGTCATGCTGAAATAGTCGCGCGCATGGTCCAGAACCATGATGATCATAACCAGACCACGAAGAATATCGATTGAATGAATGCGTGGGCGTTGTCCGGTCGTGGCGTCGTTTGCGTTCATGCAGATTCTCCCGCTCAGATTGTGTCTCAGCGGGACGCACTGAGACTAGTCGATACGAATGACCAAGTTGATTTCAAAGGATGCACTATTGCCCGCAAATGCACCACTTGGCGCAATTCGAACATGAGTGACGGCGGTGTCAAAACCATCAGCATCCGGCACCGGGACATAGGTGAAGTTGGTGCCGTCGGTCGAGAAGGTCACGTTGCTGGCATATGTATAGGTAAGACCGGTAGCTACAGGCGAGCCCGAATCGTCAAAGGTTACGGGATCACCCCCGCCCGCACACGATGCCGCAACGCACAGGGCCGACTGCGCCGGAAGCAGGTCGGTAAGTGCAAGCTGATTGTTGTCGACGCTGCCGGTTCCGGTATTGGCAACGTTTAGCTGATAGCTGACAAACGCTCCGGGTATGCGTTTGGGACTGGAGGTACCATTGAACGGATCGCTGATCACCGAAGACACTTTCTGCACATTCAGGATAGGTGCCTGAAAGGTAAACAGCTGCTGATCAACGTTCCAGTAATTGGCCTGCGTCACAGGCAGTCCCTGCCCGTCAATCTGCAATAAACCATCGGCAACACCGATGGCACTCACCGAGTTGTCGAGCGCCTGAACGGTCAGCTGCCAGCCGGTGCCCGGTGGGTCTGTGCCAAGAAACGTATACGTTGGGAACGCACCGTCGCTGCCGTCATTCGTCCATATGCCGTCATTGGCGGTCGCGTCACCGTGTGAACCGTCATCGAACAGGTTAATACCGGTAGCGACCACGGTGCCGTCCTGATCGGTGACGTCTGCCAGCACCTGGTTCGCCTGAGCATCCGCTTCGACGATAATGCTCATGGTTTGACCCGCGGCATACACCTCCGCTGCACCTACAGAAGTATCGGTTGGTAAAATGATGTTTGCGCCGAAGCCTTCAACGGGTCCAAGAGTGCCGGTTTGTACTGCCCATTCGACATCGTCAATCTTGACCCACGAGCGGTAGTTGTCGTCAGCCGCCGAGAAGCGCATTTCAATGGTCAAATTGGTTGCACCGGCAGGATAGGCTGTCATATCAATCGTAGCCTGACGCCAACCGTGGTCTTCAAGGTTCGGTGTAAATGCGGGGCTACCAATACCAATATTGCGCTGACGAAGCACCGGTGCCGTTACGTTGTCAAAGGTTATCGTCGTATGATCAATGACCGCCCCGTTAATGGCGACGCGCATGTAGTCGTAATTGTTACCAGTTGCCTGGAGTGCGTCGAACGCCTGGTACTGGAAGAAAAAAGTCAGGTCACCGCGTGCCGCCCCGGTCGGATTTTGAAACGTTCGATTGAGCTGCACCTGCTCGACGCCGCCGCCACCGTCTTCGCAGTTTTCGCGGAATCCGATCACATACCAATCGTCGCCGGTGGCAACGCCAGCCGCATTGTTGGGGCTGTTATCAATATTGTTAGTAGCATTCGTACTGCAGTTTGCGGTGATATTAATCGTGCTGCCTACGTTGGATGTCACCACCCGATTGCTTTCGCCACCGCCGGTATTGACTGCGCTGGTGGTCCAACCGGTTGCCACAGTGCCGGCGGACTGTTCGAAGTTACCGTTAATCACCTGTTGAGGATTAGCTGCCTTGGTGCCGTTGGCCGTGATATCGAAGTAAACGTAGTAATTGCCCGCGCCCGGTGCATCCTCGAGAATAAACTTCACTTCACCACGGGCGTTGTTGGCAGGGTCGAGTATGCCGCCAAAAATCTGATCGGTGAATTCCTGCTCGGTCGAGAGTGTTCCGTTAGGCCGGACAACCCGCACCGACTGCTCGTCAAAATTGACGCTTGCCGGGTTTACTCCAAGATCTGAAAACAGCTGGGCAAAATCGATGTCTACCTTAACGGTGCTTGAGATGCCGGCGGTACCGGGAATGGTGACAGGCACGCGATAATGCCAGTCGTCACCGGTGGCGACGCCGTCAGGATCAAACCACGCGGGAGACGTGCGCAGATCGGCCTTCGCCAGCAGCGAGACCACGACCATTATTAAAAAGAGTCCCGCCCAGTAAATACCGTTCCCGGCACCAGGGGCACTTCGCCTGTTCACTCCGTTCACCTTCACTCACTTAACCAGATGCGTTAACAGCGGTGTGTCATCTGCCCGATTCACTCCGGACTTATCGCGCTAACATTATGTTATCGCGACGGATTATTCACTGACTGAGGTCGCATATCTGAAAAATTATCGTCAACAATTGAGACAGAATGCACAGATTGGCACATTCGGTCGGGCATTGCGCCCCGGACGGGTTTATCCCGGTTACGGGCATTTGTAACCGTGCGCTTATTTTCTTTTTTATTACAATTACTTATAACTTCTCAGGCGGCATGCCCGTAGACGACGCTGCTCGTTTCCCGGCGAATGGTCACTATCCTTGGGCCAACTCAGTAAATTGAGTCTACTGTGCCTGTCCAGTCTACTGTGCCTGTCCAGCGCTCACTTTCTGTGCCTGTCCAGAAAGTGCTTTAAATTGAGTCTACTGTGCCTGTCCGGAACCAGCTGAATCCGCTCATCCAATCCGTGCCTGTCCTAAACCCACGTAAGCGTCCGGAATGCGGTGCTAAACTGGACCTGGACATCAGTTCGAGGCGGGTACCGTGACTCTGGCAACAAGACTGAACAGGCTTTCGACAAGAACGGGAGCTATGCTTGCCGCCGCGTATGTAGCGTCACAATGCACTATTGGATTTCTTCTTGGCCACAAAGTCGGCGCCGAGCTGATACCGATGCAGCTCTCGTTTACCAAGGCACGATTCGATTCTGTCGTTGGGGGTTGGACTGATCAACACCTTCTTCAGTTGCAACATCATTTCTATCTCGACTTCGTTCACCCCGCCTGGTACGGCCTGATGTTGGCATGGGCACTGGCCAAGACGCTGCCAGCAAACCGCCAGGTACTGGTATGGATTCCGATAATCGCGGCCCTGTGTGACCTGTGCGAAAATACTTTGCACGCGATCCCGCTGTTTAAGGGCGCATTTCGCGAACTTGACCAGCCGGTAATTGCCGTCAGTTCAACGTTTTCCGCTGCTAAGTGGCTACTCGCCACTGTAGCCGTAGTGTTAATTATCTATTTCTTCCCAAGAAGCCGACGAAGCCGTTAACCGTAATGCTGACGCCAAAAGGCTCTCAAGCTTAGAAAGCACTCAGTGAATATGATCACCAGACAATCTATAGCCATTAAAACGATATGCGGTCGCGTAATTTCATGACGTTCGTGAAAATAGCCCTGTTTCTGGTTGCCTCGTTTGCCGCACTTTTGTTTTTCTCACAGCGCTCACTGCTGTTTCCTGCTCCTGCAGTCGGCTTTCCTGAACGACTACCTGACTATGTAACTCACATAGTCCTTGACGAGGGCTATGCTCTTTTCCTGCCTCCAACCCGGAATTTTCGAAAACCCGGGCCACTGTTGATTCTTTCTCACGGGAACGCGGAAACCGCCCATTGGCAGATAGACGACGTACTCTTACTGCGAGAGGCTGGCATGAGTGTGCTCTTGCTGGAATATCCCGGTTACGCCGGAGCCCCGGGTCGACCATCATTCGACTCGATCAGAAGATCATCGCTGGCTGCTTACGACATTATTACGCAACGCGAAGACGTCGACCCGGCGCGAATAATTGCATACGGTCGCTCAATTGGTGGGGGCGCAGCCAGCTTGATAGCGGCTGAACGGCCGGTTGCCGTTCTTGGGCTTGAATCTTCTTTCTCAACCCTAAGTCGCCTGGTCGCTGAAAAAGGAATGCCTTCTCTATTCCTCAGAGACCGCTTCGATAATGAGAAAATTGTCAGTAACCTGAATGTTCCTGTTTTCTTGTTTCACGGAGCAAACGACACGATAATTCCCATACACCACAGTAAGCGATTAAGGCAGTCGGCCAAAACGAAAGGGTTTCATGAGGTCGTATGCGGTCATAACGATTGCCCAACGGCCTGGCCTGCGTTGCTTGAGTTTTTATCCAAACACCAGATTCTCAATCAATATTAATCTCAATTCTTTCAAGATCCGCCAAGGTTTCTCACCGTTCAGTTACCGCTGCAACACTTGACCTGAATCTGAAAATAGCTACACTCGAATTTCTCATCGAGACCGACGGAGGGATAGGCCCTTTGATGTCGGGGCAACCTGCGGGATTAACCATCGCGAAAGGTGCCAATTCCTGCGGTCGTATCAGCGATCGAGAGATGAGTGATGATCGACATGTGCGGCGGATTCTCTCCGATGGGCCATGCTCGAGCCACCACTCCAGGAATGGCACATCGCACCCCGGGACTCTTTGAGTTTTTGGGAGTACGCACCATGACAATCCGCAGTAATTTCGCCACAATCGCCGCCCGCCACGGACTCGGCACAGACCAGCAGCATGGAGCTGTTGTGTCTCCGTTGCATCTGAGTTCAACGTATCAATTCTCTGAATACGGCGTAAAGGGTCAGTACGACTACAGCCGCTCTGGCAATCCCTCTCGTGATGAACTTGCCAACACGCTGGCTGCACTGGAAAACGGCGCCGGAGCGGTCGTAACCAGCTCCGGAATGGGGGCGCTCACTCTGATATGTCAGCTTCTGAATGCGGGGGAGCTGCTGATTGCACCTCACGATTGCTACGGAGGAACCCACCGTCTCCTCACGCATCTGGCGAAGCAGGGAAAGCTCCGCGTGCGCTTTGTAGATCAAACCGACGCGATTGCATTGACCGCGGCGCTTCAGGAAAAACCGCGCTTGGTGCTATGTGAAACACCAAGCAATCCGCTTTTGCGCATTACTGATATTCAGAGAGTCGCCGAACTTACTCACGCGGCCGGCGCTCTTCTGGCGGTTGACAACACGTTCCTGTCACCCGGTTGGCAACAACCAATCGCTCTTGGTGCGGATCTTGTCGTTCACTCCACTACCAAATACATCAATGGCCATAGTGACGTGGTGGGCGGCGCTGTTATTGCTGCCACGGAGGAACTACATGAATCTTTGAGCTGGTGGGCGAACTGTATTGGTATTACCGGCGCCCCGTTCGACAGCTATCTGACGCTTCGAGGCTTGAGAACGCTGCCAAGCCGCCTGGCCAGTCATGCCCGAAACGCAACGGCTATTGTGGATTTCTTACGCAGCGACTCACGAATACGCACCATTAACTATCCGGGACTTGAGGATCACCCAGGTCATGCGATCGCGAAGCGACAGCAATCGGCGTTTGGTGCGATGGTTAGTTTTGAGCTGGATTCAAGTAAGGTTGATCTTGTCCGGTTTCTTAATTCAGCCCGGCTTTTCTTTCTCGCCGAATCACTGGGAGGGGTTGAGAGCCTGATCGCTCACCCCGCCAGCATGACCCATGCGGCCATGACTCCCGAAGCTCGCGAAATCGCCGGTATCACCAACGACCTGATCCGCATCAGCATTGGCATAGAACACCATCAGGATCGGATTGGCGACCTGAAGCAGGCTCTGGATACAGCCGCCTGGTCAAA
>CAWUKD010000171.1:0-7348 GCA_963922815.1 uncultured Gammaproteobacteria bacterium
TTCTAGCATACGCCTTTGCTCAGCAGCTGGCAGCACAGCTTGATCTGGATGTTGTTCGCTTGTGCTGCTCGCTCGCATGCAATTGAAATCGCAGTTGATAGCGAGCAGGACTACACGACGTTGCTCGACGGGATACGCGCCATGGAGTACACCCGGCAGCATTATATCGAGTCGAATGCGAACCCGCGCATGATCGCGTCGGTCGCGGGGCTTTTGGCTTTTGCCGAGCGTAATCCACTCGCGACGCCCGAGCAGTTGTCTGAATTTGTCACGCGATACGATATGGAACTGTCGTTTGCTATTTCGGGCGACCCGCTCCTGCTTCGGATCGGAGCGGTGACCAACGCCCTGAACGCTACGGATCTCCCGTCGGACGGTCTCCTGGCCGGTACCGATACCCGGGTGGGTCAGCGCGCCATGTCGTTGCTCGGCATCGAACTTGTCGGTCTTGACGGTTACGAGCAATCGCGCCAACGCATGTCGCGCTACGACCTCGCAGCTATCAGAGCGTTGATCAACCGGTCGGAAACGGCAGACGCACTAACTGCCCTACTGGCAGGAGTTGACGCCAGTGGCGTGCGCGTTAGTGGGCTGGCCGCGACAGGGGCCGCCTATCTTGAGTCGGTTGGTTATTCACCAATGTTAGGAGAGGTCGATCCGCTGCAACCAGAGGTCAATGCCGGACTCACCGGGCTACCTTCGTATACCGAGTTTGTGACGATACGTGATGTCGACGGTGCGCATCTTGGCCTCGAGGCGGAAGTGTTCGCACAGATTGACGGGCTGCAGAGCGCTGCCGCCGATACCATCAGCGGGCTGGGCGACGAAGAAGTACCGCCCAATCTGGTTTTGGACTCTGTGAATTTGTTTCAAGCCGCCGCGGATCCAAACGATCCGAACCACGCTGATGCACTTGCACAGCTTGAAGCCCGACAGCAGGCTGTTATCGATTCATTGCGGTCAATATCTGACGAGCGCGCGGCCATCTTTGCACGCACGCTGTTGCTACAGCAATCCAGCTATCCGGACGTAGAGATCGTGGCAACATCTGCCCGGTCGTTTGCCGGGCTGCAGCTTCAGGTGAACGAAGACCTGGCCGCCTTAGAGCAATCTCTCGGCGTGGCCGGTTCGCTGATTGGCATCGCCGGAGGTATCGCTCAGGGTGATCCGTGGGCGGTGGCACAAGGGGTAATAGCCCTGGTGCCTGATGCGCTTGTTCTTGCCGGAGTCCTCGGCGAGGGGCCACCAGCTCCCGAAGCCCAGATTTTTGATCAGATCGTTCAGCTCAGGCAGCAGGTCGAAGGACTGCGCATTGAGATGAACGCGCGTTTTAACGTTGTGGATGCAAAGCTGGATACCATCTTCAATACCATGACGACCGGTTTCAATGCGCTGGGTGAACAGATTGGTGATTTGCAGCAGGACGTCGATGATCTCACTGTTGCGATATCAGAAGCACGTACAACGCTTGAGCGGATTGAAGCGGCATTGTTTGGTTTTGCCGAAGATGTGCTGCTGCTTCCGCTGTCCATCGAGACCAATCTGGTACTGAACTACCGTCAGGACACCGGACTGGATTTATCGTATGGCAATGACGAACCCAACTTTGTAACATCCGCGAGCTTTTTTTATACGTATGCAACGACGACAGCCAAGTCAATCAGTTTCGCTGGTCCGACTTCGCAGCTGCTGACGCTGGACAATGCACAGGCCACGCTCGAAGGTCAGCCGATCGCGCGATCGCTAAACGATTTGCGCCGCATTCCAACGGGACTCGTCACGCTCGCGGACGTACCGGTAACCGGGCCCATTACGTCTGGCCGCGTAGGCGCACCCGCACCGTGGTCGCAGGCGGCAGCGGCCTACACGCAGCTGGCTCGCGAAAACCCCTGGTACTTTGCGTATCTGCTGTCCAACCAGCAGTTTGAACGCGGCCCTTTGACCGATATTACCGAGATTATTGACGACGGACAGCGCATCTCGACGCTGGCTTCAGAGACGCGAGCGAAAGCCGACCTGTGGGATGGCTTGCTGTCGGCCGCTATAACGGAGGCCGAACCTGCCGAGGTAGCCGCTGCCGACATCATCGACAATGAGCTGGTCGTGCAAGGACTGGATAACGGTACAGACCGGCTGGACCCGTGGGGTCCGGTTATCCAGGAGGTGTTAACACTTGCCCCCTCGATTGACTCGGTAGAGATTGTAGGTTCCGGGTTTGATTTCGTACGAACCATTTCTACACAAGGCATGACGTATCGCGGCTACGAACTATTGATTTCAGATGATCGCGACGCCGACAGCGCAACCCTTACTCGCACCGAGTTGGCTCAGTTAACCGCCACGCGAATGGTGGCGTCACAACAACCGCCCAATTACCGGATCGTTACTCAGCCCATAGGGCCGGGAATGGTGAACTTTGTGTTCAGCGACCTGAACGCCCCTTCGAGCGTTCGGACTGTAACCGCACAGCTTGAAATACGTGTTACTTTCCCATTCAATATCTGGGTTCCTTACGAAGGGTCACTAAGTAGCAGTTCATACGCGGGTCTTCTGGATGGATCTCCTTTAAACAACCTTATAGCAAGCATGGAAACGGGAGATGTAAGTGGGCTACTTACATTTGCTGGTACGTTAAATGGCTCCGATTTTCGCTATAGATGGCTCAATGACTCATCCTCTTTGGACGTTGCTACGTACGAAGACAACGTGAATCAAAATCTGGCCTTGCGAAGAAGCGAGCTGCGCCTACCGGTGGTAGACGCGCTGGCCAACCCTTCTACACCTCTGGGTGAAATTGCTGAACGGCTCGATAACACCAGTTCACTTCTGGACGCATACCTGACGCTTGGGCTCGCCGACGCAATGACGCGCAGTGAAACGCTGCGGTCGGCGGTTCGCGGCGTGCCGGGCACCGGTGGGCTGGGGTTTCGCTCGCAGGATATCGCCGCCATGCTGCTCTACGCCAATCAGGTAGACCTGGGTATTGGCGGCTCCGGGGCGCCGAACGACGTACAGGATATAGGCGACTTTCTCACCGACAGAGTGTTCGCACTGTCCGATGAACTTGCACAGGCCGTCAATATCGATGCGCCTTCGTTTCCTTACGTTGAATTCGTACTCGCCGACCTTCGCAACCTGCACGACCAGGCGTTTCGACTCGCCATTGACGATACCTATCAGACGTTCGGACCAATGTCGGTAAGCGCAGTGAACGGACTGATGGCTAACGACATCGGGCAGCCAGGTCGCATCGACAATCAGGAGCTCATGGTTGATCTGGGCTTTCTGGCAACTGTCGACTACACACCGCCAGCCAATGGTGTGGTGTCGATTGCAGCGGACGGTTCGTTTACTTACACACCGAACCCCGGTTTTGGCGGCATCGACTCGTTTAACTATCGACTGATTGCCCGGGTGGATGACTCGCCCAATCCCGTAGGGGATCCCAGCGTTCGCAGTGAACCGGCTGCGGTGATCGTGAGAGTGGGCACCGATACCGACGGCGATGCCGTGTTCGATTTCGAGGACAATTGTCTCCTTATTGCAAACCCGTCTCAGGCCGATACGGATCAGGACGGCTATGGCAATCTTTGTGATGGCGACTTTAACAACGACTGTGCCACCAATTTTCTGGATTTCAGCCTGATTGCGAACGCATTTTTGTCGACCGATCCGCTGGTTGACCTAAATGCAGATGGGGTTGTCAATTTCATCGACCTGGGCCTGATGGCGGATCTGATGTTTGCGTCACCCGGACCCAGCGGAACCACCATGCCCTGCAATTAAAGCTAGTAGTCAGAGCACCGGAGCAGGACATCAGGGTCGAACCGCGCATCAATTGAGCGGTTCGACCCCTTTTACACGACCCCATTTAAGAACCAAAAACCCATCAACGAGCACGTATTTCCAGGCGCCTATGACGTGCTATCCTAGCCCTATGGCAAACGGGTTACAGGAGAAGAGGTGAAAATCAAGCTGTTGCCTCCTTTTACCAATAGCTCTTTAACCATTGCCGATAGTGTGGATGACCCTGAACGATGGCGAAAATGCCTGTTCAACGTGATTTGCATTGCCACGGCCGCCGTTCACTTGATTGCACCCTTTCTGTTTCTGGCGATCACCGGATACATGGCCGAAATCTCCGGGATCCTTTTGACAATTGGTGTCACGGTCGGCCTGCTGCCACTTATCACTGCACTCGATATAAAGTTTCGCAGCTGGATACTCTTTCTTGTGCTGCTATGCACTATTGTATCGATTCTTGTAACTCGCGGATTCGGGCCCTCTTTCAGCAGCGGATACCCATTATTAATTGTTACAACTGGTTTGCTGCTTGGCCGGTCTGCGATGGTATTGGCGGTGGTGCTAACGACCGTGGGGTTTGTGGCTGCAGGTTACGCCACTGACGCCGGATTACTGTCCCTGGGCACTCCCGACCACGACCCTGGTGTCATGCGCAATTGGCTCAGCGCCACCGCGATATTTGCATCTATTTGCCTGACATTTGTCACAGTGGTTCGATATGCGACCCGCGAAGTCAACAATCGATATGCGCGCGCCCATCACGAACTGGCTCAGGCTCGACAGCTGCGAGAAGCGGCCATGCAGGCCCGCACGACCCGCCTTGGTGTAGAACGTGAACTCAGACGCACTCAAGTTATTGAGGCCGTGGGGCAACTCTCTGCAGGTCTCGCGCATCTGTTTAACAATGCGCTAACGGTGGTACGGTCTGCGTTGGAATCTATGCAGGTTGACGCATCGCCGGAAAACCGCCAACGCGCGAAAGAGCAGATCCACGTTGCGTTTGATGGCACATTAAGAGCCACAAGCGATCTGATGATTTTTAGTAGACGGGATGAGACTAACGCTCGGCTGATCAATCTTTCCGATATGCTGCACGACTTTTCTGACACCCATTCTCACGCAGTACCCAACGATGTAGACCTGCGCTTTAAATCGATTGAGCAACTCAATGTCTTGATCGACCCCAGGTCTTTTCAGCAAATGCTGCTAAATCTGGTACTTAATGCAGCCGATGCTATCAGTAAATCGGGTCAGATTCGGGTAACCGCGGCGTACTATAGGGAGAAAGACGGATCCGGGATCACACGAGCCATATTGGCCATTGAAGATAATGGCCGCGGCATGAGTCCGGACATTTTGGCAAGAGCGATCGACCCGTTTTATACGCGAGACTCAACGCGCAGCGGTCTGGGCCTCTCTGTAGCGCACGCGATTGCCGAACAAGCAGGAGGCGAGTTGCGCCTGGAAAGCGATGAAGAACAAGGAACGCGTGCGCTCGTTATCTTGCCTCTTGCATCCCCCGTTGCTGTTTCCGATGCCGATCCTGCAGAAGTTTGGCCAACGTCTCATGCCCTCCATCGTACCGAGCTTGGACGGCATCAGGCACCCATCACTCCGGAACTAAGCTGGTCGGGTGACGCTCCCAACACCCCCAGGTGGCAACTCGAAGTAGTCGGCAGACTTGCTCGCGTCACAACGTATGTGGTGGTAGCTATTCTCGCTGCCGTGGCTTTGGTACTACCACACATGATTCCAACCTTTCTAATGGCCGGAGGTCCAGCAGTCGTAATGACGACTCTGTCTGGCTGGAAGAAGGACCTGCCTCCGCGACTGTCTTTTATCTTTTTGATTTCAGGGCTCTCATGGGTTGGCGTGAGTATCGTTTTTGCCACGTCGTATACTCTCGTATCGGCGATGATCGCCATTGCTACTGCCGTTATATGGGCGGCCCTGCTCGGCAAGCGTTGGGACGGTCTCATTGCATTGATTTGCATAACGGGCGCCCTCCTGCTCGCCGGCTACTTACGCTCAGGGCCTGTATACCTGCTCCCGCTGAACAATGGTGACGTGACGATAGCAGCCAACTGGTATCGGTTTGCGCCGCAAGTTGCATTGTTCGGATTAATACTGTCACGCAGTGTCGTTGGTGTACTCTCGCATACCGCCAGCAGCGCCATCGCCGAACAAAACGCGTTAAGCCGGCTGGAGACCATGCGTCTCAGAGAAGCCGAAGAAGGCGCTCGCCTTTTAAGAATGGAATCGCGTAAGAACCATTCCGAGCGTTCCGAAGCAGCGGGTCAGGCGGCCGGAACGGTTATCCACGACCTGCGCAACGCAATCCACGCCCTTATGATGGCCTCCGGTCTTGTCGCAGAAAACAACCTCTCCGATGAACAGGTTAGCGATGCCATTTCGACGCTTGGTGATGCCGTCGAGTACGCCGAAGCGCTGGCAACACAGTTCGACGGCGCTGGCCCTGGTAAGAGCAATGACGGTCAATACCCTACTTGCGATCTTTCTGCCGATGTGGATGCAGCAGCCGCGCTATTACGGCGCATGTTACCGGATACGATAAAGCTTAAAACGGAGCTGCAACCAGACGTTGCTGCGCGCATTGACAGCATGGCATTGCGACGCCTTCTATTTAATCTCGTTACCAATGCGCGAGACTCCATCGTCGGGACCGGGACAATTACCGTGTCGTTAACTACTATCGAAGATTCGGCTTTGTTGAAAGTTATCGATACAGGTTGCGGGATTCCGGACTCGAAGCTGAATCGAATATTCGAACCGTTTTATACAACGAAGCAAGGCGGAAGGGGAACCGGGCTAGGCCTTCACCTGGTAACAGAAATTGTTGCCGACAGTAACGGTAGGCTCGAAGTGAAATCGCAGGTTGACGCGGGAAGCTCTTTCATCATCACCTGGCCTTCCGAGATAGCACCGGTTAAAACACTGCGACGCACCGGTCATGCCAACGCAGTGAGATCTTCCGGCATAGTACTGCTCGCCGAGGACGAGGCAGCCGTGCGCACTGTTATGGCACAAGCTATCCGCAATTCCGGATATGACGTTGCTGAGGCGTGCGATGGTGACGAGGGTAAACAGCTCGCAATCGAAGCGACCGACTTTGTGGCGGCGTGCATCGATGGCGTAATGCCAGGAGCACCCTCCTCCGAAGTGATTGACGAATTTCTCAAACACCACCCTGGCCGTCCAGTGCTACTGTGTTCAGGCTATATGCCTTCGGACCTTGCCAATCGCGACCTGGTACGCCCGGGTGTTACCTACGTTGCTAAACCGTTCAGCCCTTCCCAACTCGTTGAAGAACTCGCCACGGCCATTCACAATGCTCAGAGGATACAGGAGCAAGCTCTGGACGGCTGATTACTCGCGGGTTTCATTAGCGCTGATTGAAAAACCAACCAGTCCACGCCGCTCACTGGTGGTCCGTTAACCCGGGGCAAGATCACTCAATGCGCGGTACGCCCCCGGTTACCTAGTCACTGACGATTTCAACGCTGCCATTAACGGTTCGAAGCTT
>CAWUKD010000172.1:0-7330 GCA_963922815.1 uncultured Gammaproteobacteria bacterium
GAGAATTCGGGGCTGCACGTCATTGTTGTGGGGGATCGTGCCCTGGAGGGTGCGGCTGATCCGAGACGTGAAGGGGTGGTGGGCGTTCCCGATGTGAAGTAGAGGCCCGGCGGCCAGGTGCACGAAGAGTGCATGACGCGAGGGGGCTGCCAATCTCGTCGTCGGTGAAATGGTTTAGATGAGGTTAAGCCGGTATCGCCCGTCGCCTCAGGTCGTCAATTAGGTGATTCTCTTCTGAGCCACAAGAATATTTTCTGTTCCTGTCCTGTCTGTCCAACGTTGTCACGCTGATTAACCCATGGGTGATCTGACGCCAGGGCATGTCTTTCGGCAACCGTGCTGCCGGTGCGTGTCCGACCAAATTGTGAGGCCGGGAGGCTTGTTCACAGAGCGCAAGGCCGGTTGGTTGTTGGCCGATATACCAATGTGGAACAAAGGTTAAACCAATTCTGAAAATCAGGGGTCGGTTTCCTTCGTTGGACCACTATCCAATCTCTGGCTAAACCTGACCACTGGGTCCGCCGGTCGGGAGCTGGCGCCCAGTAAATAAAACATTTGAATTGGAGAGCCAATCTTCTTGCGCAAATCCAAAAGACTACGATACGTCGGCACGGACGCATTCTGCCGGGAAAACAGGGGGTGACGACGGCGAGAATTCTGCGTATCATGCCGTTTGTGTATATTGGTCCTACCAAATCAGATAATTTGCATGACAGATCGGATTGACTAGTAGGTGCGTCGGTGACAGTCTAGCGCGGGATATGACGACAACCGGCTTAATCCAGATATCGTGCAGTCACAGGTTGGGCCGCTTATTGACCGGTGTGAATCCTGCTACGTCGGGCATCACCCGATAGCGAGGTAGAAACCGGACAAATAGGGCGTCGAGAGATGCTTTTCGGAATGGCTTCGGAGGTGTGAGCAGGTGCGTCATGTCGATCTGATCATTTCTGAGTCAGAGTCTTTGTTTTCAAGCTGGGGGACCGTGTGAAGCGCCAAACCACTCAATTCTTGCCTGTTGTCAGGTTGCGTCTGTTATTCGCACTGTGCGGCCTGCTGATCACCGCTCCTCTGGCAGCCGACATTCTCGTACATGATCAGGACGAGTATTTCAGTGCACTGGAGAGTCTTCAGCCCGGTGACACCATAATGTTGGCTGACGGTGTCTGGAATGATTTCGAAATTGTATTTGCAGGCGAGGGCGCGCCCGGAAAGCCGATCACGCTGACTGCGCAGACCAAAGGCAAGGTATTCATTACCGGTGAATCAAACCTGCGACTCGCTGGCGAACACCTGGTCGTGTCCGGGCTCGTGTTCAGGGACGGCCACACGCCTACTCGCGAAGTCATTTCGTTTCGTCGCAATAAGGATCATCTAGCGAACAATTCGCGCGTGACCGAAGTTGTGATCGACGGGTTCAACAACCCTGAGCGGTTTGAAACCGACTTTTGGGTGATCATGTACGGGAAAAACAATCGTTTTGATCACAACCATCTGACGGGCAAGAGCAATGCCGGCGTTACCATGGCCGTGAGGCTCAACACGCCCGAGAGCCAGGAAAATCATCATCGAATCGACCATAACTACTTTGGTCCACGCCCGCTGCTGGGGTCGAATGGCGGAGAAACACTGCGCATCGGGACAAGTCATTATTCGCTGACCAACTCATTCACCAAGGTTGAGAATAATTATTTTGATCGTTGCGACGGCGAACTGGAGGTTATTTCCAATAAATCGGGTGGCAACGAGTTTCGCGGCAACTACTTCTTTGAGTCACGCGGCACTCTTACCATGCGCCATGGTAATGACAATCTTGTCGAGGACAACGTATTTATTGGCAACGATGTCGATCACACCGGTGGGATACGGGTCATCAACAAGCGCCAGACGATCCGCAACAACTATATGGAAGGGCTGACCGGCTACCGACTTGGTGGTGGATTTGTAGTAATGAATGGGGTGCCGAACTCACCGATCAACCGGTATCATCAGGTAGACGGAGCGATTATCGAAAATAACTCGCTCATCAATACAGAACACGTCCAATTTGCCGCGGGAAGCGATGCGGAGCGCAGCGCAGTTCCCATCAACAGCAGCTTTCGCAATAACCTGATTTATCACCGCGACGGCAGAAATACGTTTACGATCTTTGATGATGTCTCAGGCATCGCCTTCAAAAACAACTGGCTGCACGAAGTCGAAGACTTTGACATCGAGTCAGGCTTTACGAGCCGAACAATAGAGCTCGAAAAAGGCAAAAATGGCCTGATGTATCCCAAAGGCTGGAAGGCCCGTAAGATTGGCGTCAGCCGAAAGCTGAAAGTGCTCGACAAAGCGTCGACCGGCGTAGACTGGTATCCGAAGTCTGCCAAGAGTGAACGATTCGGCTTTGGTAAAACCGTTCGCATCGGGCCGGGTCAGGATACCCTTACCGAGGCTGTCAAAACGGCCGCTGATGGCGACATTATCGAGTTGGAAAGCGGAAACTATCTCGTAACGAAATTACTGACACTCGATGGCGCGGTTACTTTTCGCGGTGTTGGTCAGTCCGCAAAGGACCGGCCCGTCATCGAATATGAACGCTCGGCTCTTTTTGAAATAAAGGACGGCGGAGCACTGAGTCTTGATGGTGTAGTGGTAACCGGTGACAGTGCGCCCGACGTTGCCGGTAATACGGTAATACGAACCAGTCGATATTCCATGCTCGGTAATTATGAACTGCGGGTGAAGAACTCGGCGTTCAGAGATCTTGATACCAATCATTCCTTCCATTTCTTAAGCGTCGCAAAGCATACGTTTGCCTGGAAAATTGACATCGAGGGGTCAGAGTTTTCGAACATTACGGGCGACATTCTGAATCTCGACAAGGAAACCGACGACCTGGGTATCTATAACGCTGAATATGTCAGCATTCGCGGTTCCCGTTTTGAGAAAATCGGCGGAGCCGTGATGGATTTCTATCGGGGCGGTACGGATGAGAGTACGTTTGGTCCGCATTTTGTTCTGCAGGATTCTGTGCTTACGGATGTGGGCAACAGCAAGCGAAACAAGACCGGCGCTTCCGTTCGGTTGCTGGGAGTTCAGGTCACAAATATTAATGACAACACGTTCACAAACAGTAAGCCGGTCCGCGTATTTCATACCGTGGGCGAGCCCAAGACAAAAATTTCAGACAACAAATTTGAAGCAACACCCGCACCTTCTGTGAGTCAGCTGCCCTGATGCTTTATGCCATCAGTTCAGAAGCGGTCTCAAGTCTCGGGCAAGCGTCTGACGACAATCGAACGCTGATCGAGATGCGGGTTCAACAAAAAAACAAAACAGCTATTAGTCCAATATTATCCAGGAGTCAGAAAAACCATGAAGCTTAAAAACAAAGTAGCCATTGTCACCGGAGGTGCGCGAGATATTGGCGCAGCCGTTTCGAAGATGTTGGCTTCCGAGGGCGCCAAGGTTGTGATTAATTTTTATAACAATGAATCTGCGGCCGATCAGACACTGCAGGAAATCACTTCGGCTGGTGGTACAGCAACTCTGGTCCGTGCAGACATGACGCGTCAGGAAGGCGTTGACGCAGTACTTAGTCATGCGAGAGAAACCTACGGCGACAGCATCGATATACTTATTAACGTCACTGGTGGAATGGTTGCCAGAAAAACGCTCGCTGAGATGGACGAAGAGTTTTTTCAGCGAGTCATGCGCCTTAATCTGACGTCGACATTCTTGTCCACCAAAGCGATCGTGCCCCACATGAGTTCGGGCGGCGCCATCGTTAACTTTGCGTCGCAGGCCGGACGTGATGGCGGCGGTCCTGGTGCGGCTGCATACTCGACTTCGAAAGGGGCTGTGATGACGTTCACCCGGGCAATGGCCAAAGAGCTGGGCCCTGGCGGTATTCGGGTTAATTCAGTCTGTCCGGGTATGATCAGTACAACGTTCCACGATGAGTTTACCAAAGATGCGGTTCGCACCAACGTAGCCGGCGCTACGCCACTGCGCCGCGAAGGAAAGGCGGAAGAGGTTGCTGCTCTGGTAACCTATCTTGCGTCAGATGACGCCAGTTTTATTACTGGCGCGAACTACGATATCAACGGTGGTCTGCTGTTCTCTTAAGGGGGACAAAAAGCGTGAAGATGTCAGCGTGAATACACAAATTGCAGTCATTGGCGAGTGCATGATCGAAGTCAAGCCTCGTGCAGAGATTGGCTATGGGGGCGATACGCTCAATTTCTCAGTCTATCTTGCCCGTCTCGGTGCCGACGTCAGTTACGTAACGGCACTGGGAGACGATCACATGAGCGACTGGATGATTGAAGAATGGAAAAAGGAAGGTGTCGACTGTGGGCTTGTGTCCCGACAGAAGGGCGCCCTGCCTGGACTCTATCTGATTGACGTAGATGATGCCGGTGAGCGCACGTTTTACTATTGGCGTGAGCAATCACCGGCCAGCGCTCTGTTTGACGATGAGAGCCGCGCGGCTTTATTGTTCGAAAAGCTTGCTGGCTACGATTACATCTATTTGTCCGGAATCACACTGGCGATTTATTCTGACCAGGCGCGCAAAAGGCTGTTTGATTTCCTGGATGCGTTTCGCAGCGGTGGTGGAAAGGTTTTGTTCGATAACAATTATCGACCACGTCAGTGGCTCAATACCAGGCAAGCTCAGGCTGTGTTCGAGCAAATGTACAGACGTGCCGATATCGCGTTACCGACAGTCGACGATGAATTGCTGCTGTATGGGCAGGCGGATCAGGAAGACATCGTTCGCCGCCTGCAGTCGTGGGGCGTTCCCGAGATCATTATGAAACGAGGTGCGGAAGGCTGCACGGTAGTGTGTGAGGCGTATACCAGGCACGTTGAGGCTGTTCCCGTAGAAACCGTCGTGGATACCACCGCGGCGGGTGATTCGTTTAACGCCGGATTTATTGCAGCCCGATTTGCCGGCAAGACTATTGAGGATGCATCTGCGTTTGGTGGCGCGCTCGCCGCCACGGTGGTTCAGCATCGTGGTGCCATTATTGAAAAGGCTGCCATGACCGATCTCATGACAGCACTGGCATAGCCGGCGGTGCTTAAGGGGTATTTCTGTTGCAGGCAATTCAGCAGGAGCCTTAGCGCTCGAGATTTATTTATTATACTTTACAGGACGTCGCTAAATGTTCGATAAAACCTATCACGCAACCCATCCCGATATGATGCACGGAGTCGATAATGAGACGCTGCGTGAACGTTACGTTGTTCAGCGGCTTTTCGGCGCCGACTCAATCAGTTTGAATTATTCTCACAATGAACGACTGGTTATTGGATCGGCGGCTCCGGTAAGTCGTGCCGTACGGTTGCCGGATCAGGAGGAGCCTGTCAAGGGCGCTCCGTTTCTCGAGCGACGTGAGCTGGGCGTAGTCAATGTGGGCGCAGGTCGCGGAACGGTGACGGTTGACGGCGAAACTTTCACCATGGCGCCGCGAGATGGTTTGTATATTCCCATGGGCTCGAAAGACGTCGAATTTGCGAGTGATGATTCGGCCAAACCGGCCGAATACTATCTGGCGTCAACGCCGGCGCACGCGCGGTTCGACCTGGTAAAGATTTCCATTGAAGATGCTGTACCCGTTGAGCTCGGTTCCCTGGAAACGTCGAATGACCGAACAATTTACAAGTACATTGTTCCCGAGACGTGTCGGTCGGCACAGCTGTTGCTGGGCTTGACAATTCTGAAGCCTGGCAGCGTCTGGAACACCATGCCACCTCATCTGCATGATCGTCGATCCGAAGTTTATTTTTATTTCGAACTGGAAGAGGACGAGCGCGTGTTTCATTACATGGGGGAACCCGACGGAATGCGTCACATTGTCATGCACAACAAAGAAGCGGTGATATCGCCCCCCTGGTCCATTCACATGGGGTCCGGTAACAGCAACTACTCCTTCATCTGGGCGATGGGTGGTGAAAACCTCGATTACACGGATATGAACGTTCTCGACATTTGCCAGCTCAAGTAGCCGGGTTATGAATAACGAACTTTTCAGTCTTGAAGGGAAGGTGGCGGTGGTTACCGGCGCCAACACGGGTCTTGGGCAAGCTATGGCGGTCGCGCTTTCCCGGGCCGGCGCCAGTGTTGCGCTGGTCGGTCGCTCAGCGCCCGATGAAACGAATGCACTGATCACGTCAGAAGGTGGCAAGACCGCCGTCGTAATGGCGGATTTGAGTAAAGCCAACGTCGCCGAGCCAGTGATTAGCGAGGCCGAACAGGCGCTTGGACCGATAGATATTCTGGTGAACAACGCGGGCATCATCCGGCGTGAAGATGCGCTTGATTTCAGTGAAAGCGACTGGGACGACGTGATGGCCACCAATCTGAAAGTGCCCTTTTTTCTGGCACAGGCTGCTGCGAAATCGATGGTATCGGGTAACAGGCCCGGCAAGATTGTTAACGTGGCCTCGTTATTATCGCTGCAAGGTGGTATTCGTGTGGCATCCTATACAGCAAGCAAGAGTGGACTCGCGGGCCTGACTCGTCTGCTGGCTAACGAATGGGCTTCCAGGAATATTAATGTCAATGCAATTGTTCCTGGCTATTTCGCGACGAATAACACTGAAGCACTGCGTAACGACACGGATAGGAACCGCCAGATACTGGAGCGCATTCCGGCCGGCCGGTGGGGTGATCCCGGGGACCTTGGTGGTACAGCAGTGTTTCTGGCGTCTCGTGCATCCGATTATGTGCACGGAACATTGATACCGGTCGACGGCGGATGGATGGCAAGATAATGAATCGAAGGCAATTACTGCGCGCTCCACTGATGCTCGCGCCACTGCTGTTGAGCTCTTGCAGCAAGAACAGCGGTCGTACCCGCCCACTCTTTGCAGCGGACAGTCAGCCGGATGATTATCCGACCACTCAGGGTCTGCACGCGATAGACAGGCTTCTCAACGAACGCACGAATGGGGAAATGCGCGTCAGGGTGTATCCCGGTGGTCAAATGGGTGCCGAAAAAGACACGCTGGAAATCGCTGTTTTCGGTGGGCTGGACCTGACACGGGTAAATTTGGCGCCCATCAACTCGATTGTTCCCGAAACGATTGTGTTGGCATTACCTTTCCTGTTCCGATCGATCGCGCACTCACGCGCCGCGTTTGATGGTGAAGTCGGGCGAAAAATTCTCGACGCCATGATGCCGTACGGCCTTAGAGGAATGTGCTATTACGATTCAGGGGCTCGTTCGTTCTACAACACCAAGCGGCCAATCTATACGCCGGACGATATTGCCGGTATGAAAATTCGTGTGCAAAACTCTGATATCTACGTTGCCATGATGCAGGCGCTCGGTGC